>JAZUHO010000146.1:0-6688 GCA_045641745.1 Agathobacter sp. | reverse complement strand
TCGTAGAGGGAATACTTTGTCACACAAGACTGTTCCTGCGTTTTTAAATCCTGAAGTGTGGATAGTTCTTTTTCTGTTAATACCATACATATTCTCCTTTATTGTTTTCCTATAGTATGGTCGCTTCTTTTTGAATTTATTCATTTGTCATTCAAGAAAAATCCATCTTCTAGTTCATAGGATATCTCTTTCCTATAAGTAAAAAAGACCGAGGAAAAATTCCTCAGTCTTTGCACTGCTATTATCCTATCCGAACACCTTACAGAGTTCATCAAACTCACGATTAATCTCTTGTATGGTATCGGTATCTCCATTCAGATTATCTGGATGGTAAATTTTAATGAGATCTTTATAACGTTTCTTTAAGGATTGTTTGCTTGCAACCCCTGTAAAGAACATCTCTCCGCTTACAACATTCGAATATCCCACATCCTCGTAATCATCATATGATTTCTGCGATTGTTGCTCGTATTCCTGCACTTTACTATAAAATGCCTTCTGTCTTTCTAACTTTTTCTTTTCGGAAGCAAGCCCCTGTAATTCTTCTTCCAAAATTCTTAGCTTCATCTCGACAAGACTTCTCTCCTGCTCTAAGCGTTTTTCCTCAATCTCTTTTCTTCGCAGATATTCAAGTTGAATTCGTTCAAATTCTCTCTTCTCTGCTTCGAATTGCATTCTTTCCTCGGATAGTGTTTTTCTATTATGCTCAATTTCTACTGTCTCGTTGAAACACCATTCGCGGAAAGCTGCCGGATTCTCTACTGCAGTCTTTCCTTGGTTCATGGTCCCCACTCCTATCACCCACTAGATATTGTCATTCTGCTTCATAATTTCGTATTTCACACAAGATGTTGTAAAAAAAGCCTCTTACAAAGTCATCATACAATATTCTATAAAAGAGTTCTATAGGCGTTTTGTACCATATATTTTCAGAAAATTCTACAAATCGTCCAAAGATTCCTTGATTTTATCCATGAAACCCTTCTTTTTCTCATGCTTTACTTCTCCTGAACCAGAAGCTGCCTGATTTAAAGAATCGCCTGATGCTGCATCAAACTGTCGTAACAATTCCTTCGCATCTTTGCTCAAACCAGTTGGTGTCTGTACTACCAATGTCACATAATGGTCGCCTCGAACCTCTTTGTTTCTAAGAGTTGGAACACCTTTTCCCTTTAAGCGTACTCTAGTTCCAGTTTGAGTTCCTGGCGCAATATTGTAAAGAACGTCTCCATCTACTGTCTTGATACGAATCTCTCCTCCAAGTGCAGCAAGTGCAAAGGAAATGGATACGTTTGAGAAAATACTGGTATCCTGACGTTCAAAGAAACGACTCTTCTGTACGGAAACTTCAACAATCAAGTCACCTCTTGGTCCACCATTCTTGCCTGGTTCTCCAAAATCTCGAACACGAATTGACTGTCCATGGTCAATACCCGCTGGTATAGAAACTGTCTTCTTCATCTTGGTTGGTGTATAACCAGTTCCGCGACAAGAAGTACATTTTTCTCGAATCACTTTTCCAGAGCCATCACAAGCTGGACAAGGCTGTACGTTCTGCACAGTACCAAATAAAGACTGTGTCGTATAGACAACCTTACCTTTTCCCCCACATTTGCTACATGTTTCTGGGCTTGTTCCCGGTTTTGCTCCTGTACCATGGCAAGTCTCACACTCTTTCTTGTATGTAAACTCAACCTCTTTATCGCAACCAAAAACTGCTTCTTCAAAAGTAAGGTTCAAACGTACTCGAATGTTTGCTCCCTTCATTGGGCCGTTGCTTGCTCCGCCTCTAGAGCCGCCACCAAAGAAACTTCCAAAGATATCTCCGAAGATATCTCCCATATCCATTCCTGAGAAATCAAATCCGCCTGCTCCTCCTGAGCCATCGAATGCAGCATGACCAAACTGATCGTACTGACGTCTCTTCTCTGCATCGCTCAATACGGCATATGCTTCCTGCGCCTCTTTGAACTTCTCTTCGCATTCCTTATCGCCTGGATGCATATCTGGATGATACTTTTTAGCCACCTGACGAAATGCTTTCTTAATATCTGCTTCTGATGCACCCTTAGGTACCCCTAGCACCTCATAATAATCTCTCTTATCTGCCATATTATCTTCCTATTCATTATCCCAGAGAAGCCCCGCCTGCAAGAGTATCCCTCACCAGGCGGAGCCTTCTGTCATTCAACTACATTCTTGGAAAAGGCGACGCCTTTTCTCTTTTATTAAACCTCTTTGAAGTCAGCGTCGATAACATCATCATCAGCGCCCTGAGTTCCTGCGTTCATATCAGGACCTGCTCCTGTAAAGCCACTCATGTCAGGACCTGCTCCCTGTGCAGCCTGCGCCTGCTCATACATCTTAGCAAATACCTTCTGAGCGCTCTCTGTTAATTTTTCCTGAGCTGCTTTCAATTCAGCAACGTCAGCATCTGTCATCTGCTCAGCTTCTGGATGAGCCTCAAGAATTGTCTTAACTGCTGCGATATCAGCCTCTACAGCTGCTTTATCTGCTGCGTCAATCTGCTCTCCAACCTGATCAAGAGCCTGCTGTGTCTGGAATACGAATGAATCAGCATCGTTTCTAGCATCGATAGCTTCTTTTCTCTTCTTATCCTGAGCTTCAAACTCAGCTGCCTCTTTTACAGCCTTCTCGATTTCATCGTCTGACATGTTTGATCCAGATGTAATTGTAATGTGCTGCTCTTTTCCTGTTCCAAGGTCTTTTGCAGAAACATTAACAATACCATTTGCATCAATGTCAAATGTAACTTCAATCTGAGGAACACCACGACGTGCTGGTGGGATTCCATCAAGACGGAACTGTCCAAGTGATTTGTTATCACGGGCAAACTGTCTCTCACCCTGTACTACGTTAATATCTACGGCTGTCTGATTATCTGCTGCTGTAGAGAAAATCTGGCTCTTCTTTGTAGGAATTGTTGTGTTACGCTCAATCAATCTTGTAGCTACACCACCCATTGTCTCGATAGATAATGATAATGGAGTTACATCAAGAAGTAAGATTTCGCCAGCACCAGCATCTCCTGCTAATTTACCACCCTGAATAGAAGCACCAAGTGCTACACACTCATCTGGGTTTAATGATTTGCTTGGCTCTTTTCCTGTTAACTGTTTTACTTTATCCTGTACAGCTGGGATACGTGTAGAACCACCAACTAATAATACCTGTCCAAGATCTGCATTTGTAAGACCAGCATCCTTCATAGCGTTCTGCACTGGAATTGCAGTTCTCTCAACTAAGTCATGTGTTAACTCATCAAATTTTGCTCTTGTAAGGTTCATATCGAAATGTTTTGGACCTTCTGCAGTAGCAGTAATGAATGGTAAGTTAATGTTTGTTGTTGTAGCAGAAGATAATTCTTTCTTTGCTTTCTCTGCAGCTTCTTTTAATCTCTGAAGTGCCATCTTATCTGTTGATAAATCAACGCCTTCTGCTTTCTTGAACTCATCAATCATCCACTGTGTGATCTTGTTATCAAAATCATCACCGCCAAGATGTGTATCACCGTTTGTAGATAATACTTCGATAACACCATCACCGATTTCGATGATAGACACGTCGAATGTACCACCTCCAAGGTCATATACCATGATTTTCTGTTCTTTCTCATTATCAAGACCATAAGCTAATGCTGCTGCTGTTGGCTCGTTGATAATACGTTTTACATCAAGACCAGCAATCTTACCAGCATCCTTTGTTGCCTGACGCTCAGCATCATTGAAGTATGCAGGAACTGTAATAACAGCTTCTGTAACTGTCTCACCAAGGTATCCCTCAGCATCTGCTTTTAATTTCTGAAGTACCATAGCTGAAATCTGCTGTGGGCTATAGTTCTTATCATCAATTGCTACTTTGTAGTCAGATCCCATATGTCTCTTGATAGAAGAGATTGTTTTCTCTGCATTTGTAACAGCCTGACGTTTTGCTGGCTCTCCTACTAATCTCTCTCCTGTTTTTGTAAATGCTACAACAGATGGTGTAGTTCTTGCACCTTCCTGGTTAGCGATAACGGTTGGTTTTCCACCTTCCATAACAGCTACACAACTGTTGGTTGTTCCTAAATCAATACCAATGATTTTTCCCATGATTCTTTCCTCCTAAATATGATTAATGATAATTGTAAACTAATTTATCTTCAGTGGATAAGCCACTTGAATTCCTATTACTGTACCACGGATACCATACTGTGTCTTACAACGGTATCTTTGTAGGTATATCCTTTTTGTAACTCCTGAGCAACAACACCAGACTCATACTCGTCACTCTCACACTGCATTACAGCGTTATGGAATTCTGGATCAAATTCCTGTCCAACAGCCTCGATAGCCTTTACTCCAACAGCTTCAAGCTCTGTCATCATCTGTTTGTATACCTTATCCATTCCATCTACGAAAGCATTTCTTTCGTTTTCTGGAACTGCCGCTAGTCCTCTTTCGAAGTTATCTACAACAGGAAGTACCTTTTCAATAATTGTCTTTGCTCCCATATCGAACATCATTGATTTCTCTTTTTCTGTTCGTTTACGGAAATTCTCAAATTCAGCCATTTGGCGTTTGAGCTTATCATTTAATTCCTCGATTTGCTCATCTTTTTTGTCTTTCTTTTTTTTCTTAAAAAGACCATCTTTCTTCTCTTCGGTCTCTTCTGCCTCTACATTTTCAGTTTCACTTGTTGTCTGTGCATCCTGTGCATCATTCTCTGAAGTATTCTCTTCTGCCTCAGCAGTAGCCTCATTTGTAAGAATTTCTTCCTCTAAGTCTACTTTTTTCTTATCTGCCACGTCACATCCACCTTTCTATTTCTTATCCTTGGAATGATCGAAAATTCCATCCAGCTGCGCCTTCAGGTTCTTTAAATTGTCCATTACATTTTCGTAATCCATACGTTTCGGTCCGATAATTCCGATTGTTCCTTTTACTCCATCTCCCAGCTCATAGGTTGCTGTCACAACACTGCAATCCTTCATTGTCTGCACTGGGGATTCGTTACCTATATAAACCTGAATTCCAGTATTTTCTTCGTCTGAAAACGTATCCGCAATCAAACCTCTCAACTCTTCCTTTTCCTCAAAGGCCATCAACAAATTACCTACCTTCTCAGAATCGGATAATTCTGGATATTTCAGAATATTGGTCGTTCCACTTGTATAAATCTCAAGGTCCTCATCTTCTCCAATGACCTGTGCCAAAGTATCAAACACCTGCGAAATAATCTCACTGTGTGAACCGGCCTGCTCCTTTAGCTTTGTGATTACCCCGAGATTAATTTCCTGGATGGATAATCCATTCAAGCTTGTATTAAGAATCATATTGAGCTTTAAAAGTGTTTCGTTGTCCAATTCACCGTCAATTGCAATAATACGATTCTTTACCATATTGTTTTGCATAACGATTACTGCTAGCAACTGATTCTCATCCACATTGGAAAGCTGAATGAATTTGACTTTGTTATGATGATTGCTTGGTGCAGTAATCATCGTTGCATAGTTGGTATTATTTGCCAAAAGCTTTGCAACCTGTTTCAACACCTGTTCCATCTTTTCCGTCTTCTCAATCACGAATTCCTTCATTTCGGTGACTTCTTTATCTTTTTCCTCAATCAGATGATCCACATAAAAGCGATATCCTTTATCAGAAGGAATTCTGCCTGCCGAAGTGTGAGGTTGAACGATGTATCCCAAATCCTCTAAGTCAGACATCTCATTACGGATTGTCGCAGAACTTAAATTTAAATCGGTAAACTTGGATATCGTTCTTGAACCAACTGGTTCGCCAGTTTCAAGATAGTTGCGAATAATAGCATTTAATATTTTTGTCTTACGCTCGTCTAATTCCATATCCTTTGTTGTCATCTATTCACCCCATTTGTGAGAATCGATTTGTTTTGTTAGCACTCAACTCTTTGGAGTGCTAACATCTTCTGTAACTAAGATAGCACCCACCTATACCTTTGTCAAGGCGAAACCTAAATTTTATACATTTTTAATTTTCCCCGACAATTTGCAAGAAATGGCTGTCACATTTTGTGACAGCCATTTCGTAATACTTCTATATTATTTGTAGTAAAAAATTTTTAATCCAACAAAAATTTTGCCATAGCATAATTGGAAACGTCTCGCCCTTGTTCAGTTAAGGTAACCATACCTGCCTTACTTTCAATCAATTGCTCCTCCTTTAGTTCCGCAAGCACTTCCTTATATATGCTATCGAGCGGTACCCCAAATAATTGCTCAAACTCAGAACGGCTTACCCCCTCAATCTTGCGAAGCCCTAAGAACATAAATTCTTCCATCTGTTCCTTTCTTGTTAAAGCCTCACCAGCTTCATGCAAGGATACACCAAGAACTACACCATTATCTGATTCCAACTCTTTCATCGTAATGTTGTGACTACCATCAATATAATGATAGATGTCTCGTATGTTGGAATAGCGTACATTATCTAATAACGATGCGGCTCCTAATCCCACTCCAAGGTAATCCACTCTTGACCAATATCCAACATTATGTCGGCATTCATACCCTGGTCTTGCAAAATTCGATATCTCATATCGGTGATATCCTGCTTCTTCCAGTATCTTCTGTGTTAGTTTGTAGGTGCGATATACCTCATCTTCGGTCGGCAATACCTCGGTCTGCATTCCAGCTTCCTGCTTAACTGCA
>JAZUHO010000145.1:0-2049 GCA_045641745.1 Agathobacter sp. | reverse complement strand
GGATTTGAAATCCGACACATTTAAATATAAGGATTTGAAATCCGCATTAAATAATTCATTATAAATAATGTATGATATGTTTGCGGATTAAAAATCCTTATATTAGACAGGCTCGGATTATAAATCCGAGCCAACGTGAAATTTAGAATAACTATTTTGAGAATCTTAAGCAACTTTAACAAAAAAAATCTAGGTCATTCTCAAAAATGCATATACCTTTGCACTTGAAAGTAAATAACTAAAAAATAAATGATTATTATGGATAAACTTATTGAAAAACTGAATAATCCTTTTGATGGATTAACAAAAGATGAATTTCAAAAAACATGTTCTGACATCGCGAAAGACCTGTTTTGCAACTATTGTATCAACTGCAATGGAAGAGAATATTATTTCGCAGAAATGGAATTCTATTATTGGGAAAAGGAAAAATGGAATGAAAAATGGAATAGAGTAACATACCCAAGAGATGGATACGAGGCATGTGATTTGTTTTTTCATCTAAGCGGATTTGATATCTGTTTTAAGAGTTCTTATGAGAAAGCAAAATTTGGTGGTATTCTTGTTAGAAGTATTATGAACGAAGAAAATGAAGTCTTTGCTGGACCTTTGAATTGTAAAGATATAATACTGAATTCATGTGGACGAAGGGAAATGCCCGTGTTAAAAGCTATTGAGAGAAAAAGAGAATGGATACCTGATGTTAAATCAACGTATAGGCTGTTGGGTAAAGAAGATATGAATAATAACATCGACGGGAATCTTAATCTTTGTTTTTATGATTCAATTATTATTTCTAAGGGCTATTGGAACCCCAAAAAGAAAAGTTTTAATAAGGATAAAGGTTGTGTAATTGAAAGAAAAGGAACATATAACGTTGAAAGATTTTCAAAATGATTACCGACTCTATCACCAACACCGTCTTTTTCTCAAACCTGTTGCTGGAGAAATGCCCAGTTCTAAATGCTCATATCGTTGATGCGTTGCGGAAACGGGATATTCCATTCACCTATCTGAAAGGAACAAAAGACATCTGGTGCCGCGATTATATGCCCATCCAAATCGAGAAGGATAGGTTCGTATTTTATAGATATACTCCCGATTATCTGCAGGACAAGACGGGCCTCACCCTCCAAACCAATCCGGAACTCGTCTTCCAAGAGGAATCAAACGAGTTGCTTCGCCTTCTTCCTATGAGCATGGAGGAAGAAATCCGCTTCGACGGGTTGCGCCCTATCTCAATAAGTCATCCATTATTCCACCGAATTGAATTGGAATTGGTGATGGATGGAGGCAATGTGGTGAAATGCGGCGACAAGGTTGTGATGACAGACAAGGTGTTTGTGGAGAACAAAGACAAAACGCCACAAGAGGTGCAACGTCAGATAGAAGAAGCGTTCCAATGTGAGGTCGTTTTCCTCCCATGGGATAGGAGCGAGAAATATGGTCATAGCGATGGTATCGTCCATAGTCTGGGCGACAACCGAGTGTTGATGACCAATTATGCCGATTTCGACAAGGCTTTTGCCGATGAATATCTTCGAATCTTGGAGAAGAATTTTGATGTCACTATTTTGAAATATAATGTGAAACGGAAGCACAAGCGCAGTTGGTCGTACATCAACTTCTTGCAAATAGGCACTCTCGTGCTTGTTCCGCAAATAGGAATACCCGAAGATGAGCAGGCGATGGAGCAAATCAGCAGTACCCTACCCGATTGCGAAATAGTGGGCATACCGGCATTGGAAGCTGTGAGACGAGGTGGAGCATTGAACTGTATCTCTTGGAATATTACTTCGAGATAATCCGTATGGTTTCTTGCACGGAATAATAGTTTCCGTCCTTGGGGATGTTCTGTGGGCGGGGCGTGGGGTCGGGTTTGCTATCCGGCACATATAAATATAAGGGTTTGCAATCCGCATTAAATAATTCATTATAAATAATGTATGATATGTTTGCGGATTAAAAACCAAGAACTTTCTGGCATTTCAATGATAGCGACCCCAATTGGTAAGTTAATAGAGGTATGAAGAAATTTGTTTTTTCTGG
>JAZUHO010000144.1:0-7578 GCA_045641745.1 Agathobacter sp. | reverse complement strand
GAAGTGCCACCTCACGTACCAATACATCTGCTACCGTACATAAACTACCGCAAAGTGCATAATTTTTGCGTCCTGCTGCCTCTAATTCTTCTTCGTCTAATGTATTGTTTTCTTCATTTGCTTTCTTTGCTACAATTGCTGCAATCACTTCATCCATAAGTGCCTCCTTGGAAACACTTCCCATATCGGCAATCGGTGGAACCTGCATAGCCATCGTTTGTCCATGATATTTTAAATGGTGAATTCCACCATCCACAATTGCGTAATTGGTATCAGAATTTGATTTGATATCCTTAACCTGTGTCAAATAGTGTCCACAGGATGTTGCAAGATAGCGTCCCATCTCAATTCCTAATGGATATTTTTCAGCAAATGCTTTCAACTTAGGCCCTAATTCTGCAAGCTGCTCCGCATCAGTCTCTGCATATGGCATACGGAAGTAGTCTACCGATAAACCTGGACCATACTCTACCAATTCTGGCACGAATGCATATTTCTCAGAAAGCATGGTTAATAATGCATCTAAGTGTGCCAAATCCTTATCTATGCTACGCTGTTTCTTCTGGGTTCCAGAATAATAGTGAATTCCCACTACGGTAACCCCTTCGTAACGCTCACGATGGGCAATGATGTCCTCAATGTCTGCTTCTGACATTCCAAACTGATTGCCACTTGTTAATCGAAGAATTACTTTCTTATTCTTTCCCTGATTCAAACAAGCTTCATTTTCAAGTTCGATATGACGTTTGCTCTCTGCGGTAAGAATTGCAACATCCATCGACACCGCGCGGGCAACATCTTCGGCTTCTTTCATAACACCAGAATAAATAATTCTATCTCCTGGCACATGAAGTGCCTCACAAATACTAAGCTCTCCTGGAGAGCATACCTCTACCTTTGCCAAATTATCTGGAAGGCAGTTTAATAAAAACGGATTCGCTTTAATAGAAAAACAAAGGGGGATCGTATCGCCGATTACCGCCTTGATACGATCCACCTGTGCCTGAAACTCATCCGCATCAAATATGAAAGCAGGTGATGTCATCTTAGTCCTCCTGTAAACGAGTGATCATTGCAAGCATTGCATCAACTGAATTAAAGTTCTCTGCAACAAGGTCCTTTGGTTTGATTTCGATTTCGAATTCATCGCTCAACTCAGCAACAAGACTTACGATATCAAAGGATTCTAAGATACCATCTGTAATAAGCTGTGTCTCTACCTCAAAATCAACGTCTGGTCTAAGGTCGTCTAAAATCTCCATTAATGTGTCTTTCATGTTAAATCTCCTCCATCATCTTAGTATAGTCAATCTTTCCATTTGGAAGCTTCTTAATTGCTTCCACTTTCTTTACTGTTCTTGGAACCATAAATCCTGGAAGGATTTTACGGAGCTCCAATATTACTTCTTTCTTCTCCACTTCTCCCGTATAGAAAAGTATGAGTTTCTCTTTTGCCTTCACATAGATGCAACAGCTTTCGTGAACACCGTCCACCTGACTTGCTGCGCATTCTACTTCATCAAGTTCCACACGGTGTCCCATGTGTTTTATCTGACGATCTCTACGGCCATGGAATTCCAATACACCGTCTTCTCGCATAAGACCAATGTCACCGGTTCGGTACATTCTTGTCTCATTATCTAATGGATTTGTGGTAAATGCAAGCTCTGTTCTCTCTGGATCGTGATAATAGCAGATTGCAAGTGCAGGACCTGTTACACAGATTTCACCCTCTTCATTTACACCAGCTTCTGTATTATCCTCTTTTAATAAGAAAACATGATAGCCTTCATAGGCTTTACCAATTGGAAGTACTTCGTCCTCCTCTACCAAATGGTCTACTTCATAATAAGTACAGGAAGCAGTTGCCTCTGTAGGACCATATTGGTTTACAAATTTCGTTTCTGGCAAGTTTTCCTGCCATGAACGTAAGCACTTACATGGCATAACAGAACCAGAAAAGCATACCTTGCGAAGTGTTGTAAGCTTTGTTTCCTCGAAAGCTCCTAGGGAACTTGCAATGGTAAATGCGGATACGCTCCAACCTACTGATGAAATTTCCTTCTCATTCATAAATCCAAATAATTTCTCTGGCTCCATGAAATATTCCTTTGGAATAATGAAGGTCTGACATCCTGTCTTCATTGGAAGATAGATGTCGCGAATTGCTGCGATATAGTCCAATGGTGACTGATTACCAATGCGATCGCTCTCTTCAATTCCCATAACCCCTGCATAAGCATTGATGTAGGTCATAAGCGCTTCATGACTTGTCATAACACCTTTTGGATTTCCAGAAGATCCGGATGTAAATATTAAATACAAAGGATCTGTTACGTTCATCTGTTCACGAATCTCTGCAAGAAGTGCATCATCCACTTCTTCCTTAATCAAATCTTCGTAAATAAGAACTTCTCTATCTCCAGCATAAGCCTTCACCGTTTCACGAAAGCTCTCTTCTGTAAGAATCACTTCTGGCTGCAAACGATCAATGATTTTCTCGATTCGCTGCTGTGGTAGCTTAGCATCGATTGGCGCATAAGCTCGTCCACTATATACAACACCCAGAAAGCCGATTGGGGTCTTCGCCTGACGATCCATGAATACTGCAACTGGAGCCTTCGTCTGTAAACGTTTCTCTAATCCAGTTCCGATTCTCTTTGCCAGATTTTGAACCTCACCAAAGGTCACTGAGGTTTCTATATCATTGTATATGTTCTTATCACAATGTTCCTGTGCTGAATGTTCCAGCCATTCTAAAACGTTCTTCATCTATTCTCTCCTAACATATGTTCCATAGGCATTATACACTTTTGGTAGGTGAAGTCAAACAGATTAATAAATCTTTAAGGAAATGTTATTGTTGTTATCATATCCAGCCATAAAAATCCGATTTTTTCATTTGTCTTCTAACGAAAAAGCATGGGGCACTGCCTTGCAATCCCCCATTCCTTTTTCTACTATGCCACACTCTTATCTATTATGTAAGGATATGTAACACCTTTTTGTATATTATTTACGATGCATTGAGAAGGTTTCCATATGATATCCTTCGATATTGTCCCAAATTCCACGCTCATCTGCTTTCGAAAGAAGCTCATCTCTCATCTTCTTGGTAGATACCTGATCGTTGAATGAGCTTGGTCCACCAACACATCCACCTTCGCAAACCATTCCTTCAATGAAGTTATCTGGTAATTTTCCAGCCTTCATAAGAAGAAGTGCTTTCTTACACTCTGCTGCACCGTTTGCCTTACATACGGTACAATCCATATTCTTGTCTTTCTCTTTTAAGCTCTGAAGAACTGCCTGTGTAACTCCACCAGAGTTTGCGAATCTCTTACCATATACAGAAGACTCCTGATATGAAGTATCATCTGGCTGAAGCTCTACGCCTTTTGCTCTCATAATAGAACGGATCTCACTGTAGGTTAATACATAGTCTGCATTTCCTTCAATCTTCTGATCTACTACTTCTGACTTCTTTGCAAGACATGGTCCAATGAATACGGTAACAGCATCTGGCTCTTTTGCCTTAATCATACGAGAGATTGCACACATTGGTGAAACTGTGGTAGAAATCTTCTCGCTTAAGTCTGGGAAGTGTTTGTTTACCATGTTTACGAATCCTGGACAACAAGAAGTAACCTTCTGCTCTCCATTCTGGTATGCCTCATACCACTCTTCTGCTTCGTATGCGGCAGTCATATCTCCACCGAGACCAACCTCGATAAAGTCGTTAAATCCAACAGCTTTCATTGCTTTCTTCCAGCTATTCATGGTAATGTTCTCTCCGAACTGACCTTCTGTTGCTGGAGCAGCCATTGCATATACTTTCTTATTCTCATCTGTCAATGCATTGATAACGTCTACGATAAATGTCTTGGATCCAATTGCTCCGAATGGACAACTGTGGATACATTTACCACAACGAATACATTTTGCTTCATCGATGACAGAGATACCATGCTCATCGTATGTAATTGCATTTACAGGACAGCTGAACTTGCATGGTCTCTTTAAGTGAGCGATTGCATTGTAAGGACATGCCTGTGCACATTTTCCACACTCTTTACATTTGGTAGAATCAATATGAGAACGTTCTCTACCTGCTTCGATTGCTCCAAATTTACATGCATTGATACATGCTTTACCCATACAGTTCTGGCAGTTCTCAGTTACCACATAACTTGAAATTGGACAATCCTCACAAGCCGAACTAATAACCTGAATAATGTTACCATCATCCTTTGAACTTGGTGCTTTACCCTCAACAAGGCGAACACGCTGGCGAATAATTTCTCTTTCTTTGTAAATACAGCATCTAAACTGTGGCTTAGGTCCAGGAATCAGTGTGAAAGGAATATCATCCTTCTTCTCCTCAAGCTCCCCAGCAAATGCTAACTTTGCAACTTCATCCAAAACCTTATGTTTGATCTTGATTACGTTTTCGTCTGCGTACATAAAACTCTCCTTTATCGTTTAATCAACAATAATCCTCATGTGTTTATTTTTGTTAATTTTTTAACTTATCTTATTTTACATGATAATTGATAATTTTTCTACATATGAAACATAAAAAAATGGAATAGTCTTGCTCTTTTCACTGTACAATTTTACTGAAAACTCCCCCTTGGAAACTCTTTTACAAATTCTAGTAACCTTTTCCTTTATCTATCATACACTATTAGGAACGATTTCAATTGGAGAAAACTATGGATCCATTACTCACATTGTCTACGGACATTCCCGAGCCAGCCCTTCTTCGCTCGGAAAATTTATCCTCCGGTTTTATTCCCAGCGAAAAAGTCTGGCAGGTCATCGCACGTTTTCAAGGAAGTCTTGCCAGTCTTTCCATCGATTTTCCGGAAGTAAATATTGAGCGATTGTACAGCCAGTATGCCATCCTCACCATTCCAGAAGATCAAATCAATGCGGTCAACGACCATCCTTCTATTATCTATATGGAAAAGGCGAATCGTATCTATGCCTGATTTGAATACGCTTACTGGCAAAGGTGTTCTCATCGCAGTCATTGACTCCGGAATTGATTATGCGCATCCAGATTTCATTTCTGAGGACGGTGTAAGCCGCATCTATATGCTCTGGGATCAAACCTTAGAAGGGGAACAGTTTTTCACAAGGCAAACCCTTACCGATGCAATCAATCAGCCCACGTCCGAGCTGCGCGATAGTATCTGTCCCAGTCAGGATTTAACCGGACATGGCACCCACGTGACTGGAATTGCCGCCGGAAACGGACGTGTCAATCCTGCCTTCCGCGGCGTTGCCTATGAAGCCGATCTTCTCATTGTAAAGCTAGGCGGTACCCTTCCAGGCAGTGCGCCAAACACCTTGGGACTCATGCGTGCCATGACCTACTGTATTAATGTAGCCCAAAGTCTCAATCGTCCGCTTGCCGTCAATCTGAGCATTGGAAACAACTATGGCTCCCACTCTGGCTCCTCCCTTGTGGAAACCTATTTGGACAGCGTATCCGAACTCACCCCAAGTAGCATCTGTATCGGAACCGGAAATGAAGGTGCCTCCCGAGGTCACGTCACCTTAAGCCTCACTCCATTTGCCGAATTTTCCTCGCCGTATGAGGTATCCTTCAACATTGCCCCGTATGAAATCAGTATCTCCATTCAAGTTTGGACCTACTATTTTGATCAATATCAGATTTATCTCGTTTCCCCAGATAATGATTACTATGAAATTGTATCAACCGACAACACACAGTCCATCTCCCAATCCGGATTTTCCATTTACATTAGCTACAGCACGCCCTCTCCCTACGAATCCTATCAACAAATCTATTTTGATTTCGTTTCGGAATATGGAAGCTTTCTTCTTCCTGGTGTCTGGAAACTCCAGTTGCTCCCCCTTAAGGTTCGGGGTGGATCTGTGGAATTGTGGATGAATTCCGGGCGCACCCGCAACGCGGATACTGGATTCCTCAATCCAAGCAATGTCACTACCCTGACGATTCCAAGCACTGCTGCCCGTCCCATTGCAGTTGCTGCTTATGATGAGAAAAATCGTAGCATCGCGAATTTCTCTGGGCGTGGCTATCCCTTTGGGATTCCACGCATCAAACCGGACTTAGCAGCTCCTGGCGTTGACATCATCAGTTGTGCTCCTGGTGGCGGCTATACCAGCAAAAGTGGAACATCCATGGCAACTCCATTTGTCACAGGAATCTGTGCCAAATATCTAGAATGGGGAATTGTTCAACGTAATGACTCTGCCCTTTACGGCGAAAAGCTCAAATCCTACCTCATCGAAAAATGCGAACAGCCACCCGAATACACCTATCCTAATCCCGACTGGGGATGGGGCATCCTCACACGCGAATCTATGCAGTGAGATGGTGATAATACAGTGAACTACTGATAAATGCTGTAAGCTAATGACAAGTGCTGTGAACTAGTAATAAGCACAATGGAAAACAGAAAACACACAAAAAGGGCTGAGGCACGGTATTCGCGTCTCAGCCCGAAAAGGCATGTAAATGTGTAGAATTATACGTTTACGAAGTTCTCAGATTCTGCTTTCAGGTTCTGTGCAACTTCGCTATTTTCTTCCATCTGGTTGTTTACTGTAGAGATTGACTGTACCAAAGAGTCTACATTAACAGCTGCGTCTGTTACTCCATTCGCAGATTCCTCTACTGCACGGTTAATTCCTTCAATAGACTCTGCCATCTCAACCATGTTCTTCAAGATGTCCTGAGCCTCTCTTGCATATTCAGCCATGGTCTCATCAATATGGGTTGCATCCTTATTGTACTGCTGACCACCTTCCACGAATGACTGGTAGTCTGGAAGAACGCTCTCATTGATGTATGCAATAATCTTCTCAGAAGATTTCACAAGTCCCTGTACTGCCTGAATAACCATCTCGTTGATTGTCTGAATGTTGTTTGCTGTCTCACGGCTGGAATCTGCAAGCTGTCTAATTTCATCTGCAACAACTGCAAATCCTTTTCCTGCTTCACCTGCACGAGCTGCCTCAATAGAAGCATTTAATGCAAGTAAGTTTGTCTGACTTGAAATGCTAAGAATATCTTCGGTAAGCTGAGCAACCTTCTCAACAGACTTACTGTTCTCAAGAGCCTCATTCATCTCTGTTGTAATCTCACCGATGACATTGCTTGTATTATTCATATTTGCAGTAGCAACACGCTCTAACTCCATAGCACGTGCCTTCATTTCCTGCGCATACTTAGAAATTACTTCTGTCTGATCAGCCATTGCTTTCACTTTGCTCTCTGCCTCAGCAGTATTCTCACTTACGTTACTTGTAGTAGCTGATACTTCTTCCATAGTTGCTGACAATTCTTCCATAATAGCTGAGATATCATTTGCACTATCACTAGAAGAAGATACACTCGTTGCAACGTTTCCAACTACACCATCCAAAACATGGGAATTGGTAATAATCTTTGACATAATATTCTGCAACGTCTCAATGAACTGATTGATACCTTCTGAAGACTGTGCAATCTCATCATTTCCTTTTACTACGATACGTTTGGTAAGGTCACCCTGTCCAGCATTAATCTCGGAAATGATT
>JAZUHO010000143.1:0-10579 GCA_045641745.1 Agathobacter sp. | reverse complement strand
GTTAATTCTCCACAACTATCAATGATAATTTTATACATGTACTCCTCTTTTCCCAATATTTTCCTTTTTTAAGCCATGTCCCTTTTATTATGCTAAGAAATACTGGTATTTATTCATAATTAAGATATTTTATATTCATTTCTAAGTTATTTGGTTTTGATTTTCCAATAACGTAGTATTCATTACTACGTAATCTTATCATGAAAACCAAACTTTGAAAAGAGGAAAACTACATATTTCATAATTTATTTAGAATTCTTTTAGATTCTAGTACGCAAAGAATGCCGTTACTGCATCCTTTAAGGAATCCATATCACTTGCGCCCATCAATTCTCTTGCAGAATGCATTGCCAATAGTGGAATTCCGATATCAACCGTCTTGATTGGAAGAAGTGTGGATGCTACCCCACCTAAGGTTCCTCCACCGACAACATCGGAACGATTCACAAATCTTTGATATGGAATCCGTTTCTCATCACATAATGCAGCTAGGATTGCAATTGTCTCTGCGTCTGTCGCATAGGACTGGGAACATGCCTGTTTGATGCAGAAGCCTTTTCCAAGTACGGGCTTATTCGTAATATCCATTTTTCCCTGATAGTTTGGATGCATTCCATGGGCAACATCTACAGAAAGAAGCATTCCATTATAGATATCACTTGCTACCTCTTCCTCTGTTTCACCAAGGTTCTTGAGAACACGAATCACAAGGTCACGAAGCTGCAACGATGCTGCACCTTGTTTTGAGCGATTGCCAATTTCTTCATGATCAAATAGCGCAATGACATTGAGACCTTCTTTTCTTGTGCCCTCTATCATTGCTGATACAAGTCCTGAAACCGATGTCTGATTGTCTAATCTTGGCGCAGAAATCAAGGTGTCCTCTACACCAATATACTGTGGTTTCTCATCACAGAATAAGTTTAATTCAAAGTCAAGGATATCCTCTTTTGCCACCTGCAATTCCTTAGCAATAAACTCCAAGAAATATGATACTTTCTTTTGCTCCTCTGTTAACAAGTCCATAATTGGCATTAACTCTGTCTGTTTGTTCAGCTCTACTCCCTTATTCACATCACGATTCATATGAATTGCAAGGTTTGGTATCGTAAATACTGGTTTTGATGAACGATACAATTTAATTTCTGGTTGGAATGCATCTTTTCCTCTTACAACTACACGTCCTGCTACTCCTAAAGGACGATCCAGCCATGTGTTTAGTATCGGGCCTCCGTATACTTCCACATTTACCTGTGCATACACATTCGTTACGAAATCTGCGTTTGGCTTAATACGAAAGCATGGATGATCTGTATGCGCTGCTGCTAATCGAATCATCTGTCCTGGTGCAAATTCCTCACCTACTGTAAATGCAAACAAGCAGGTTCCATGGTGATTTACTACATATTTTCCGCCTTTTCTAATATTCCATACCTTGCCATAGTCAAGGCCTTCAAAGTCTGCCTCCTTCAATCTACGTTCACTCTCGGCAACACTCCCAAAAGGAGAAGCAGCTGCTTCTAATAATTCAAATAGTTTTTCTTGTTCGTTCATGTCGTTTGTCCTTCCTTAAGTCTTCAATTTCGTATTTGCTTTCCTGTATTATCTTTTGTATCGCAAAATTCTTTCTATCTATAGCAATATACTTGTTCTAATTCCTTTGGTATTCTATCACAAATATTTCGAATATGATATAATAATACGCGATTCATGTAGGATTTATCTATGTGTAGCACTTATTATATTCAAGAAAGGAATACCTATGATTGCATTAGAACTTGTTGACATCAAGGATTTTATGAATAAATTACTACGTAGTGAAGTATTTGACCATTTTTTATTGCAGGAAGCTACGATTCATTCTGGCGCCAGCTATGTGATTGACGGAAAAATAAATCATTCCTTTTATTCCCAGCAAGAGCTTGAGGAGTTACATTTAGAAAATAATATCTATCTACCATTTTCTATGCTGCGCACCAATTGTTTTGATTTAATCAAGGGAAAACGTACCCCTACCTCTTTTCGTTTTGTTTTCATGCTTTCCCCTGAAAACTTAGAGAGAACTCTTGCCTCCATTGGAAGTAGTTTTACCACTTCCGATTTGTCAGGTGTATTTCTCAACTTAAAATATCAGAATCAATTGCTAACCCTAACAACGGGAATCTCTTATCGCATTTTTTCCCCAGATAAGACCTTAGATAACGAATGGGACTCTTTGGTTCAAAAATTCCTAAAGCAGAATCAAATCCCATATGAAGTCATGTAGAAATATTACTTCCTAGGTATATAGTCTGTGTTTTTCAAACTCTATACTTGTATACATCTCTATTCCCTTTACTTTCAAATTTCGTTATGCTATCCTTTTTACAGTTGCATTGCAACGATTTATTTTTTTGGAGGTACTATATCATGAATAAGGGTACAGTAAAGTGGTTTAACAACCAGAAAGGGTTCGGTTTCATTACAGATGAAGGCGGAAAAGATGTATTCGTACATTACTCAGGACTTGATATGGAGGGATTCAAAACTCTCGAGGAAGGTGCTACAGTAGAATTCGATATCACTGATGGTGCTAAAGGTCCACAGGCAACTAACGTAAGAGTAGCATTCTAATTCTACTCGGCTAATCAAATGTTTTTCTATGTACCTTTATGTTTTTGATATTTTTATTAAGTATTGAGGTTATTTGATAAAGTGTTGTATGAAAATGTGGAAAGTGTATATTGGGAATTTTTGATTCAAAAAGAGAGTCCTTGCGACTCTCTTTTTCTTATATAGTTAGATGCTCTGTTTTAACCTTAAATTCTTGTTTATTTTGATATTCTTATTTAGCTACATATTCTTGTTTAACTTTTCATATTCTTGTTTAACTTTTCATATTCTCCGTAAACTCAAACATTGTTTTACGATACCATTTCGGCAATAAAGAATTCTGGCATTTTTCATTATGACGTGCTGCTATCTCCATGGTAAGGAAATACATCTTCCACATTTTTTCAAACTCATCCTGGGTCTGTAGCGTTTGAAAATCATCCAATTCTCCATATACATAATACCCTGTTTGATACTTTGGATGAACGAAGGCATATTTCCTTATTTGATCGTAAATCATGAAGTTCTCATTGGGATAGCGATCCGCAAAATGATCAATCAAAACTGGAATCTCATTACACTTAGGAGAAATCTCTGCCAAAAGTATTTCCCCCACTTGTCGAAATCGAAGAAAGCCTTTCAGCTTTTGTCCCTCATTACTTACTTTTCTCGATAATTCCATTACCTTCATAACATAGGGGTCTGTCATGTATTCCTGAATTTGTAAACCAATTCGAAAAGCCCTCGTCAGATAGCCAAATACCACAGATGCTCGATTCGGTTCATAATGGCATAAAGCAAAAAATACCTGGTGATAGATTTTAAACCCCAATTGCTTTTGAATCGCTTGCACGGTCTTATTGGCTTTGTCGGCATCTGTTTGTATTTCTACTTCATTTACAAAGAGTTGCATATTCCCTTCGTCACCTACTGCAATTTCAATATTATCCTCATAATGTGGGATTCTTTTTTTCAATACAAAACCATCGAAGATTGCTGTAAAGATTCCATCCATGGTATCCTCGCAGCGTAATACATATTTTTCTGTCATATAATACCACCTATCCTATTTGATACGGTAAGTCCCACAATGTCATCTGCTCA
Source organism: Agathobacter sp. (assembly GCA_045641745.1). Taxonomy (GTDB): domain Bacteria; phylum Bacillota; class Clostridia; order Lachnospirales; family Lachnospiraceae; genus Roseburia. Next base: position 6,883 of record JAZUHO010000143.1, on the reverse strand, counting down.
TAATGTTGTTGTGTTCCATCCGACAATAACAACTGATTGGGTCTCTCATTATATATAAGATGTCGACTGATATATCCCTCTTCTATCTTGGTCTGATACATCATCCTACCATTGCAAGTGATAAAGTATAATGCCCGCTTCAAAACAACTCCCATTTTCTTCAAATCCTCAAAAGACATCTTTCCATGTCTTCGCGCCTGTATAATACGCCTTGCACTCTTCGTTCCAATTCCTGGAACACGAAGTAACGTATAATAATCCGCCTTACTAACCTCAACTGGAAATTCTTCCAAATGTGTAACTGCCCAAAAACATTTCGGATCCATTTGTTCATGAAAGTTGGGACGTGCTTGTGATAATAGTTCATCTGCCTGAAATCCATAAAAGCGTAACAAGAAATCTGCCTGATATAGACGGTGTTCTCGTAGCAATGGTACTCCATCCGCAATCGAAGGCAACTGTTCTTCTCCATTCACATTCACAAATGCGGAATAGAAGACTCGCTTCATATCAAACTTCTGGTATAGCGCTTCTGTCACTGAAATAATCTGATAATCCGTTTCCTTTGTTGCTCCAATTATCATCTGCGTACTCTGCCCCGCCGGAACATAATATTTATCTGGATTACGAAGCGATGTATTCCTCACTGCTTGTAATCCTTGCCTTTCCACCTCATTCATTTTCCAATTCTCTGCTGCGAGAGTTCCAGCAGTTGTTTGATATTCCTGTGTTCCTGCAGATTTCAAAAGACCTTTTGTCTTTTTTACGTCGACTAGTCGCTCATAACTATCACGAATTTCCGCCAACTGATTATAATAGGTCATCTCATCTATGGAAACTCTGCTTTTCATGCTTGTAACCCCATGATAAGCTCTACTTTCCTTTATTCCATTCTGAATCTGTCTCATCGGTGTCAGAATATTCTTGCGAACCTTATTGGGCGCTAGTTCTTTCAGGCCTTCCGATGTAGGCAATTCCAAATTCACACTCATTCTGTCCGCCAAATAACCTATCGATTCCACCAATTCACTGGATGCGCCTGGAATTCCTTTGACATGAATATATCCATTAAACTTATATTTCCCTCTCAGCAAAAATAAGGTCTCATACAATAGCCCCATGGTGTAATCCGGATTATGGATAATTCCTGAGCTCAAAAATAGCCCTTCAATATAATTTCTGCGGTAGAATTCCATCGTAAGCTGACACACTTCCTCTGGTGTAAAGCTCGCTCTTACCACATCATTACTTTTCCGATTCACACAGTATTTACAATCATAAATACATTCATTGGAAAAAAGAATCTTTAACAGAGAGATGCAGCGTCCATCCCCAGTAAATGTGTGACAGATTCCTCCACCGTCTGTATTTCCCATATGCCTGCCATCCCCACGGCGCTCCACACCGCTTGATGTACAGGCAACATCATACTTGGCTGCATCGGAAAGAATTTGTAATTTATCCATAACTCCCATATCAACTCTTATTGAATGCACAATCTACGTCCTTTCCTCGAACATTTGTTTGTATTTATATTATAACGCATGTTTCAAAGAAAGCAACACTTTTTTCGAACATTTGTTTCATTGTTAGATATGTGCTTCGCTAAACGCGCATAGTAGTGCACATAGTAAAACCCCTTAAGCAGATGTGCATGATGCACACCTCCTTAAGGGGTTCTCCTTGCCGTTTATAAATGCGATTCCTTCTATGCTTTTTCAGTTCTCTCTTTCTTCTTATTTTGTTCTTTATGCTAAGCTTCTTCTTTTATAATACGCTCAATGGTTTCTTTCAAGCGATCCGCGTCCACCGGCTTCAACAAATAATCCTTTGGATGCAAACTAAGTACCGCCTGAATATGGGCGCGGTCCCGTACACCAGTCAAAAAGATTACAGGAATGTTCTTCCACTTTGGATTGTCTCGAATAATCGATAGTGTCTCTCTTCCATCGCAGACTGGCATCTCGTAGTCAAGGATAATTAAATCTGGTCTCTTTTTCTCCAAAGATACCAATGCTTCAGAACAGGATACTGCCACTGCAACACTATACTCTGACTTCAATAATTCTCGTAAGGCACGGAGTTCCACCGCGTTATCATCTACTAATAGCAAGTGTTTGGCGTCCTGTCCACGCTGTCCCTTGTCTAAATCCTGTATACCTCCATTGACTGCTGCCGCAATCTCGGCATACAAATCACTATCCTCAAATGGTAAACTAAACATTACAAACTGCGGAATTCCCCAAAAGCTCTCAAAGGTCTCCTTGTCTTTCTCGTCCCCCACGCAAATGACTGGAATTTCCGGATGGTTATTGTTAATATCCGTTAGAATAACACGCTTACTCTTATCCAATCCATTAAGATTCAAAATAATTACATCAAAGCGCTCCTTGTCTAGCATCCCTGCAATCACCATAGAATTGTCCGTTGCAAGCTTTACTAGATAATCTCTGCAAAGGCAACCATGTAGCCTTTGCGTCATCATGTTCATTCTCCCAATTACTAATACGTTCTCCATAGTCCCTCTATTCTGGAATCATCCCTACCAATACATCAATAGTTTCCATTGCTTTCCCTGCATTGTAGCCTTTCACTTCCGCCTTCAACGCTTCAACAGTTTCCATTATTATATCACTAAACTGATATTCTTCCAACTGCAAAACAATGTTCTCTGCGCTATCATATTCACGCTCCTTCAAATTGGATTGCAGCAAAAACAAAAGCATACGTATCTGTTCCCAATCTACTACCTCCTCCTTGCTTTTCACCTCCTCCGGCTTTCTCAAGACATCAAATCGAGCCTCGTATTGTGCATACATGTTCATAATAATTGGATGAAGTACCCGTATCTCATCAATTTGATGTGCTTTCGCCTTCAGCTCTAATGTTCGGAACAATCCGAATAAAACCCCAGCTCCAATCATTCCTGCACTTCCCTTGAGTGCATGCACGCGAATACGATACAAATCAAGTACCTCTTCTTCCTCCAAGCAAGGAAGCATATCTTCAAATTCCTTTATATTCCTTTGAATCTCACCTGCAAAATCCAGCATGGTATTCTGCAATACCTGCAAATCTGGTAAGAAAAGGCGCCCTTGCTCCCAATTGATATCCTCTATGTCTGGGACCTCCACTTCCTTTATGCGCGATGACTTCTTCTGCACCATTACCTTGTGTACCTTCTCTGGTGGGAGGTATGTTTGGATTAATGCCTCCAACTTATCCGGTAATATCGGCTTCGATAAAAATGCTGCAAATCCCTTTTTTAAATATTCTTCCTTTGCCCCCACAATGGCATTTGCTGTAACCATAATGACAGGAACATCCTTACATAAATTGTTTCTCTGATTCTGCAATCGTTGCAGTGTCTCGATGCCATCCATCTCTGGCATCATGTGATCCAAGAAGATAATATCATAATACGTATTCTTTACCTTCTCAAGGCACATCTTACCACTTGGCAAATCATCGATTTGTACGCGTGTCTGCTTCAACAGTTCTCGGAATACCACTCGATTCATGTCATTGTCATCCACTACAAGAATATGGGCATCCTCAGCTTCAAAGCTTGCTTCATAGGCATACTCCTCTTCCATTTGTGCAAGATTCTCTGCCAGATTTCCAATTGGCGTATCATCAATAATTTTTTGTCGAAGTACAAACGAGAAGCAACTTCCCATTCCATACTTGCTCTCGACCTTAAGCTCGCTTCCCATCATTTCCAACAATCCAAGAACAATGGTCATTCCAAGTCCTGCGCCCTGCACACTATGATTCTTTATTTCATCAATACGCTCAAATTCCGCAAATAACTTGTTCATATCTTCTTTGCGTATTCCCTGTCCAGTATCCGTAACAGAAACGTACAGATTAATATATCCATCCTTTTTGTGTCCATCCATCTTTAATGTTACAGAACCTTTTTCTGTATATTTCACTGCATTCACTAAGATGTTGGATATAATCTGGCGAATACGAATATCGTCACCCTCTAAGCGGGATGGTAATTCTTCACTAATTTCCCATTTTAAGTCAATTCCCTTTTCCTTCGCACTCAGATATACCATGTGTATCACATCATTAATCAGACTGCTTAGCCCATAGGTTACTTCCACTAATTGAATCTTTCCGGATTCTATCTTAGAAGTGTCTAGAATGTCATTTACCAAACTAAGAAGTGTTCGACTGGCCTTTCGAATATCTCTCGCGTAATTTCTGGTTTCCATCTCTTCACTTTCTCGCAGTATCATCTCATTCATTCCCATTATGGTATTAATTGGCGTTCGAATCTCATGGGATACTCTGGCAAGGAACTTAGATTTCGCCTGATTAGCTTGCTCTGCAATCTCTCTCTCCCTTTCTTTTTTCTCCATGCGTTCTTCCGCCTTTTCATCCTCATGTGCCTGTATATTAAAATATACCATCAGAATCACAATGGATATTGCCGTATTAAGTGGAAAATACGATGGAAAAATAAGTTGCAGCGCTTGTCCCATAATAGGAATCACAATAAACACAGACACCATAGGAACATCTTCCTCTTTCATCTGCGCATGGTATTTTATGATACAGTAGGAAACGATAAGATAGAATATAATAGGAAGAATCTCCACAATAATAAACCAGTCCCCACGCTGATAATAATTATTCTCGTCCACGTAAAAAGGCGCATGGAAAAAGACCGCAAGAAAACACGACACTACCTGAATTACGATACCAAATATGATACCGTAATGTATAATGCCTTTTTCCTCGTCTATTCCACGCACCTTAAGAAAGCTAATCAGATAGCCAACTGCCCCATAGAATAATACGCCTATCATAAGATAGTACGTCAGTTGACATACCCAACTAAAATAATGAATTCCTTTTCCTGGCACTCCATTCACCAGAAATGCCATCATATCGGAAAAGCCCATAATTATGTTTGCCACCCCAATATGGGTAAAAAAGCCGTCCATCGCACTTCTGCGATTGTTAATTCTATGATTCTGATTATAGAGCATCAGTCCGCACATAATCATTGCATAGATTTCAAGAATTGCAAATGTCACCTTCATAACCCTTCTCCTTAGTTATTAGGCGCCTTCAACCTCCTTGATGTTACATTCGTTTCCAGCAACCAAGTATGTATTTCCACTACCACAATGCGGACACGTCTTACCATGCTCGACGGTTCCGTACGTCTGCTCACAATCCTCACAGAAAGTAACAGCTGGTAAAGTTTCAATCTTCATCTCACAGTGCTCTAGCACTGGTTCCTTCTTACGGAAATAATCCCAACAGTCAATGAGGTAGTCTGACACTACACCACTTACTTCTCCAATTTCAAGTGTTACAGATCCAATCTCTGTAAGATCATTTTCCTTAGCAATTTCTACAAGTGATTTTGATATATACACAATGATTCCTAATTCGTGCATTTCTATTTCCTCCATGGTAGCACCTAGATCCGCAATTCTACAGACCTACGTGTCTACGTTTTCCTTTTTATTATAACATACTATTTCACATTTTTGTTTTTCTTAATTGCAATTTTACGTTTTATTGCGTATGTTGCAAAGCTTCTGTTCAAGCTTAATTGCCCCTTCAAACCATGTGTAGGTTTAATTATTCTTGTATTCTTTTAACTGGGTACGAATCCAATTTGTCCAGTCTTCAAATCCTTCACCTGTTTTGGCTGATACGAAGAAAATTTGTGCATTCGGATTCAACTCTAAAATGCGTTCCTTAACTGCTTCCTTACTAAAATCGCCAAAAACGCTAAGAGTATCGCATTTATTAATTAAAACCACATCACATACCGAAAACATAAGCGGATATTTGAGGGGTTTGTCATCCCCTTCTGGTACCGAAAGAATCATTGCGTTCTTGGTACTTCCTGTATCAAATTCTGCTGGACAAACCAGATTTCCTACGTTTTCTAATACCACAAAGTCTAAATCTTCTGTTCCAAACTCTCTCAAGCCTTGTCTGGTCATGTCGGCATCTAAGTGACACATTCCACCTGTATGAATCTGAATAGAACGAGCGCCTGCATCGATAATTGTTTGCGCATCCACATCAGAATCTATATCAGCCTCCATCACTCCAATCTTAATTTCATCTTTTAACATTCCTATCGTACGCTTTAATGTCGTTGTTTTTCCAGCTCCTGGAGATGACATCAAGTTTAATAAGAATGTCCCCTCTGCCTTTAACTCTTCTCTAAGCTTATCTGCATCTGCATCGTTGTCTTCAAATACACTACGTTTTACATCAATAATCTTGTAGTCCTTCATTATTTGCACCACCTTATTTTTTCTATTGGTTATTGGTTCAACCAGATGTTATACAAGTACAAAACCTATCTTCTAAAATACACTGTGCCATGTATTATGTCAACGAATCTGGTCTATTTTGTTAATTTTTTCGCAATCTATCTGTGGTATATCCAATAAATACCAGTCCCCTTCTGATTACGCTTGCGCCTACCATCTTTAGTACCTATTCCCTATTATAATATTTATAAAAGTAAACTGCAAGTTTTCCCCCATCATCCACACCTTACCGTCCCGCCCTTTCTAGGAAACTGCCCCTGTGGGACGCGCGTATCTTGTTTATTCGAATTCCTACACGGTCCCGGCAAAGTCGCAGGGGGGAATGTACTCTCAGGATTGCACAATTTCAAGTTCCTAGTCAGGTGCCCGCTTACTCAAAAAGCATTGGCTGTTCGACTACGCATGGACTTCTGGCGCTTGCTGTACGCCAAACCGTTGGACGTAAAGCGAACCGTATCAGCGCTTAACAGATGCTCGAAGATAATGCAAGGCGGCGAAGAACTGTTTGAGTTCGCTCCGGTATCTTTTGTCGATAGGCATAAGATCCCGAAGCGGACGAGTTT
>JAZUHO010000142.1:0-45674 GCA_045641745.1 Agathobacter sp. | reverse complement strand
GTAATTCCACATACGGTTTCCAGATTTACACTTTTGATTACCATGCTTCATCTCCTCATTTCATCCATCTATTTTGCTTCTTTCACGAAGGCAACCTGTAACACTTCATCCAATTTTTCCACGTATACAATTTCCAGATTTCGTGTTATCTCAGCTGAAATTTCTTCCACATCCTTCTGGTTCTTCTTTGGTACACATACTGTGGTTATTCCTGCATTCTTAGCAGCGAGAAGCTTCTCCTTCAAGCCGCCGATTGGAAGTACTCTACCGCGCAGTGTAATTTCACCAGTCATTGCAACATCCGCCCGAATTTTTTTATTGGTAATTGCAGATAACACTGCAGTTGCCATAGTAATTCCAGCAGAGGGGCCATCCTTCGGCACTGCCCCCTCTGGGATATGAATATGAATGTCATGCTCACTAAAATAGGTATCTGGAATCTCGTATTCTTTGCTGATGGAGCGAATATAGCTAATCCCCGCCATAGCAGACTCCTTCATAACGTCTCCTAATTGTCCGGTAAGCTTTACTTCGCCTTTTCCCGGCATCACATTCACTTCTATTTCTAAGGTATCTCCACCAACACTGGTCCATGCAAGGCCTCGCACAATTCCTACTTCGTCGGCTTCATTCTTTCTATCAAATTGGTAACGCTCTTTTCCTAAGTACTTGCTTAAGTTCTGACGTGTCACCTTCACAGCTTTTACTTTGTTCTGGTAAATCTCCCTTGCCACCTTACGGCAAATCTCTCCCAGCTTGCGTTCTAAATTACGTACGCCAGCCTCTCTTGTATAGGAACGAATAACCATAGAAAGAGCGGAGTCGCTGATCGTAAGCTGTCCTTCTTTCAATCCATTTCTTTGCATCTGTTTAGCAAGCAAATGCTCCTTTGCAATGTGCAGCTTCTCATTCTCCGTATAGCTGGTTACCTCGATTAACTCCATACGATCCAATAAAGGCTTCGGAATATCCTGTACGGAATTGGCAGTCGCAATAAAAAGCACCTCTGACAAATCTACCGGAAGCTCTACATAATGGTCACGGAATTTATTATTCTGTTCAGAGTCCAACACTTCAAGAAGTGCGGAGCTGGTATCTCCCTTATAATCACTGCTGACCTTATCAATTTCGTCCAATAGCATTAACGGATTGTTCACGCCTGCAGTTCTAAGACCATTTACCAATCTTCCTGGCATTGCTCCCACATAGGTTCTACGATGTCCGCGAATCTCAGCCTCATCACGAACACCTCCTAAGCAAATGCGTACATATTCCTTGTGTAGCGCTTTTGCAACAGAACGTGCAATACTGGTTTTACCAGTTCCCGGTGGTCCCACCAAACAAATAATTGGGCTTTCTCCCTTACTTGTCAGGTTACGAACCGCAAGGAACTCTAACATGCGCTCTTTTACCTTTTCGAGTCCATAGTGGTCTGCGTTTAAAACCGCTTCTGCATGCTTTAAGTCTTTGTTATCCTTGGATTTCTTCTCCCATGGAAGGTCAAGGAGTGTCTCGATATAGCCACGTGAGACGGCACTTTCTGATGAGTTACCATTGATATTGCGGAAACGCGCAATCTCTTTCGCAATCTTTTCCTTCACTTCCTTTGAGGCCTTAAGCTGTTCAAGCTGCTTTGCATATCCATCCGCATCGGATTGCGCATCTTCTCCTAATTCCTCACGAATTTGTCCCATTTGTTCACGAAGAATGTATTCCTTTTGATTCTTATCCACACGAGCCTTCACTTTTTCCGCAAGTTCACGCTTAATGGAAGTCACTTCAATTTCATTTAATAGGATTTCGAGCAATACTTCGTAGCGTTCTACAAGACCGCCTGTTTCAAGAATGCGCTGTTTTTGTTCATAATCGATAGGAAGATTATTGGCAACATAATCCAAAAGCTTTGCCAAATCCCGCATTTCAGCAACCTGACGCTTCACATCAGCCCCCACCTTCATGTTCACTACGGTATAACGCGCAAAGGTTTCCTGTACACTTTCACGCATTGCCTCCGCGAGCTGCGGTGCAATCTCTTCCCACTCTTCGTCAAACGCTATAATTTCCGCCTCTAAGAATTCATCTTCGCGCGCAAATCCAAACAGTTCTGCACGCTTTTCGCCCTCAACAAGAATTCGAATCACATCATTCTGAAGGCGAATGACCTGTTTAATTTCTGCAACAAGCCCTACCTGGTATAAGTCATTTATGGTAGGATTCTCCACCTGCGTATCCCTCTGTGTCACCAAGAAAATGCGTTGCTCCTTTGCCATGGCTTCTTCCACTGCTTTGATACTCATCTTACGACTGATATCAAAGTGTGCAATCATTCCTGGCAATATAGCCATTCCCCTCAGTGCCACTGCGGGCATAATTGTTACTTTATTCTCCATCTATCTCTCCTATCAAAAAGGCTGTCCCTTCAACGGAAAGGACAGCCTTCTCTACCAACTTAGCGAAATCACTCTATGAAACCTTGCGTTCCTTATCCTCAATTTTCAAAGTAGAGTCTCCCTCGCCATCCATTGCGAGATTCTTCTCCACAAGTTCCGCTGTAATATCGCATTTACTAATGGAATCGTCACTTGGAATTCGATACATCATATCCAGCATAACCGCTTCCATAATAGCACGAAGTCCACGCGCGCCTGTTTTTCTTTCTAAAGCCTTATCTGCGATAGCCTCAATTGCATCCTTCTCGAAGGAAAGGCCAACACCATCAAGCTCAAACAGTTTCTTATACTGCTTCACCAATGAATTCTTTGGCTCTGTCAAAATGCGAACCAGCGCATCACGATCTAACGCATCAAGAGAAACTGTAATTGGCACACGACCTATAAATTCTGGAATCAAACCAAATTTTACAAAATCCTGTGGTAATGCATGCTTGAATGCATCACCCACGTTCATTTCTGTTTTCTCTTTTACGACACCATTAAATCCAATGGATTTCGCATCCATACGTGTCTCAATCAGCTTTTCTAAGCCATCGAACGCACCACCACAAATAAAGAGAATATTGGTGGTATCAATTGGAATAAGCTCCTGTTGTGGATGCTTTCTTCCACCCTGTGGTGGAACCGAAGCAACCGTTCCCTCTAAAATCTTAAGAAGAGCCTGCTGCACACCCTCACCAGATACGTCTCTTGTGATAGAAACGTTCTCTGATTTCTTTGTAATCTTATCAATCTCGTCAATGTAGATAATTCCATGCTCTGCACGCTCAATATCATAATCTGCAGCCTGAATTAATTTCAGAAGAATATTCTCCACGTCCTCACCGACATATCCAGCCTCGGTAAGGGTTGTTGCATCTGCGATTGCAAATGGCACATTGATTACTCTCGCCAAAGTCTGTGCAAGAAGGGTTTTACCAGAACCTGTTGGTCCTAACATTAGAATATTACTCTTCTGAAGCTCTACATCGAGGTCTCCACCTGCAAGTACTCTTTTATAGTGATTATACACTGCAACGGAAAGCACCTTTTTTGCCTGATCCTGACCAATTACATAATCATCCAAAAAGGCTTTTAGTTGTTCTGGTTTTAATAAATTGATATCATCGGCTGCTGAACCGGCGCCTTTTTCACTATCTACTGCACCGCTTAGTTCATCATCAATGATTTCTGCACAGATATCCACACATTCATCACAAATGTAGGCACCATTTGGTCCTGATATTAATCTGCGTACCTGTGACTGTTCCTTTCCACAAAAAGAACAACGAACTTTGTCTACTTTTGCCATATATTATTCTCCAATTACTCTCGACTTGTAATTACACTATCAATTAGTCCATACTCCATTGCTTCCTGTGCAGAAAGATAATGGTCTCTCTCTGTATCAGCTGCAACCTGCTCATATGGTTTTCCTGTATTTGCAGCAAGAATCTCATTTAACTTTTTCTTTGTCTTTAAGATATTTTCTGCTGCAATTTCGATTTCTGTTGCCTGTCCCTTGGCTCCACCAGATGGCTGATGAATCATAATTTCTGCATTTGGAAGTGCAAATCTCTTTCCTTTTGCTCCGCCCGCAAGTAAGAAAGCTCCCATTGATGCTGCTAATCCAATACAAATTGTAGATACATCACATTTGATGTACTGCATGGTATCATAAATTGCCATTCCTGCAGTTACCATTCCGCCTGGAGAGTTGATATATAAATGAATATCCTTATTTGGATCTTCTGACTCAAGGAATAAAAGCTGAGCCACAACAAGACTTGCTGTAGTCTCATTTACCTCTTCTCCTAAAAAGATAATACGGTCTTTTAAAAGGCGTGAATAAATGTCGTAATTGCGCTCGCCTCTGCTTGTTTGTTCAATGACATAAGGTACTAAACTCATGAAATACTTCCTCCTTTATATTCAAGTTCGTAAAATAATGGAAAAGACCGGCCCACTTTTCTATGAGCCAGTCTGCTAATTTCCTCATCGTTCGTACAGATTATTCTTCTGTAGCTGCATCCTTCTTTGATTTTGCTTTTGCACGCTCTTTTACGTTATCCATTACTAACTCAACTGCTTTCTGGATTGCAAGATCTTTCTTCATAGAAGCTTTCTCTGACTCACCCATGTACTCTTTGAGCTTATCAGCTTCCATTCCGTACATACCAGCCATTTTCTCAACTTCTGCATCGATGTCAGCATCCGTTACTTCGATATTCTCTTCTTTTGCAATCTGCTCAAGAACAAGACTGCTCTTAATACGTGTCTCAGCTTCTGGACGAACCTGCTCCATTAATCCTTCTACTGTTATACCAGAGAACTGCATGTACTGCTCCATAGAAAGACCGCTCTGTGCGATTCTCTGAGCAAACTCATTAACCATAGACTCACACTGTGTCTGAATCATTGCCTCTGGAATATCCATCTTTGATTTATCAATAATCTTCTGGATTGCTTCGTCTTCTTTTGTACGTTTTGCTTCATTCTCTTTCTGCTCAACAAGACGTTTCTTTAAGTCTTCCTTGTACTCAGCAAGTGTATCGAACTCAGATACATCCTGTGCGAACTCATCGTCTAACTCTGGAAGCTCTTTTGCTTTAATCTCATTGATTTTAACTTTGAACATTGCAGGCTTTCCAGCAAGCTCTGCTGCCTGATATTCTTCTGGGAATGTTACGTTAACTTCAACTTCGTCTCCAGTGTTCTTTCCTACTAACTGATCCTCGAATGTATCGATGAAGCTATGAGAACCGATCTCTAAGCTGTAGTTCTCTCCTTTTCCACCCTCGAATGCAACACCATCAACGAATCCCTCGAAGTCGATAACTGCTGTATCACCGTTTGCAACAGCACGATCTGTTACAGTGATTGTTCTAGAGTTGTTATTTCTTTCTTTCTCTAATGCTTCTGCAACTTCGTCGTCTGATACTGAGCAGTCAACCTTTGTTACAGTAACACCCATGTATTTTCCAAGTGTAACCTCTGGTCTAACAGCAACCTCTGCTGTAAAGATGAAAGGTTTTCCTTTTTCAATCTGAGTAACCTCAACTGTTGGACGAGATACGATATCGATTCCGCTCTCATCTACAGCCTTTGGATAGTTCTCCTGCATTAATGTATTAGCTGCTTCCTCAAAGAATACACCAGCACCATACATTTTCTCAATCATAGCTCTTGGAACTTTACCTTTACGGAATCCAGGAACAGAAATTTTTCCTTTTTCTTTCTGGTAAGCTGCCTCTAAAGCTTTCTCTAACTCTTCTGCTGGAACCTCAATTGTGAGCTTCGCCATGTTTTTCTCTAAATTTTCAACCTGTACACTCATTATTACTTGTATCCTCCTTGTATCGATAAATTATTAAGATTGCACCCGTAATCCCTGCAATCCAAATCATGTACATCACATTCAGTGATTGGCCGACTTAGCGACCAACCTGCCTTATAAATAGGCATACTACGACCACTACAGTCATTTACGAATTATATCATAGCCCCTATAGAAATGCAACATTTTTCCATTGTAGAGGATAAAATAACATTTCCATTGTAAAGGATAAAATAACCATTGTTGAGAATAAATAACCGTTACTGGCGATAAATAATGCTTTTTCCTAGTTCTTCACTCGCTTCATCTCCCAAGAAATAGCGTACAATTTCTAAGCCAAACACAACAGCGGTTCCCATGCTACGGCTTGTTATGATAGTTCCATCCGTTACCACCTCATCGGTAACAGGTGTTGCGCCAAGAAGCTTCTCCTCAAAGCCTGGATAGCAGGTCGCTTTTTTCCCTTCTAATAGTCCGGCCATACCTAATACGCTTGGTGCTGCACAAATTGCCGCTACCAGTTTGTTTTCCTTAGCAAACTCTGCAATCACCCTCTGTACTGTCTCATCAGCCTGTAAGTAGTTCGTTCCCGGCATACCTCCTGGAAGAACAATTCCATCTAGCTGTGTATAATCTACATCCTCTTTTTTAGAATTTGTTTCAAATATAATCTGATGGGAGCCTGTCACTTGTTTTGTCCCATTGATGGAAATCATTTCCACCTCAATTCCTGCTCTTCGGCATAAATCAACTACTGTAAGTCCTTCAATTTCCTCGCAAGAATCCGCGAAAAAAATTCCAATTTTGCTCATAGCACCCTCCTTATTTGCGAAAAAACTCCGATAGCAGTATTATATACATAAATAAGGATAAATTCTATATAGGAAACCGTTTTTATAAAAGGTTTTTCCTACAATTTTGTAAATAAAGGAGCATTTATGGAAATCGAACGTAAATATCTTGTCAAAACATTACCAGAGCCACTAAGCAATTATTCCTACCATAAGATAGCCCAAGGCTATCTGTGTACCAATCCCGTGGTTCGCATTCGCAAATCGGACGAAGAGTACTATCTTACGTATAAAGGTTCGGGCTTAATGGTTCGCGAAGAGTATAACCTCCCTCTAACCGAGGCTGCCTTCACGCATATGGTTACAAAAATCGACGGATTATTAATATCTAAAACTCGCTACCTCATCCCTCTGGATGAGAAACACACTGCGGAGCTAGACATCTTTGAAGGCTCACTTGCACCGCTTCGCCTTGTAGAAGTTGAATTTGAAAGCGTGGAAGATGCCAATTCCTTCACGCCTCCTGACTGGTTTGGAGATGATGTCACACACTCCAGCGATTATCACAATAGTGTACTTAGTCAGCGTTCTTTTTCTTAACGCAACCATTTACCGGCAACAGCAAACCGACCTACCTCTTAGAACAGGTAGGTCGGTTTCTTTGTTTCCTTTATTTTTACTTTTTATCTTATTCCAATATGCCTTCTAGATGTCGATTTTATAATCGACATTCCTTTTCTTTCTATCGTAAGCGATTTGCATATTCATAGCGCTGACGCATTCGAATTGCATTCTTCAGTTCATCATAACGCTTTGTGATTGGTCCATCCTCGATAACCAAATCCAAGGATACCGCCATACTATCAATTTGCTGATTGGTAATGGTCTCTTGCATGGTCTGAAGGATCTTATACTTTTCCTCTAACTCTTGTGCATCCAAAAATGCCATAAATTTAGGGTCTATTCCCTCTTCCACATAAGTCTCGCTTATGGTCACTCCTTCTGCGTAGCTCTCGCTACTTTGCGATTTCTCCAATTGATTATTCTTCAGCTGGTTATTCTTCGGTTGATTATTTTCCAATTGGTTATTCTCGAATTCGTTATTTTCTAGTCCGTTATTTTCCATGTGTTCTTCTAAATAGACCACGGTTCCATCTTTTTCACAACGCACTTTTGTAAAACGATACTTTTGCTTCACTTCCGGATACTTCACATGATCCACCTCGCTCACAAACATATCGAGTGGTCTTGCATAGATTCCATAGTCCCCATACAACGCTTGATATATGACAAGTGGTTCTCTTGTTTCCGAATGTGTTGCCACACCAACAATCTGGTACATTTTATTTTTGAAATGGCGATACGTCTCGCCAGTCTGTGGTACTCGACTCATTCCTTCAACCTCAACTTCTCTCTTTTCTGCTACCTAGACTTACATCGTAAAGGAATTCAACATATCTGTTGCTTCCGCCAAAAAATCTCTATCGAATTCCATTTTTCCGGAATATCCTTTTACAATTAAATCTTCAACACTGCCAATGATGTTTTCACTTGTTTCCGTGTGGAGTCCACAGGTATCTTCGTGCATCGTGTCTGCCTCATATTCCTTCGCATTCTTATTCGCACGCACAAGGATATCCTTATCATCTCCACTTACTATGACGTCCATCTTCGGATTCACTTGATTCAAATGCTTCGTTTCCGCGTATGAAGAAGCTTTCGTGTTCTTCGGCACCGTAGTTTTCTTTGGCATAGCCGCGCCCTTAGATTCCATTGTGTTCCCGCGTTTCACCTGTGTTTGTTTCATAGAATTCGCAGGCTTGCTAGTTTGTGTATGCATAACCGGCTCGTTATAAGAAACAGGTGTTGTGTTTTGTCTTGGCACATTTGGTGTTGTCCTTTGTTTTCCCTTCTTCTTTTGCTCAGATGAATACACAATTGCTATAATAATCAAAATCCATATAATCAATCCACCCATATCATCGCCTCCATTATCCTTTATTCAAACGTCTCTGCTACCGTCACAAGTAATTCGCGAATTGGAAGATGCTGCGGACACTGATTCTCGCATTTTCCGCACTTAATACAGTCGCTGGCCTTTCCACGCTCATCTGTTACATTATGGTACTGGCGTTTCGTTGCCTCCGCGCCAAACTGCATAGACATATTATATACAGAAAATATCGATGGTATCATAATCTTTTGTGGGCAACCCTCCACACAGTAACGACACTTTGTACATCCAATCGTCTTCATCTCAGCCAAAGCCTCACGCACCTTCTCGATAGCTTCTTTTTCTGCTTCTGACAAAGGAACAAAGTTCTGCATATATGAGGTGTTATCCTCCAACTGTTCCATATTTGACATTCCCGATAATACCACCATTACATTTGGCAAAGATGCGGCAAAACGAATGGCATAGCTTGCATAGCTTGCACCTTCGTCCATTTGCTTAAGAATTTCAGCTGGCTTTTCTATCAGATTCGCCAACATACCACCCTTTACTGGTTCCATGACCACAACTGGCATGTTGTGTTTCTCTGCCACCTTATAGCAATCTCCTGACTGCACATTATCGCTGTCCCAATCAAAATAGTTAATCTGTAGCTGAATGAAATCTAATTCTGGATGCTTGCTTAATACGTTATCCAACACTTCTGCAGAATCGTGGAAGGAGAAACCGATATTGCGAATCTTTCCACTCTCCTTCATTTTTTGAATAAAAGCAAAACCACCCGTTTCTTCTAATAGGTCAATACGTTCCTGATTCAGCGCATGCAGCAAATAGAAATCAAAATACCCCGCACCAGTACGTTCCAGCTGTTTCTCAAAAATTGGTGCGTAGTCTTCGCCTTTTTTAATCATCCATACAGGCATTTTATCTGCAAGGAAGAACTGCTCTCTGTCATAGCGTTCTACAATACACTTACGCACAGCTTCCTCTGATTTCTCATTGTGATAAGGATATGCTGTGTCAAAATAGCGAAATCCTCTTTCCATATAGGTGTCCACCATCTTGCAAAAGGTGTCATAATCAATGTTTTCTGTTTGTTCGCCCAAAATTGGAAGTCGCATACATCCAAAGCCTAACTTCTTTGGCATTTCTTCCAACAACTTCATGTTTCCCATAGTTCTCCTCCTTATAATCTCGTACTATTCTGCTGTTCTGAGTCCTTCAATCAGTGCATTGGTTCTCTCTTCTATCGTATTATTTTCTTTGCCATAAAGAAGTATTTGAAAAGCATCCCTCTGACGGTTTGCTCTCCATCCACTAAAACCTTCCGTTGCGCAACGATCCGCCTGTTCCATTGCCTGCAGCACCATCTTTTGGAAAGGGCGTACGAAATCATTTTCATATAGAGAACCTATTTTTCGTATCTTTTCCTGATATGGAAGGTCCGATAAATCCTCGACCTCACGATTGGTCTCAAAAAAGCCCAAATGCTTGTAATTTGGTTGTGGGCGTTCGATAATTTCGGTATTCATGGAAATTAAATTTTCCACTTCACTTTGGAAAATAATCTTATCCTTTCCATCGAATGTTTCTCCCAAATGTAAAATGGAACGATACGTAGTCTGATAATCATCATGATCTTTTCCCACAAGAAATTCATGCTCATAATTCCCCTGCATCTTCTTTAAGTCTGCAAGAATGGATTGTAGCGTATGAATTGCCGACGAATTCCATTCGCTAGTATCCACAAGCAATTTTTCAAGTCCCTTTGCCTCATCCTGTATCACCAATACACTTTGGCATGCCTTCTCGTAAGCCACAGCTGTTATCTCTGCCTGTTTCTTTACTTTTTCATAAAGTGCAAACCAGTTTTTTATACTTTTTCCGTCTACCTCTGATACCTGCAGCGCTCTTTTCAACGCCTTCAGTTCCTCTTCAAATTCCTGAAACATCTATCAGTACTCCTCTTTCAAACCAGTAACTTCTTACTATAAGAATAACATATATGGTTCCATTCCAACAACTAGAACCTTGGGCTTTCGTATGCAGACCTTGAGTTTTCGTATGAAGACTTTGTTTTTTCATATGCAGACTTTGTTTTCTCGTATGCAAGTCTTGTTATGACTTTTTTGCCTATTTGTCCAGTTCCATAGGAATAATCTCATAGTTCTTGTGCACGTTCGTTAATTCCTCTCCTTGCGTGTATTTCACCACGTTTTTATCGCAGAAAATAGTATCAATATTCTGCCCTTTCAATGCTCGAATTTCCTCGCCTGTATAAACTGGTAACATCTCCAGCGCAATTTCACTACAGCTTGCCGCGTCAGAATAGCACATCATATAGTCCACCCCGCAATGATCCTCGGTAGCCCCAGCAATTACATAAGGAGTTTTGATTCTTCCATCCTCGTATTGATAAAAATATTGCTGATCCATATCTGTAATTGGGAAATTTTTAAAACATACAATACTCTTTTTTCCAGTGTATTCCATGGTAGCCGCCACCATTACCTGTTTCTGCTCCCTCTCATATCCCATGATATTTTGCGCATATTTTGTGGTTGTATCTCCCGTTTGCTCATCAAGATTTCTGGTATACCCATCAAAGCTTGAAAGATAACCATGTGTATATCCATTTTCCACCAGATTATCTGCAAGATAATCGCACACAAATGCATTCTTTAAGAAAAAGAAGTCAATATAATTTGTCACTTCATTTTCTTTTGCGTATTCTTGATATGCTTCAGAAACTTTAAGTACCACACGATGATCCGCTAGAAATTCCAGCTTAATGTCCGCTTCGCTTTTAGCGAAATCTGCTAATTCCTGACGAAATTCTGCCAATTGGACATCCTGATTGGTATCATACTGACTTGCGGTCGCGTCATCCTCTGCGAAGAAAATATCATCATAGCTTGCGAAAAAGGCGCCCATATAGAGCTGACGATTTCCTTTTTCCTCCATCAGTTTTAATGCCTCATATAGCGCAGGCTCTATCTCGATTTCCGTGTTTACATTATGATTGATATAGTATAGATTATGTTCCATGGAATCCGATACCGTTGCTGAGAATAAACCATATGCTTTGCGGCACAAGTCTGAATACAAAATATTCAACTTCTTATTCTCTGTCGTCGCATTCTGTCCATCGCGACCAAGTTCATATTGAAGCACGAACTCTTCTCCACAGCTTCCTTGATTCTTCGATACGTTCGCTTTAATGGTTGTCCATTCTGCATCCTTTCTCATTATTCTACTTACGGAAAGAACAATCATGGTGACACCAAATACAAGCAATAGCGCTACAAGTATCAGTTTTCTCTTAATATTTTTATCACTATCATCTAGTTCTACCTTTGTCACCTTTTGTACTGGCATTTCTTTTGCTTTATTATATTTCTTACTCATATATTTCTCCTCTAAAATATCTCCATTATACTATATTCTGATTTGAACGCACATATTTAATAAAAAAATGTCCCAGTAGCATATGGCTTTGATGCTACCGGGACGAACAAAATTATGCCCAAATTATAAAACTGCAAGTAACAATAACAGTAAGAATATTACAATGATGATGGCACGGAATATCAAACCGATAATTGCGCCCTTCTTACATGACTTAAAGTTACGAATGTAATTATGCTTTTTAAAGATAAATGCTGCAATAAGCCCAATAATTGGAAGGAAGAAGGATACTACTGCATACCATGCAGATCCTGTATCGTGTGTTGGAGCCGCTTTAAACTGTTCAAGAATAATAGCATCTCCTACCTCTTCCTGCTTTTTGTGAAGTTCCTCTGCTTCTGGTGAATCTGGATCCAAAATCGTAACAGATTTCAATGGAACACCGGCCTCACGAAGTGATTTGTACTCCTCAATTTCTTTCTTATTACCATATACATAATGTTCATGTCCAATACATACAAACTCAGGTTTATCCTCTGTGTAATCATGCATAGCTGGATCATAGGTCATCAACACTTTGTTTTTCTCAAGTACTGGATCTGGGATTGGAATCGCAGAAATAAGGGAGCGTGTATATGGATGAAGTGGGAAGTTGAATAACTCCTCTGCATCTGCTACCTCTACGATTTTACCCTTGTAAATAACACCAATACGATCGGAAATGAAACGTACGATAGATAAGTCATGAGCGATGAACAAATAGGTTACATCCTTCTCTTTCTGGAACTTCTTCATCAAGTTCAATACCTGTGCACGAATGGATACGTCAAGTGCAGACTTTGGCTCATCTGCTACTACACGCTCTGGCTCCATTACCATTGCACGAGCAAGTCCGATACGCTGACGCTGTCCACCAGAGAACTCATGTGGGTAACGAGTTAAATGCTCTGGAAGAAGTCCTACTTCCTGAATCATGCTCTCAACCTTCTGCACACGATCCGCTTCATTCTCAAAAAGATGGAAGTTATATAATCCCTCGGATACAATGTAATCTACCGTTGCACGTTCATTTAATGATGCAGCTGGATCCTGGAATACCATCTGAATATTACGAATTACTTCTCTATCAAGTGATCTAGGAATCTTACCGGTGATTGGAACACCTTTGTAATAAATTTCTCCGCCTGAACACTGATTTACACGGATAACGGCACGACCGATTGTAGTCTTACCGGATCCGGATTCTCCTACTAATGAGAAAGTCTCTCCTTTATGAATATCAAAGGATGCATTCTGTACTGCTTTTACCGCATTTTCACCTTTTCCAAAAGTGATGTCCACATTCTTTAATGAAAGTAAGATTTCCTTACCGTTTTCATCCACTGGACCATGCTCTGGTAAATGAGCAGGATGATTTATTTTTTCTTTATTGTTAGACACTGTCTTACTCTCCTATATGTTAAATGCTTTTACAAGTTTCTGATGAATATCCTGAATTCCTTCTGGTTTTTCAATCTTAGGAGCTCTAGGATCTAAGAGCCATGTCTTAGCATAATGTGTATCATTTACCTTAAACATTGGTGGCTCTTTGAGTTTGTCAATTGCTAAGCAATATGCATTACGTGGTGCAAATGCATCACCAATAATCTCATTGTAAAGAGATGGTGGTGTACCATTGATAGAAAACAGTGTTGTATTTCTCTCTGCCAACTGTGGAAGAGAAGAAAGAAGTGCCCATGTATATGGATGACGAGAATCATAGAATACATCCTCTACTGTTCCCAACTCGATAATCTGTCCTGCATAAATAACTGCTACACGATCAGCAATGTTAGCAACTACACCTAAGTCGTGAGTAATAAACACGATTGTGTAGTTAAACTCTCTCTGTAAATCCTTTAACAATTTAAGAATCTGTGCCTGAATGGTAACATCAAGAGCTGTTGTTGGCTCATCACAAATCAAAATTCTTGGCTGACATGATAATGCGATTGCGATAACAATACGCTGTCTCATACCACCAGAATACTGGAATGGATAGTCATCAAAACGAGCCTCTGCGTTTGGAATACCAACCTTATGCATAAGCTCAAGCGCTTTTATTCTAGCCTCAGCCTCTGGCAATCCCTGATGCTTCATAATAACAGATGTAATCTGCTTTCCAATTGTAATAATTGGGTTTAAGGATGTCATTGGATCCTGGAATACCGTAGCAATCTTTTTACCACGAATCTGTGTCCAGTCTTTCTCGTCCTGAATCTTTGCAAGGTTTAACACACAAACTCCATGAAGCTTCTGGTCATCCTCGTCTAAATAACGTACACGGAAGGTTACATCATCAAATACTTTATTACGTAACTCCTCGTTATTGAGATCTACACCAAGTTTCATAGCCTCTTCCATTGCTTTTAGAAGGTTATTTAACATGGTTCTACGCTTTTTCAGTTTAAAACGTCCTACAGAAAGATAAATCTCTCTAGCAAGAATCTCATTTCTCTTGACTGTATCTGCAGAGATTTCAGCTTGAATCTCTTTCTCGTATTCTGCCTTTAATGCAGCCTTCTTCTCTTCATATTCTTTATGATATGCAGTGTCTGCAGCTGCTTTCGCCTTCTGTTCGCGGATTGCCTGCTCTCTCTCTTTTTCAAGCTCTTTCATCTGCTTCTCATAATCAGAAATCTTCTGTTCAAGAGCTTTAATTTCTGCTTTCTCTTTTCTTGAATCCAATGTCTGCTTTTCATTAAATGCAAGAACTTTAGAGCGTTTTAACGCTGCCAAACGATCCTCATACTCTTTTGCCTTCTCATCTGGAAGTGTCTCATGTCTTTTCTTTTCTGCCTTGAGTTCAAGAATCTTTTTATATGTTTCAGAACCAAATTCATATTTTGAAAACTGGTTCAATTTTTCTACTGAAGCAGCAACAGCCTTCTTTGCACTGTCGTCAAACTTAACGACAGTGTCTGCAAGCTCGTCATCATCAAAAATGATAGAACCATTGCTGATGAAACCATTGCTATCTAACATGCCGGCAAAAGTCTTGGTAAATACGGATTTACCAGAACCAGACTCTCCAACGATAGCAATTGATTCATTCTCATAGATATCAAGTGAAATTCCACGGATTGCAGTGAGAATTCTACCACGCACACGGAATTTTACATCCAAATCTTTAATTGATAATATTACTTTTCTATCTTCCATTATGCACCTCTTACATGTGTGTTCTTGGATCTGAAGCATCACCAAGGTTCTGTCCTACTACATAGAGAACGACTGTGATGATAGAGCAGACTACTACTGGGCTCCAGAACTCAAACTGCCATCCTTTTGTTACCATCGCACTTTCTGCCTCAAAAATCATACGTCCAAGTGACATATCTGAAAGTCCCATTCCGATGAATGAAAGGAATACCTCATAAGAGATATATGATGGAATTTCTGTAGCAAGCATTGTAACAATAATAGATGTCATGAAAGGAAGAATATTCTTCATTGCAATCTTAACGGTTGAAGTTCCCAAACATTTCGATGCAAGATTGTACTCACGATCACGAATAATAAGTACCTGTGTACGAATGAAGTATGCAATCGCCATCCATCCTGTGATGGTAAGCGCAAGTACCATTGTCCAGAAACTTGCTGTAAATAACATAACCATAACAGAAATGAATAAGACGTATGGGATGTTGGCAATTACGTTGTAAATTGCCATCATAATGGTATCAACTCTCTTTGAGAATCCCCAGATAGCTCCCACAATAACACCAACTGTCATGTTGATTGCCGCACAAACAAATGCAAGTGAGATGGAGATTCGCGCACCAAACCAAACAGCCTCCCAGGTTGCCTGTCCAGCGGATCCAGTACCTAAAATATACTTAAAGTCGAATCCAAAACGCTTAAAGGCTTTGGCTGGTGTTAAGTGCTTCGTAGAAGCATCCATTAAGTTTGCAAAACGGTCATACTCAAAAAATACTGGGTATAAATATGCAAGTAAAATGATAACTGCTAATAAACTTAAAATAACAATATTAATTTTTTTCTTAAAAAATACACGGAATACTGACTGCCAATACGAATATCTTGGAGCTGTAATCTTCTCTGAATCATCGTTTGAATTATCGATGCGCGCGAAAAGTTCTTCTTCAGTCATTCCTAAGTTTGATAAATCTTGATTCATAATTAACTACCTATCTTTCGAAGAGAATGAAATACGAGGGTCAACGGTGGAGATTAAAATGTCACCCAAAATGATAGAAATAATTGTAATAAGGGCATAGAACAATGTCACACCTACAATTACACCATTATCATATTTGTTAATTGCCTCTGTTAATAAGTTACCGGTACCAGGAATAACGTATACACGCTCGGTAATAATTCCACCAACTAATGCTGCGAGTACTGCATTTGGAATTCCATGAATAATTGGAATTGCTGCATTCTTGAAAATGTGCTTTTTAAAGATTTCATTCTCGGTAAGTCCACCAGATCTAGCAAACTTAACATAGTCAGAATTCATCTGATCAATCATGTATCGACGTAACCATTTCATTAAGTTTCCGACTGCTGGAAGCGCCAATGAAATAATAGGAAGAACGTACATTAACCAGGTTCCACTGTGTAAATCAAAGGAAGTTGGGAATCCAAGCTTTCCACCAATTGCCTTAAATAAGAAGATATAAGCAAGGGCTGGAACTGCAATAACGAATACAATGTAAGCAGTACCAATCTTGTCCACTAACTTGTCTTTCTTTCTTGCCATAGCGATACCTACTGGAATACCAATAATGTAAGATATAATCGTTGCAAGAATACCAATTACAAATGAGAAACCAATCTTTGATTTGCTTGTCTTTACCGTTGTGGTATTGGTGTAATCATCTGCAAAATGTGTAGATAATAACTCACTGGTTTCACGGGAACCAGACTGGTAAACTGCAGTGTGAAGATCATCTGCACTTTCTGTTACCACACCAGTTGGATATGTGATTTGTGATTTTTTATATTCACCCTGTGCTTTTGTCATAGTCTCCCAAACATCGCTACCCTTGGTTACAGTGTAACTGGTACCAAGTTTCAATGTAAGAAGATTCTGATGCATATAAGGGAACTGATTGTCAAAGTAAAGTAAATATTTGTGCTGGGTTCCTGTGCCCATAATTGCTGGTGAGAACTTGTCTCCACCATAAACAGGATCAAATAATGTGAAAGAAAGTCCTCTATTTTCGATATCATCCTTTACATAATGAATGTTATCTACTTTAAAGAGTCCTGTAAAATAATTAAGCATACGTTTGAATAAGTTCTTGTCTTTGTATGCAAATAATGCTGGGTTACCACCTTCTGCCACGTTCTTTGTGCTCTTCATAACAGCATCCAAACGTTTCACATTGTAGCCCTTTGCTTCATATTCTTTTGTAAATTGTTCGATGTACTGTGCTGCAAGCTTAGAATCCTTGTCTGCTGTTCTACCGATTAATGCAGCCTTTGTTCTTGAACTTTCGTTAAGCTCGCCACTTTCTTCAAGCTTCTGAAGATAATCAGAGTAAGGTACATAATCTAAGTAGCCATACTCCTCCCACTTACCATATGAGTAAGTTACTTTTTGGTTGTTTAACTGTTTGGTATATACCGGGTCCGTTGCAAAAATAAGGTTACGGTCTAATAAGCCATAAATCATGACCATAACAATTGCAACTATTGCAATACAAGATAAAATACCAAGTAAAATTCTTTTCAATAAATATTTTGCCATAATTTTGTTCACTCTTTTAGACATGGCAAAAGAATGGTGGAGACCATTCTCTTGCCTATCTATTATTCTTTTTAATATAGTTTCTTAATTAGAAGAGACCGATAGATTTACACATATATCCATCTCCGTCTGGTAACATAGTATCAAGGTATGAAGAAGGATCTCCGTAGTCAGGACCCCATCCTCCCTGATCGTAAAGGTCGTAGTTTGCATCTTTACCTGCTTCTGTTAAGTATCCAGCGTATGATAAGCCTTCTCTGTTTACACAGTCAACTAATACGAAGCTGATTAAACCTTCTGATGCAGACTCGATAGACTGCTTGATAGCATTTCCTTTGTTTACATATACTTCACTTGATCCGTTTGTTGGAAGCTCAACGATGATTGGGTGATCTTTATCAACTGTAACGCCGTCTTTCTTTAACTCCTCAACAGCCTTTGCTAAGGATGCCTGTGCAGCTTTTGGATTGAACCATCCATCAAATCCATCTGATGTTAATTCCTTCTCATCCCATACTTTGATTTCTACTTTATCAGCATCAAGCTGAGCCTGCATAATCTCACCATAGAATGTTCCAGCCTTGAACTCTGTCTCTTTTCCGTTGATGTCTACCTTAGTATCTTCAGCAAGTTTTACGAAGTTACCAGGTGTGTAACTGTTTCTAAGAGCTACTAATTTAAGATCATCGCCAGCAACCTGAGCATTCATAGAAGCTCTGTCAAATGCCTGTAATAATCCAAGACGGAAATTCTTATTTCTAAGAGCTCTTAAAGTTCTTTCCTGCTCATCCTCAGATTTTGTTGTTACACCAACAGTTGCATCATTGAAGTTTGCAAATGCCTGGCGATTTACGTTAGTGAATCCACAGAATGTTGTTGCATCTGTTAAAGATGTATATCCATATGCATCAAAGTAAGAAACGCCTTCTGCATTCTTTAATTCTTTTGCACTTACTACAGTTGCAGGATTAAGACCACATCCATTGATTTCTCCAGCAACAGCATCTTCAAATGCCTTTGTTGCGATTGTTCCATCATTGAATTTCCAGTTGATTGTCTTCATATTAATTCCGCTTGCATTCCAGTAAGAAGCATTTGCAGCAAATACGATTGACTGGTCTTTTACATATGAAGTTGCAAGGTATGGTCCACAGTATGCAATGTTCTCAATGGAAGAACCATATGTGTAATCACTTGCTGAGCTATCGAAATCTGCTCCAAACTTTCCACCGTGCTGCTCATAGAATGCTCTGTTCATTGGAGCAAATAAGCTGTATCCAAGCATTGTTGTAAAGTATGAGCATGGAGCTGCTAATTTGTATGTTACTTTGTTTCCATCAGCTTTTACGCCAACTTCTTCAAAGGTACATTCACCAGATACATACTTGTCAGCATTCTCAACGATACCAAAGAGTAAGCTCTCAAGACCACCCTTAGCATCTAACAAGTGCTGCATACCAGCTACAAAATCATCACCTGTTACATCTGCGACTTTACGTCCCTGGTTGTCTGTCCATACAGCATCTCTTAATGTAAATGTGTATGTAAGACCATCCTCAGATACTTCAAATCCTGTAGCTAATGCTGGCTGTAATACACCTTCATTGTCGTACTCCATAAGTCCATCAAAAGTATTGATGATAGCCTTTGTATCAACTGCTTTTGAAGTTGCAAGACAGTCCCATGTCTGAACGTTGTCTGAATAAGGCCAGTTAAAGGTATCAGAGAATGTATAACCTTTTCCTGTTAAGTACTCTTTTGCATATGCAACGTATGTACCTTTTCCAACCTGTGCCTCATCAGCTGTGATTTCTCTCCATTTAGCTCTTAAAGCTTCATAGTCCTCTTTCTTGATAAGATCTGTTGTAACTAGTGCATTGTGATATCTGTACTCATCATTTCCCCATAACGCATAGTCAACTGTGTATGGTACAGTTCTGTTGATTGAGTAAGAACCACCATTAGAGTAGATTGGAAGGAATGTTCCAGACTCTAATAATTTTGCTTCGGCGATAGCCATTAATGCATATCTCTCTGAAACTGTTTTTACATCCTCGCTTTTAGCGTTCATGTAAACATCGTAGAAGTCACCAAGTACTTCATTGTAAACCTTTGCCTCATCCCTCTCGAGAGTGCTTCCTGTTGTTGCAGATGTGTCAGCTGGTTTGCTTCCACCACATGCAACTAAGCTAAGACCTGTTGTTGCAGCAAGTGCTAAGCTTAATACCTGTTTTGTTCTTTTCATAAGAATCCCTCCTAATGTTTGCAGATTACTCTGCTTATTTATATCTTTAACACTTTGTGGGTGCAAAGCGCTAAATTCAATAAATATAGGGAGCATTATATCACATCAGGTGACATCATGCACACACTTTTTTGGCATTTTAGGAAAATGCCTTAACCTCAAGCTTTTCAACAAGTTGACGAATACATCCATCTTCAAATGGACTATTAAGTCCACATTCTTTGATTACATTTACAAAGAAGTCACTTGCTGATAACTTACATAGCTTCAAGTAATTTTTCCAAGCCTCTTCAAAGTTTTCATCCATCATTACCTTGAACTGCATTGCGCATACACTGGCAAGTACATAATCAATATAGTAGAACGGAGACTGGAAAATATGAAGCTGTCTCTGCCAATAACCACCAAGTGCAAAGAAAGGATCATTGTCGTAATCCAAATGTGGTCTATAGGTCTTCTCAAGTTCAGCCCATACATTCTTACGTTCTGCTGGGGTCATCTCTGGATTTGCATATACAATATGCTGGAATTCATCTACCATACATCCATAAGGGACAAAAATAGAGGAATCTGCGAAATGCATCTTACGATACTCATCTGCTCTATCTCCAAAGAATTTCTCCATCCACTGATACGTAAAATATTCCATTGACATAGAATGAATCTCAGCGGTCTCCATTGTAATATCTTGTACTTCACGAATCTCTTCATTTCTTACCAAGTAGCCTTGGAATGCATGACCAGCTTCATGTGTAATAACATCCACATCAGCACTGGTTCCATTGAAATTCGCAAAGATGAATGGCGATTTAAAATTCGGAATATATGTCATATATCCGCCCTGCTGCTTTGTCTTTCTGCCTAAGACATCAAATAGCTCATTCTCCATCATAAAATCAAAGAATTCTGCTGTCTCTGTGGAAAGCTCATGGTACATTTCCTGTCCTGCAGCTAATATTTCCTCTGGTGTTCCGAATGGTGCTGGGTTACCGTTGAGGAAATATACATCGTTATCATAATGATGTAATTTATCTAAGTGTAAATCATTTCTTCTTCTCTCATGTAATTTACTTACATATGGAACAAATGATTCTTTTACCTGTTTGCGAAAGTTCTCTACCATATCACGGTCATAACAGTTACGACCCATTCTATAGTAGCCTAGCTCTATAAAATTCTCATATCCAAGCTGTCTTGCCTGCTCGGTACGATTCTTGACCATCTTATCATAGATGTCGTCAATTTCATCTGTCACAGAAAGGAAATAATCACTTACGGCCTTCCATGCAGCCTTACGAACTTCACGGTCTGAATTTCTCAAATACTTTGTCATTAATGAAAGGTTAAGTACCTCACCATCAAATGGAATCTTTGCGGAAGCAATCACTTTATCATAACGACTGCTAAGTGCATTCTCTTCCTGCTTCAATGGAATTAACTTCTCATCGAAAGACTTCAGCGCAATCTCCATATTTTTGAATGGAACTTTTCCAATCTTACTTTCTAAATACTCTCTGTATGGAGATTCATACAAAACCTTTGCATATGCATTCTCGTAATTTGTTATAATAGGAAGAACTTCATCATAATAGTCGTTCTCCTTCTCATAGAACTCATCCGCTGTATCAATGCTGTGACGAACCTGCGCTAAGGTAATGTTTGTTCTAAGGTCATCCATAAATACATAATATTCTTTATGGATAGCAAACTGTTCTTCGCCTGATTTCGCATCCTTGCTTCTCTGGATAAATTCCTTATATGTAGCTTCTGCTACCGTCATATCCACTCTTGTATATGGCATCTCAGTAAATTTCATAGTCAAATCCTCTTCTGTCATTTGCGAACCGTTTTATCGGTTTAACGCTTTACCGGACTAAATTATTTTTCTTTTAACCAAAAAGAAGTACAACGAGCCCCATTGCTCACTGCACTTCATTCTTTGCAATTTTCCTAGTATGAAAAACAACTGTATGTCTCCCACGAACAATATTTATTATACATGCTAGATATATTTTGTCAACCCTACTAATGTACTATAATTTGTATTTTTTCAAAAAAATGTTCGTCCTATGCATACATTTTCTGAAAATAGCATGTAATTTTCGCCTTTTCTACTATAATCTGTTTTTTTATTAGGTCTTTGTTATTATAATGTGGTACTATAACTTACAAGAATAATGAAACAGATTTCTGTTACAAAGGTGGTACTTTTATGATTACTTTTGATGAAGTTTTGAATTTAAACTATTATAAGAAAACAAGTTATACAGGCTGGATGAATGGTATGCGCTTTTTGATCAAACGCGAAGTAGTAAAAGAACAGACTACAGATGAAAATGGCGAAACGGTTGAAACAGAGACACCACAGTTCCATGCATGGGTTTGGCCAGGTCCCTATATTTTCTCTCTTACGCCTGACGATAAGAAGCTGGATTACACTGCGCCTTTTTCCGACGAGGGAAAGCAGGCCATTGTTGATTGGATCAATGAGACGTATACCAGCCATGAGGATATGTGGAGTACCGAAAAGAAGACCATAAAGGTGGACAAATAGAAACGTTCGTCCCGGACGAACAAATAGAAAAAAGGTGCTGAGCATCTGCTCAACACCTTATAAGTACGGGCGACAGGACTTGAACCTGCACGGTCTCCCACTAGAACCTAAATCTAGCGCGTCTGCCAATTCCGCCACGCCCGCGTACAAATGAGATTATATCGAATCTCATTTCATTTTGCAAGCATTATTTTTATTTTTTGCAATAATATTTTCAACTTTTACAATAATATTTTAAGCCTCTACAATAATTATTTTTCCTACGACTTAAAGTACCTTTCGAAGCCCCTTCGGATAATGATTTTTCATGGTTCCACCTGCCAGTTTTCCCCATCCAATCGAATAACCGTCTACAGAAATTAGATACCAGCCTTTCTCGCCTTCCATCTGGAAAGTCATTCCATTCACATACTGATGCGCAATCACATCACTTTCTTTCAAATTGACAGCATGTGCTACCTCTTCAGAAGAAAGTGCTAATGCCAATGCATGACCCGGTTCAAATCGATTCTTCTTATTTGTTCCCAAATGAAGTCCTGGACGTATCACCTTCAAGCCTTTTAGCTGTGGTGCTCCCTTTGGAAGTAAGTATAACTGATCTCCAAAAGCAATCAAGGCTCCCTCTAGCTCCACGCGAAGTGTTTCTTTCACAAAGCTTTCCAGTTCTGGATATTCGCTCCATTTCTTTCCGCGTTCTTCCTTGTTCTTACAATAGCCAGTATATGCAAATTCGTCCTGTTGGTGCTCTGCGTGCTCGAGCAAATCCCCATTATGTTCTTCTTGCAAATGCTGCTCCTGTAATTGCTTCTTCTCTAATACTGCAACATAATGTCCCTCACCGTCCAATTTGTGTGGCCAAAGGCGTATGGTGTGCTCCATACCTTCTACATTTTCTTCTGCCCACTCTGCAACACCATCTGACATCTCCGGTGTCTTTGCGACAGGTACAAGGTACATATCCGTGTGACGCTTTAGAAAGCGGCTGATGCTTCCTTCATTTTCTGCAGGTGCGAAGGTACACGTAGAATAAACCATTCTTCCACCTGGCATAAGCATGGTATAGGCATTATCCAGAATTTCATCCTGACGCTCCGCACATAGCTGTACGTTTTCTTCACTCCATTCAACCTTAGCCTCTTCATTTTTGCGGAACATTCCCTCGCCTGAGCATGGAGCATCTACCATAATGCGATGGAAATAATTTTGAAAGAACTCTGCCAAATGCCCCGACGTCTCATTGACTACAATGACATTTTTTACCCCCATTCGCTCCATATTCTCTGATAGAATTGCAGCGCGAGCAGGATGTATCTCATTGCTGAAGAGAATTCCTTCCCCTTGCATCATGCCTGCAATCTGCGAACTCTTCCCCCCTGGTGCCGCACACAAATCCAAAACTCTTTGTCCGGGCTTCACATCCAAGAAGGTTGCAGGTGTCATGGCACTTGGCTCCTGAATGTAATAGGCTCCTGCTTCGTGATACAAATGCTTTCCCGGTCTATCTTCACTATTATAATAAAATCCGGTATCACACCACGGAACCTGTCGCAATTGCCAAGGCATCCATTCCTGAAATGTATGCGCATCACCAGACTTATTTTTCAGTGGATTTAGACGAAGTGCATGAAATTCTTCCTTCTCATAGCTCTTTTCAAATTGTGTATACTCATCCTTTAGCATTTGCTGCATTCTTACTACAAATTGTTCTGGAAGCATAGTTCTCTCCTTTGATAGAAAAAAAGAAGGTCCCAAAAGACCTTCCTGGTAATGAGGCATCGGGGATTCGAACCCCGGACAACTTGATTAAAAGTCAAGTGCTCTACCGACTGAGCTAATACCCCATATGAAATTGCAAACCGATATTCTCGGTAAACAGGGCTAGTTGGATTCGAACCAACGAATGCAGGAATCAAAATCCTGTGCCTTACCGCTTGGCGATAGCCCTACGTTGCTATAAGCAACAGGGTGGATAATGGGATTCGAACCCATGGCCTCCAGAGCCACAATCTGGCGCGCTAACCAACTGCGCTATACCCACCATAACTGCAAATGAGTTTCTTTGCAATTCTCAAAGAAAAAAGTGTGCCCGAAGGGATTCGAACCCCCGACCCACGGCTTAGAAGGCCGTTGCTCTATCCAGCTGAGCTACGGACACACGTTCCGATAATACCGATAGGCATTATCAAAGCGGGTGATGGGAATCGAACCCACGTATCCAGCTTGGAAGGCTGGTGTTCTACCATTGAACTACACCCGCATGTCAAAGTCGGGGTGACAGGATTCGAACCTGCGACCTCCTGGTCCCAAACCAGGCGCTCTAGCCAAGCTGAGCCACACCCCGAAGCTCTATATTAGTCGCGCTTCGTGACGACATGACTTAGTATATAGCACAGATTCGAATCTGTCAACACTTTTTCAAAATTTTCTCTTATTCTTTTCTCTAATTCTATCCTACTTATTTTGTAAGCAGTTCTTTCATTGCGCGTAGGGCTTTTCCTCTATGACTAATTGCATTCTTTTGCTCTGGGGATAAAGCTGCAGATGAACAACCATATTCATCAAGATAGAAGATAGGATCATAACCAAATCCGTTCTCTCCATCTGGCTGATTTCCAATATATCCTTCCATCGTTTCCCTCACAACCAACTCACGTCCATCTGGGAGTACCGCCGCAATTGCACAAACAAATCGAGCCGTTCTTTCTTCTTTTGAAGTTCCCTGTAAACGATCAATAATTGCCTGATTCTTTATTTCGTAGGAGGTATCCTCTCCCATATAGCGCGCAGAATAAACGCCTGGTTCTTTATTTAAATAATCCACCTCAAGTCCGGAATCATCTGCTAGTACGATAGCCCCCGCAGCGGCAGAAGCTTCTGCAACTGCACGCGCCTTAATCATTGCGTTCTCTTCAAAAGTGGTTCCATCCTCCACAATTTCAACTGCTATTCCAGCTTCCTTCATAGAAAGAATTTCTACGTCTAAATCCGCCATTATTTCGCGAATTTCTCTCATTTTATCCTTATTTCCTGTTGCGAATATTATTTTCTTCATGTTGTGTACTCCTAAAATCCTTCCTGAATTGCTTGTTGTATTGCATCATAGATTCCCTGTGCTGTCTTCCTTTGGTATTCTTCGTCCTGAAGAAGCGCAAGCTCTTTGCTATTCGTCATAAAACCTACTTCTATAAGTGCCACTGGGCATTCACTTGCTCGAATAATATAGATATCATCCCTCGCCGCAAGCCCAATGGAGTTGCTCTGCGTTTGTTCGCAAACGTTATCCAATAAAAGCTGTGCCAACCGTTCACTCGATTGCTCGTAGGTATCTGTTGGATGATATAACACCTGCGTGCCGCTAAAGTTTGTCATTTTTCCACTGGAAGAGGAATTGTTATGCACACTTATAAACATATCCGCCTTCGCTTTGTTGGCAAGATTCGCTCTTGCTGCAAGAGATGGATTCGAGTCATCCAAACGGGTATAGTATACTCCAATATTCGTTTGATTTTGATCGAACAGTTCCTTTAGCTTTTGCACTATTTCAAGGTCAATTGTTTTCTCATAAACACCTTGTTTTACTGCACCTACGGCTTTTCCACCATGTCCTGCATCAATCACAACGATGGTGCTATAAATCTCATGTGGATCTACAAAGTTTAAGTATAGCTTTCCTTTGTCGCACTGCTGACTCACCTCATACAATTGATCCAACCCAATCTTTAAAACCAAATTGTTCTGGTTCGTGTAATACGTAAAGTCTGCAATATGGTCAGAGCTTCCCTTTAGTTCATGCTCCGAAAAATAGTCATCCTCTGCATTCGGAATTGTAATCCAAACAGTTTGTGACATATAATCATTTTGAATTTTTATATCTTCCATGGCCATATCATCTGGAATTCCAATTTGAAGCTGTGCTTTAATTCCCTCTTCCGGAATCTCCTCTGCTATCGCACTGACTGGAATAACGATTTCAGCCTTCGCTATTTCTGTCTTCTTCTCTTCTCGCAACGCAATTGCCTTCGTTCGAAGACCTGGGAAAAAGTACAAAGATGTGCATATGATAAGCGTTAGTCCCAGCGCTAGAATAGAAGTCATCTTTAGTATTTTATCATCCACCTATTCTCGAGCCTCTTTTACTTGCATAATCTGTAAATGCTTTTATACACAAATTACAGTCTTTCTTTTCTTTTACATTGTTAAATATGGTTCCATTGCTACTTACATAGCCTTCCCCGTCGTTGGTGTCCAATAACCGATAGGCTGGATTTCCATTATCAAGCTCTACCGCCATTGGCATTTTATTTCCAGGAGTTTTCACATAAAGCACAATCGCATATCTCTCATTTTCCAACAACAGCTCTGGATTATCAAAGTCTATGGTATAGTATCCTGGCTGTGAAACGGTTCCAGAAGCCAACTCCTTCATATTTCCAAAGGAAGACGTATCAATGAAGTCATGCACCACATAGAACTTATATTCCGTCTGTGCGCCTTTTGCATAAAAGGAAGCCGCACGCAACAATTCATCTGATTTCGTTGTAAATACGTTAGCGCCATACAAGGACTCTTTATTATCGTAGCCCAACTCACCAACCATGCCATACAAGTCGCTCTGATAAATGTTGTCATAATTTTTATTGCTGTCCACCCTTGTATAAGCTACGTTATGTGTGCCTATATTGGTATCATAATAAGACACATAGAAAATGCCTTGTTCTCCGAAGCTTTCGCCCCAGCTGTTTTGACAAATAAATGCCCCATCCCCTTCTAGTGGTACGTTAAAATTGCTTTTTGGATAATTGTCATCCCATCCGATAATGACGATGCCATGGTTTGACTTCTCCGTACCAATATAACAGTAGGAATTTGTCGCCGCATTATAGGAACTATCATTTTTCTTATTCGCACGCATAGTGGAATAGATATTGGATTGTACCCCACCGTATTTCAGCACAGCCGTCTTGATTGCCTCGTAGTTTTTACTTTCAATCATCTGCATCTCTTGCACATGCTTCGCTGGCAACGGCGTGTTTCCGTCTGTCATATTCTGATAATCCTCTTCTAGAATCGGTCCTTCCCAGGCAGCCAAATATGCCATGCCAAGATGTTGACTTGCGCCATCAAATTTGCTTACCGAATAAAGAGAATTGCTCACCATATGGTCAAAGGAGTAGTATTGCTGTTGCTCCGGCAAAAGCGACGATTCCAGTGCCGATATTGTACTAAGTGCCCAGCAGGTGCTATAGAACCCTTGATTTTGTATTTTAGAAACCCTCTTACGATCTCTCAAATCATATTTCGCAGGAACAATCATCGTCGACTCGGAAGTATCTACAGCCGTAATGGTTCTGCTACTCATATCAAAATTGTAGTTGTACCCTAGCAATTCTGACAAATCCTTTAGGCTCACATAATAGTGTTTCCCTGATTTCACTAATGCAGCATCTACCGACACTTCATCTCCATCGATGTGTGCAACCATCTGATCCAAGTCCATCGTTATCGATGTATTACGCTTCTCAACTAGTAATTGCATTCCTTCATAAAGACGTGCACTACAGTTCAATGCTTCCTTCACAATTTCCACAGGAATCATGATATTGCAGTTGTTGTCCATATAAATCTTATCTTTATAGTTGGTATATTCCTTATTATCAATGAAAGCGGTAAGTAATCCATGATTCACATCATTTGCCATCAATGGATTCCAGGAAGTCCCTTTTATTTCTCCGCCACGGAATTCATCTACGGTCTCCACCCTTGCTTCCACATTATTAAATTTCACAAATATCGCTAACACCATGGTAATGGTAAACGTGATGTATCGCTTGGTGTATTTCATTTTTTTCATTGCACTACCTAATATTCCTAACTTGCGCAAGCCCCCCGCTTGTGCTCGCTCACTATTTCTTATTGCTTATCCTCTAGGCTTCTTTGGTGGCTTTGATCCCATAAATTGGTAGAAATAGGTTTTTAGCATACCATTGTATATCTTTCGATTTTTGTCTGCCTTTCTTCCAATATATCGTTCCGCATCCTCATAGCTTGTAATCATATATAGTGACCAGCTATCTAATCCTTGATATGCCTTTCCGATTTGTGTATACAGTTCTGGCAAATCCGCCTTTT
Source organism: Agathobacter sp. (assembly GCA_045641745.1). GTDB lineage: Bacteria > Bacillota > Clostridia > Lachnospirales > Lachnospiraceae > Roseburia. The sequence continues at coordinate 17,066 of JAZUHO010000142.1, read as the reverse complement.
CCTCAAGTCGTTCTCCGTAAGGTGGATTAGAAATAATAAAACCGTACTTCTTTGGATGATGTAAATCAGCCACCGCACGTTGCTGGAAATGAATTAAGTTCTCCACACCAGCGCGCTTTGCATTCTCTCGGGCCGCCTTTACAACCTCTCCATCGATATCATAGCCCTGAATATCCACCTCAATATCCGTATCTATCATTTCCTGTGCTTCTTCCACTGTATCATACCAAAGCTGTTTTGGTATTAAATTGGTCCATTTCTCAGCTGTAAAGCTTCGGTTCATTCCCGGTGCAATATTGGCGGCAATCATTGCTGCTTCAATCGGAAATGTTCCACTACCACAGAATGGATCCACAAGAATGCGATCTTTACGCCAAGGTGTCAGCATGATAAGAGCCGCAGCCAAGGTTTCTGTAATTGGAGCTTTACTTGTCATCAAACGATAACCTCTCTTATGAAGCGAATCTCCCGAAGTATCTAAGGTAACCATAACCTCATCCTTCAGAAGGAAAATGCGTACAGGATATGCTGCACCATCTTCTTCAAACCATTCCACCTGATACTCTTTTTTCAAACGCTCCACCATTGCCTTCTTTGCAATGGACTGAATATCCGATGGACTAAATAGCTTACTTTTAATGGAAGAAGCCTTCTTCACCCAGAATTTTCCATCCTTAGGAATATACTCCTCCCATGGAAGTGCCTTAATTCCCTCAAATAATTCATCAAAAGTTTCTGCGTGGAAGCGTCCTACTTGCAAAAGAACGCGCTCTGCACTGCGCAAAAATACATTTGCTCTGCAGATTGCCTCCTCGTCTCCCTCAAATGTAATTCTTCCATCCTCTACCCTTGTAATTTCATATCCCAAATCATATATTTCCCTTTTGGTTACTGCTTCCATTCCAAAATGGCATGGAACTACAAGTTCAAATGTTCTCATTCTATCGTTCTCTTTCTAATTCTTACCAGTTTTTCCAATGAAGTACCGCAAGAAAAGGCGCAGTACTTCTATCATATTGTTACATATTCTTGTCGATTTTGGAATAGCTTTCTTGTATTTTTTTCATTGCCTCATATCCCCCTATCACCGTATAGGTTGGATACTCTGCCCCCAAATTTCTCGCCGCTATCATACTGCTGGCTCCGTGTTCGCAATATAAAATTAGCATTTGGTTTTTTGGAAGCTCCTTCCCCCATTCTTTTTCCCCTCGATATGGATAGGAGATGGCACCTGGCCAATGCTCCTCTTTATACTGCCAGCTTTCTCTTAAGTCATAGACCTGTGCCCCGTATTGCCTTTGTGCCCTTGTAATCTCTTTTGGATAAATAGTGTGAAAATTCATACTAGGAAACTCCTTTTTTCTTATTTTTATGACCACCGTCACCAAAAGGTTCCCCGTTGCTTCAAACGAATACCCTATAGTTTTTCTAATCCCTTGATTTTACTAGCTTTTTTGGCAATTTTAACCAAACATCACCCGTCATTATTTTTTAAAAATATCGAAAAAGCAGATTGCCTTTTGGAAACGCATAAGCTATAATGCATTTGTAAGAGTGATAACTCTTATTGCGATTGGATTCAATCCAATTGTAAGTTATACCCCTTATTAATTATTTATACTCCCCTCAAAAGAGCCAGTCTTTCGACTGGCTCTTTTACTTTACTGCTATTCTTTTTATTTTACGATTTTATAATATACTCTAGAAGTAATCTTAAATACCAAATAATAAATTGCGAAGAAAATAAGTCCTGTGATAACAAGGCACTTTACAAACAATCCTGGCTCTGTAAGAAGAAGTAAGGCTAATAATCTTCGAATCATTGGGAATGCCCCTGCAAGGTGGCAGAAGCTTACCACAATCGGAAGGAAGAATACCATTCTTACCTGGCTGTTAATGGTTCTTTTCACTTCCTGTTGACTCATTCCTACCTTTTCCATTACCACGAAACGATCTCTATCATCGTAGCCTTCCGAAATTTGTTTGTAGAAAATAATCATAACCGTTACTAAGAGGAACATAACTCCACAGGAGATACCAAGGAAAAGAAGTCCTCCATATAATACCAAATACATCTCCTCTCCCTGCGCTTTTGAATCAAATGTAAGAGCTGCATCCTCTCCAAATAATCCCTCGGCTCTTTTATCAATTGCCCAATCCCCAAGGTGATTGTCTGCCAATTTCAATTTTTCCTCAGCAGTTCCACTAATATCTACTTCATAGTCCACCTCAAACTTCGATTTTGTTTCTGAATCCGAGTTCAAATGTGCCGTATAGTACTTATTCATCTCATCCACATCTTTCACAAGCACATAGTAGATTCCCTCTAGCATATCCAGCATAACTGCATCTTTTGGATTTTTAAAATTCGTAAGATTTCCTACGCATTTTGCTGAAGTTCCCTGAAAGTTGAATTCGGAAGGTGCATAATCATTATCTGCGACAAAAAATACTTCATCTTCCTGTAGTTTTGGGACTTGCTTGCCCGCCTCTGAAAATTCATTTACAAAGGAATCCCTCGTCACGAATGTAATAAGAGCACTCCCTTTCATGTCAAAGTTTTTCTTTGCAGCTACAAACATATCATTTTCTAATGAACACCCAACTGTGAAACTAGCAGAAGAGTAAACATTGCGGACATCAAAGCCATTACTAGTAATCTCATTTTTTATTCCTTCTTCCACTTCTTTACGGATTGGTTCTACATGATCATATCTTGCCTCAAATTGTAAATCATGCGTATACATGGAAGAAACCGAATCTTCAATTCCTGCATATAGGCTAACTGTTGTTGAGATGGTAACGAGAACCATCGTTGATAAAATACAAATATTAGCAAGTCCAGATGCATTCTGTTTCATACGGTAAAGCATTCCTGATACCGCTGTCATATGTCTTTTGTCATAATAGAATTTCTTATTCTTCTTTAAGATTTTAAGAATAAAAATACTTCCTGTTGTAAAAAGCAAATAGGTTCCAATAATAACAAGTAACACAGCTACAAAGAAAAGCATCAGCACCTTCAGTGGATTCTCCGTAGTAATCGAAATGAAGTATCCAGCGAACAGGCAAGCAAATCCCAAGAGAGATAAAACTACTTTTGTTTTTGGTTCCTTTTCTCCAACATTGCCACCCTTAATTAATTCGATGGTATTGGTATGTCGAATTTGCAAGCGATTGTATAATAGAATCACCAAATATAAGATTGCAAACACAACTGCTGTAAACTGTACACCATTCCATGCGATTACGAACTCGAAGGATACTTCCAGTTTAAGAAGATGAAGGAGTAACATCATCAATAATTTTGAGAATACAATTCCTGTAAGTATTCCACCCACAATCGCAATCCCTGCAATTACAATAGTCTCAAAGCTAAGGACACGACAAATATGTCTTTTTTCCATTCCCAGCATGTTATACACACCGAATTCCTTTTTGCGTCGCTTAATCAAAAAGCTATTGGTATAGAACGTATAAATGTAGGAAAAAATAATAATAATCCAGGTTCCTAATCCCATAATTGCGTGAATATCATTGGCGCCAACGAGTGCATCGATACCTTTGTTTGTGGTAATGAATGTCATCATATACACAAAAGCACTCATCAACACTCCCGACAGAATAAATGGGATATATAATATCTTATTCTTTGCAATATTAGTCATTGCAAGCTTTCCATAAATCTTACTCATTTGCTTCACCACCTGTCATAAGCACCGTTAATGTATCCTGAATCTTACCATACAACTGCTCATTTGTCATGTTTCCACGATACAACTGATGGAACACTTCCCCGTCCTTGATAAACAAAATACGGTTTGCATGACTTGCAGCCTTAGTAGAATGTGTAACCATAAGAATTGTCTGACCAGCCTCATTAATTCGGTTGAAAAGGCGAAGCAAACCATCTGTGGTCTTAGAATCCAACGCTCCGGTTGGCTCATCTGCGAGGATAAGCTCTGGGTTGGTAATCAACGCTCTTGCCACTGCTGCACGCTGTTTCTGACCTCCAGATACCTCATATGGGAACTTATCCAACAGCTGTGTAATTTCAAGCTTTTCTGCGATTGGTTCAATTCGTTTCTCCATCTCCTTTACCGATTCTCCTGCAAGTACCAATGGTAAGTAGATATTATCGCGCAATGAGAACTGGTCCAAAAGGTTAAAATCCTGGAACACATATCCCAAATGCTCTCTTCGAAATGTTGCAATCTCACGCTCTTTTACATCAGAAAGATGCATGCCATTCAAGTTCACGTCTCCAGATGTTGGGCGATCTAATGCCGCTAAAATATTTAATAGTGTGGTTTTTCCTGATCCGGACTCACCCATAATTGCCACATACTCTCCGCGCTCTACGGAAAAGTTCACGTCAGCAAGAGCTTGCACTTGGTTGCCTCCGAATCGTGTAGTATATACCTTTTTTAAATTCTTTACTTCTAAAATTGCCATTTTATATCTCCTTTTCTTTGCAATTTCCCGGTTTTTTCCTTAACACGATATGAGTATAGCAAAGGAGAGAATTGCTTACCATCGATTGGTCTTACAATTCTCTCCCGTTTCTTACATTGATGTAAGATACGCTATTCGGTTATCATACGCTTTGATTCCATGCCAATCCAAACCGTCGTTCCCTCTCCTAGTCTAGATTCTAATTTAATCGTATGTCCCAATTTCTCAAGTATTTCTTTGCACAAAAACAATCCTATTCCTGTAGACGACTTATCCGCACGACCATTATAGCCCGTATATCCACGCTCAAACACTCGCGGAATGTCCTCCGGACTAATTCCAATTCCTTCGTCCTTTATTAGCAAATACACATAGTTGTTTTCTTGTTTTGTCGCTATGGTAATCGTTCCCTTTTTCGAATATTTGATTGCATTGTTTAACAGTTGACCAATAACAAAATTTAACCATTTCTCGTCGCTGTATACTACAGCTGACGTTTTCTCATAATCAATTGCCAGTTTTTTCCCTATGAAAAGGCGTGCGAATTTTCGAATATTTTCGCGCACAACCCCATCCAGGTCTACTGCTTTTAATACATAATCCTTGCTTTCCGACCGCATTCTCTGATACTGCAATGCCATATTGACATACTCTTCCACCGAAAACAATTGGCTTTGCAGTTCCCGAACAATTTCCCTTTGCTCTTCTAAAAATGCTTCTGGATTTGTAAGCTTCTCTGTCTCAAGATAGGAGGCATATTTTTCTTCCACGCCATGCTCATTGCTCTGGAGCATAACATTCATAGCCGCAATCGGTGTCTTAATCTGATGCACCCACATGTTATAGTATTCCCGCATCGCGTTGCGTTCTTCCGAATAATCCGACTCAAGCTTTCTTCGGTTCTTTTCTTGTCGCCGAATCATTTCAATATAGCTTGCATCAATACAGTCTACCTCTTCTTCTAACTCCATGTAATCAGCCACATCATGGGCAAGCAGGTAACCTAGCTTTTGGATTTTCATCCGGTAGCGTATATAATCCGTTAACAAAACGCCAGCCACTACAAAGATTTCCAAACCAATTAAATATACAATATCCTGTAACTCTACGCGACTGGTTAATAAAAAGAAAAACTGCATGAGAAAAAGCAGGCAGGCGATTGCCACCTGACCTGCGTGTCTTTGTAAATATCCCAACACTTTTTTCATCCGATTCGATACCCCATTCCCTTCTTCGTCATAATGAAATCTTCTAGCCCAATTTCAGCCAGCTTCTTTCGCAAACGATTTACATTCACAGAAAGCGTATTCTCATCAATATAATCATCGCTTTCCCATATTTTGGTCATCAAGGCATCTCGTGTAACGATTTTCCCTTTATTATCCATAAGTGTTTGAAGAATCTTAAGTTCATTGCGGGTAAGCTCAAGCTTATTCTCCTGATACAGCAAAGTACCATCGGTAAGATTGAGCATCGCGCCTTGATGCTCTAACACATCACTAGTTCCTGCGAAATCATAGCTTCTGCGAATCAAGGCCTGTATCTTTACCGTAAGCACATCCAAATCAAATGGTTTTGCAATGAAATCGTCGCCTCCCATATTCACCGCCATAACAATATTCATATTGTCCGCCGCCGAAGACAGGAAAATAATCGGCACCTTAGAAACCTTTCGAATTTCCTGACACCAATGATAACCATTATAAGCCGGCAGCTTAATATCCATTAGTACCAGTTGAGGATCACAGGTCAGAAACTCCTGCGTGACATTGGAGAAATCCTCCACCAATGTCACCGCAAAGTCCCACCCCTCTAAATGGTTCTTTACTGTCTTTCCAATTATCGCATCATCTTCAACCATAAATATCTTATACATATGTAACCCTTTTCTTTCCCGTTTTGCTTATATACAAACTCACATCAAGAATGTAGCTAAGAATTCCTTCATCTCTGGTATTAATTCTCCACCCGCAGCTTCATAGCGCTTAAATACATTATTCATCTTCTCTGCTTCTCGCGCATTCTTTATCTCGAATCTTGATATGCTCTCACGGAACATCGGACTCTCCGCCATTCGCACGCGCGTTTCCTTAGTAAATGGACAATAGCGGAAGATAATGTCACGTGCCACGCGATTAAGACGCACACTTCCCTTCGCTTCATACTTAATCCAATTCACATAATCACGCACAAATACCTCTCGGTAATTGTTCTTTGCCTTCTGTAAAGAATTCTTAACCTTTTCCTTCGCGTCTGAGCTCAGCTCGCGATTCTTACGGTAAAATTGTAAGTAGTCACAATACTCCGACGTAAGAGAAAGCTCACGTATATCGTTCCAGCGCATACCCTGAACCTTTCGGCAGATTTCCCAACGGAATCGTCCACATGATTCGACCATCATATCATTAATATCTCCCGCTGTGAAGATAGGAAACATAAATCGACCTGGGGTATCTCGCTTGGTATCCGCATTCTCCTGCCACATCATTCCCTTCGTACCCACGTTTGGCATAAGGATAATATCTGGAAGCACTTCTCTTCGAATCTCGATACGTGGTAAATCGTGTTCCTCATCCGCCACCTGCATTTCACGCAAGAAGCAGGTATAGTCAATCTGGCGCACCACGTTCATAGCTTCATCTAGCTTCTTACAAGTTACCAAAAGCTCCTGTGCTGATTTGATAAAATCATCTTCTCGTATAATAGGGCAATAGGTACTGAATCGTCCATAGGTAACACGGTTTACCGACTTAAACATATTGTTTAACTCGTATCTTACCTTCTCCACCTGATTATTCATCAATGCAGGAACATCGCTCTTTTTCAAATCACCTGTTTTCACTTGTTCTCGCAAATATGCGCCATAATCCAAATCAAACTCACTCTTACTTGGCTCTTTGTCTCCGATGTATATCTTCTTTAACCAATCGTACATGGTATATACATGCGCACTCCTGCACAAATACAAACGATCCGTTAGCTCATACAAGGCATTGGCATTCTCTTCGCCCACCAATTGCACATCCATAAATCCAAAGTTGAGGAACATCATAAGAATTTCATCCAATTCCTCTTCGTTTTCTTCCAAAGAGCGGAAAAATGCCTTCTCATATACCTCAAAGAACATATTGGTCAGCCCTCTACGAAGAGCACGGGCCTCATCGTCAGTGGCATAAATATCCGACAAATCGCGAAACTCCGCAATTTTACCGCGAATCTCTTCGATTTCTTCCTCACTCTTTTCTGCATATTCCAAAATGGTAGCTAAGCAGTCAGCACCTTCTTCTTCCTCGTCCTCTTCTACCAGAAGCTCATTCACGGCAACATCCTCTTCCTCTGTTGTAGCGGTTGTCTGAGCAATCCTTGGTTCAATTGCATCAAAATCGATTGCCTGATATTCTTTTATTCGTGCTTCAAGTATCTCCCTATCAAACAGTGGCATATCTGCCACAGTGGCTTTTGCGCAAAAAGCGAAGATTTTCTCAATGTACTCCGCTGTTTCCGTTTGATCTAGCCCACGTTCCGCAAGACGTTTTCTTAGATTTACAAAAACGCCCAGATAATCTTTTCCATCCTGGGCAATAATTACTTTTCGATTTGAGAACATGTACTCGATTCTCTCTTCCATGGAGTGCATGCTTCGATACATTACTCCACAAGCGTGAGCAATCTCACCAACGCATAAGTCCATGTCCTCCCCATACATATCCTGGATTAAGTTTGTGTCTTTCTCGGCGAAAGCTTTGTTATAGGCCACTTCCCAATCCTCAACTACCGTTGTCTCATTTGGCATCCCCACTTTGTCCTCAAAGCTTGCCGACTCTGTCGGCAAATCATAGGTCTCGCAAAGTGTGTGATACTTTCGATAAGCGGTCGAAGCTGCTTTATAATAAAAACGCAATTGCGCGCCAATCTTCTCATAACGGTTCACCAAATCGCCGCACTGGATAATTGCACCATGCACAAAGGCGTACTGGTACTTTGGATATTGTTCAAAAATTGGTCTTAAATCATTTACATTTCGATAAGGATAACTGACAAGAGTAGTCTCCTCGTTTGCCCGATAATCGCACACATATCCCACTCTTCCCGCTTCAACCAAACCGACAATTCCGCCACCCTTTAGTAGAACCTGGTCATTCATGGTCTCCATAATAATAGAGCCCCTTGCAACTATAAAAACATTACGAACTGTCTCGCCCTTATGAACAAGATATTCTCCCTTAGCAAGTGTTATTGTTTCCATTCTAAGTCCTCATCTTTTCTCGCGTTTCAAACATTACATAACAACTGTATTATAGCATTAAAATAAGCGTAGGAAAAGAGTTTCGTAAGTTTTTATAGTACAAGAGACCTATTTTATAACATATTCTTTTTAAATTTTGCTCCTTGTGAACGCAAAGAAAATGGAACCTTATAAAGCGCGCTCATAAGAAGATATTGTATCACCAGTCCTATCACAAATGCTGCTATCATGATTGCTACAGCAACCGGAAATCCCACAATTGCAGCCGGATTTTCATTCATTTGAATCAAGAAGGTCACATAGACAGCTAAAAAGACAACTAGAAAGCCAATCATTCCTGCCACAAAATATTTATAGGCAATTCCATTATATACCGTCATTGCCAGAATCCATGCCGCGACAAACAGCATACCATTGATTAGCATTCCTTCCATTTCTGGATATTGCAAATATAGCGCATATCGAATTCCTGCAACCACAAGAATCATAACCCCACCTAGAAGTGCCTCCCAAATAAGATTTACTCGTATTTGGATTCTTCGATTCTTTGTAGAAGTTGCCACCAATCCGCTCATTGCCAAAGAGGTAAGAAGCTGTGTCGGATACATCGAAACAACAAAAATCAGCACGCTTCCAAACATGATTGCTCCTTTCGATAGCACCTCAATTGCAATTCCTGCAAGCATAAGGAAAATAGAAGAAATTACCACGATTTTAGTTCCATATGCATGCGGCATTAATTTTAATCCCAATTTCAAATCATCCATTATAAAAACTTCCTTTCACTTTTCTCATTATATTCCATACGGATAGTATACTGATTGCCAAGGCTATAATTCCAGAAATTCCGCACATCACAACTGGATAGCGATAAATGATCACACATAGTAAAACAACCGGAAACATAGCTGCATAAACGCCTATTAGAATCAGTAAAAGCAATGAGGTATAACGGGATACTGTAATTAGCAGCATGCTAATCCCATACGCAGAAAACACCATTGCAAAGAAAAGGCCCACTTCCTCAATTCCAAATGTTGCCCCATTCCAAAAGCCTTCCTGCATCCTTTTCCCGTCGATATAAATCGTCAATGCAAGCGTTCCTGTTATCCATAGGAATCTTCTTACGTTATCGAACACAATTGCAGAACGAAGTGTTTGAATCCCACGTTTTGAGCATTTTATGTAATCCCATCCCTCGAAGTCCTTCTCTGTAAAGCCTCCAAATACCCAATAATCCAGAATCGTCTCAGCTGCCACCAAAAAGGACACATAGATCGGTTGCATTCCCACCACGCCTAAAACTTTATAAAGCAACTGCTGCGTAACCAGTACTGCAAGTGGAATCATGAGAAATATTAGTATTCTATGGGAAATAGTGGCAAATCCGTTGTAACATTTTATCCCTTTCATGTTTCGCCTCCCCTATATCGTCAACTTTGAGTTTGCTTTCATTACGCCAACACTTATCTGAGAAAGTGTTGGAACTTCACATTTCACATCCACGCCTGCAAATTTGTCAATATTTTCTGCCAAGCATAAGCCTTCAAAACCAAAATTACTTTTGCTCATTGACACAAGAATGTCTTTGGCAAATGCGCTATCCTCAGCCTCTCCGCGAACCATTACGTACTTTTCCTTTAAATCCTCTACAAATCCCTGTTCAACAATCTGTCCGTGTTCCATAATAATGGCATAATCTGTCACGTTTTCCATATCTGAAATATTATGTGTTGAGAAGAAAACACTTTTTTCTCCATTTCCTTCTTCTAAATATTCGCGTATCAGCTCACATAGCTTATCTCGCATCAGTGGATCTAATGGAGACGCTGGCTCATCCATAATTAAGCACTTGGTGTCTCTGGCAAGAGCCCCGGCAATAATGAGCTTCATGCGATTTCCATCGGAAAGCTGTGACACTTTCTTTTTGTGCGAATTCTCGATGCAAAGTTCCTTGCACCATTTCTCAAAACGGTCCTTATGAAAATTATCATAGAGGATCTCACTAATTTCCCCAATCTGTTTGCTGTTCCAGTGTGGAAGATAATAGCTTCCTGGTCCTGTATATCCAATCCACTCCTTCCATGGGCATTCCTCTTTCATCAGGTCTTGATTATCATATTCTTCAAAATACCAAATCTCTCCTTTATAATTCAGGCGAAGCCCTGCCATCATGCTGAGAAGCGTCGTCTTTCCTGCTCCGTTTTCTCCGATTAGGGCTGTGGCAAATCCCTTTGGTATCTTCAATTCTGGAATATCTAAATCAAATCCTTTATAGGCTTTCTTTAAGTTTTTAACTTCAATCACACTACTTATTCCTTGCATACTTGCTCTCCTTTTTTCACACTTTTCCTTCTTTTCCAATCTCCTATCACGATTCTTGATCTTCCACCTCAATCAAAGTCTCTAATGTAGTGATAAGTTCTTCCCTGCTCACACCTGCTAGTCTTGCAAATTTAATTGCCTCCATAAGGCGTTCCTCAATTTTACGCATATGCTGCTCTCGTAGCATCTCATGATCCTGTGGATTCACAAAGAATCCCTTTCCCGGAGATGCGGTTACTAATCCCTCTTCCTCCAACTGTTCATATGCCTTCATCGTTGTAATTACACTAATCTTTAATTCTTTCGCCAATCCACGAATGGAAGGAAGGTATTCTCCCTGTTCCAGTTTTCCACTCATAATATCCTCGCGGAGCTGATTCGCAATCTGTTGATAAATTGGCTCTCCAGAGTTCTGCATTATTTTCATGAATTCATATCACCTCATATTTGTGTATAACTGTTTATGTGTTATATATACAGTATAAACGCATGCTTGTCAAGCATCTATTTCTAATTTTTTATAACTTTTTCTCATATCCATTTTTCATGCCATGCCAAAAGCTGCCTATATCCCCGCTGATTGTTTTTTACTTATAGAATTTCAATAAGTAAAAAAATCCCCCTCTTACTGTTTATTCCGTAAAAGGGGGACGCATCCTACTTAACCTGATTTTATCGTTTTTATATATATTTTTTGTCTTATAGCACATTAGTCGCGCATTTCATCAACATTTTTCATTTTCTAGTACTTTAGTTATACACAATATCAACAATTTTGTGTTTATAACTTATTTTTTTTACGCATACGATTCAAATGCTGCTCAAAGTAGCCTTTATTGATAAATTCTGCAAGCGCATATTGCTCCATAACCGGCACCGTGCAAGAGAATCCTCCTGAAGTTTCCTGATAGCGCTCCATCAGCTGTGGAGGAAGAATCATATATCCCATTCGAATCGATGGAGACAGACTTTTCGAGAAGGTGTTAATATAGAGTACAGACTGCCCTTGATCCATTGCGTACAGAGTTTCGATAGGTTTTCCCGGCATAAAAAACTCACTGTCAAAATCATCCTCAATGATATATCCCTTGCGTTCCATTGCCCAATTTAAATACTCATATCGTTTCTGTATCGTCGCCGTCACTCCCGATGGATAACTGTGAAAAGGCGTAACATGCAAAATTTTCGCTTCACTATGCACCAACTCCTCTGATGCAATTCCATCCACATCCATTTTTAATTTCTCGCAGACGGCTCCCGCCCCCTCATAAACCTTCTGAATCTGTTCATAGGAAGGATCTTCAATGCCATAAACGCTTTCTTTTCCAAAGAGCCGAACCACACAGCCATACAGATGCTCCGCTCCCGAACCATTAATAATCTGCGATGGTTGGCCAAAAATTCCTCGATATCGAAGTAAATAATTGGAAATCGCATTTCTTAATATTGCACATCCCTCATTGGGAGATTTCTGCATTAGCGCTTCTCCGTAATCCGTAATAACACCTCGAACCGTCTTAAAATATACGGAATATGGAAAAAAGCTTGATGGGAGTATATTTTCCTCTCTCTCCGTTTCTTGTGTCGTCTTCTTCTCCTGCGCCATTTCTTCCACATTATTCTTCTCTGGAAGCAGGTGCAGGATGCGTTCCGGGTCTTTACTTGCTTGTCGTTGCTCGATGGTTGCGGCAAACTCTAAAATTCCATTGGCATAGTATCCACTTCGTTCTCTCGATTCAATGTAGCCTTCTTCCTTTAACATGAGATACGCATTCTCTACCGTAATCAGGCTAACACCTAAATGTTCCGCCAACGTGCGCTTGGAAGGAAGCTTTTCTCCCGCTTTAATTGTTCCTGATAAAATATCTGCTTTCAGTTCCTTGTATAAATAATAATATTTTGATTCACCGTCTCGCTGGTCCAACTGATAAGTCCGCATTCCGTTCTCCCATACATTTCCCTTTTTACTCTGTCGCCTGTAGATATTCCTTCGCCATATATGTAATGGCCCGTATCTTTCCCTCTTCGACCACGAAGCGTAGCGCAGTATCCTGTCCAAAATACGTAATCCAGTTCTGATTTCTTTCATAATTGGATCCATATACCTGTTCCATAGCACTTTGTGTCATTCCAATGCTGACACCCTCCTGCGTTTTAATTAAATCATCCAAAAAAGTAATTACCGTAATGTATTCTTCCCCTTTTTTTTCATTGGTTTGAATCGAGAAATGGTCATACCGATAGATGCGATCCATTCCATCAAAAGCACAGCTTGGTGCTTCGAACACATTCTGTGGCTCTCCAAGCTTTTCTAACGTATCTTCTGCCTTCTCATTCACCGCAAACAACACCTCATTGGCTTTAAAGGTATATTCTGTTTCTCCCACGCTTCCGGCACCACATCCCATTAGCAGATTCACACACAACATAATACCTAGTATTCCAATCCATCTATCCCTGTGTAATTTATCTTTCCATTTCTTATCCATCATATTACTTACTCATTTCTATCCTTAATTCGCGCATTCCTTCGCCAGCTCCGTATCCATGCGAGCCTTTTCTCGCTCCCAGGACTCCGCCAGCTTACTCTCCTGCTTTCTCGAAGTCAGCCCATACGTATCCTGCAGTTCCTTGCCAAAGTAGAGGCTAAGCTTCCTAGCGCCTGCATAATTCAAATGTAACCCCGCATCATAGGTATCCGTTGTATAATCGATATCGATATCAGCCTCTAGGAGATTATAATACCGCAAGTCGTTGCGTTTTGCATAGTCCTCCATCTGGGTATCCCATTCCTCATACCACGCTGGGTAGAGACTAGGTGCCTTTATTAATACCAGCGCAATCTCATTTTCATCGCATAATTTTCTAATTCGATCTAAATAGTCGTAAGATCTCGAAGAAAACTGATAATTCCCCAATTGTTGCGCCTCTGGTATCTCTGTCACAGGCTTTACGCCCGTCTGAAGCTCATAGCCATTATAGCTTACCAATCGCCTTTTTCCCCAGTATGTGAAATCCTCCGCGGTCAACTCATCAAATCGCTCGTGATACCGCAAAATAGGAAACACATATGACAGAAAGCTTTCTTCCTCGGTCATGGATGCTTGTATACTCTCCACCTTAGCCCGAGACCAACGCATTCCATCTAAAGTCAATCGATTGTAAGCCTCGTCCGCCGGATTCCCGTACTTCATTGCCAATGTAGATAGGACCACTACCTTTGGTTTCTCATACTTTAATGTCTCCTCAAGCAAATAATAGGACTGCCACATTTTTTGCTTTGCACTCCCACGAATATAACTATGAATCCCATAGACATCCCATAAGGTTTGTGGAATAAAGTTCTCATATACCTCACAGTCACCAAGAAAGAGAACGTCATGCTGCTTTCGCTCCGCAACACGTTCTTCCTCATAATATTCTGAAATCAATGCGCCCTCTTTTATGCCCTCCATGTATTTCGGCATCAGAAGGCTTTGCAAGAGGCCAAGGCATAGGACTGCCACAAGTGCAGATGCCATATATCTTAGTACTCTTTTTCTCATATTGCTACTCTCTTATATGTTGTAAATAAACTGTGTCCTATCGTATCCAATTCCATATTTTCCGCATACCAGCACCACGACAAACAATCCAAACACCAGGATAAAGCGAAGCCAGTACGGAAGCCCTGCAAGCTGCATGCGGACACTTCCTTTTCTTTGAAGCAGACTCACCCAGACTAAAAGTAACGTTCCCAAGAGTATAATTCCATAGTCCATTCCATTTAGCCCCAACTGCAATAAACTTCCATCCACATAAGGTCTTAGGGAAAACTGCGTAAAAATGCTGCCAAACATGGCAAAGGTAATTCCCACTCCCTTATAGCAGTCGAAAAGGCGTAGCGAGCTCATAATTCCAATCGTTCTGATCACCTGCACGCCACGATACCATGCGCCCTCTGTTGCTGGAAATCTCTTGTGAAAAGCCTGATATCGTCCCGTCAACTCTCGTGAAATCATAATTATCACATAGTTACATAATCCCCACACCACAAAGCTAGCCGTCGGTCCATGCCACAATCCGGTCAAAATCCACACTGCTCCAGCAGATACATAGACAGCAATTCGCTTTCCAAGCCTCCGATGGCCATGGGCAATGGCGCTTTTTCTAAGCTGTGTGACCCAGCCTGATGTAGAAAGTGGATAAAAAACATACGTGGTAAACCATTTCCCCAAGCTCATATGCCAACGTGTCCAATACTCCTGCACACTTTTAGAAAAATACGGACGAAGAAAATTCTCCTGCAAGGAAACTCCAAAGAGCTCTGCGCAGCCAAGTGCAATATCAATCCCGCCTGTAAAATCGGCATACAGCTGCAATGCATAAAATGCCATCACAACCAATACATATCCGCCGGCATATTGCTCGGGATTAGCAAGCAGTGTTTGGAGACCGATTGCCACGCGATCGGCTAACACAAGCTTCTTGAAGAAGCCCCATAGGATTCGTATTCCTCCGTTTTTCAATTTTTCAATCGAAAAGGCGTGACTGGCAAAAAGCGTCTCTGCTAGCTCCTTGTACCGATGAATTGGTCCCTGCGTTAGAATCGGGAAAAAAGCGAAAAACAATGCTAGTCGCATCGGATTTAATTCCGCTTCTATCGTTCCTCGATATACATCAATCATATAGCCAATCGCCTGCAAGGTAAAAAACGAAATTCCCAAAATTGCAAACCAATTTCTTGTTTCCAAATATACTGGCAGGTACTTCGTTATACCAAGAAGTGCGATGTGTAGTCCAATTCCAGCTGCAAGGATTCCACTTTTTATATTTTTTTGATTTTTATGGGTCTGCTCCGTTGTGAGAAAATAGCCAACTAGATAACAGCATACCGTACTTCCCAGAAGTGCTGCCACTGCCCTAAGTCCTGCAAAGGAATAAAACACATAGCTTGCGATAAGAAGCACCGGTTTTTGCAATTTTGCAGGCAGACCATAATAGAAAATAAGGACTCCAACCAAAAACAGTAGGAATCCCGCTGATGTGATTTGCATGCTAACCCTCACTCATCTTGCTTTGAATCAATTCCCAGAGAGCCTCTGCAGAATCAAAATTCTCTGCATTCACCTCATCTGCATGGATGGTAACGTCAAATACGTCGATAATGTCCGACACAATATTCACGACATCAAAGGAATCAAGTATTCCTCCTGAAAAAAGTGCTCGTTCCTCTCGAAATTCAATTTCCGGTCGGTTATTTTCCAATATTTCATACAATTCGTCCATGTTCTCTGCTCCTTCTATTGAATAAACGGATACGCACTGCGGTCATAATTGTGCGTTCCCCCATTTGCATTGGAATATTCCATAAGCTGCGCATCGGTTACATAGTTAAAATCTGGATTCCCCTCTCGCAAGCAGGTGTCAAAATGATGCCATCCCTCTCCAATATCTACCAGATTCCAATAGTGTCTGGTATCGGATGGGATTTTCGCAATATCCATATTCTTAATTCCAGCCAAATTCAAAAGTTCCTTTGCTGTGCTGGCATAGACAAAACAATCCCCTTTATGCAGCACCATTCCTTCATAAGCCGCCTTTCGCCAGCTTGCTTTCTCCGAATAAGCAATGTAGGCTACATTGGATCGAATCCAGTTATAAATTGCAGTTAACTTTTCCCCATCCGACATCCCCTCGGTAAGAATGGATGCAATAATTTGATTTCCGTAGCTATCCACAAATTCTTGCGTATAGTTACGCACCTCTACTATTAATCTTCCCTTTTCTACCGTCTGATTTCCAGAGGCATCCGTAGCTGTATAGATAATCTCATAGATTCCTTCCTTGGAATAATCTACCTGCGTTGCATCTACATTTAACTCTACGTTCGGATCGCAATCATCCGTTGCAGTAACCCCTTCTTTGTAGCTTACCGTTTCTCCTGGCTCCACATGAATATCATGTACGCCTTCAATCACAGGTGCTGTCACATCCACGATTAGAAGCTTACAGGTGTAGGTATACATTCCCAGCTCAATTCTCACAGGATATTCTCCTG
>JAZUHO010000141.1:0-1640 GCA_045641745.1 Agathobacter sp. | reverse complement strand
TTGCCAGTGGATATATAAGAAAATGCATGCCATTCGTAGTCCATGCCTTCTGGAACATCAAGTGTTGGAAGCTCGATATAATCACTGATTTTCTCGTACATAGGAATCATCTTGCTGCCTACGTATTCTTGATAGAATGTGCTTGCGTCATCGAAGCAAATCTTATATGTGGAAACGTTCACCGGATTTGGAAGTACAGTCGAATCATCCACCTTTAATACAAGGTCGCATCTGTTCAAAGGATAGCCATTGTAGGATTGGCTTTTTTCCGAATCGTAGAAGAAGACATTTCCAATAAACCAAGCGGCGCCTATCATGTCTTCTGTGAAAGTAAATTCACCACGGTATTTCTTGCTCTCGCCCTCTACTTTTGCTAATGTTACACTGCGATAACTGTGGTTATCGCTTAATCGAACACTTACATTAGCATAAAGTTCACGTACATTTTTGAATTCGTCTTCTGTGATGACTTCGTATTGCACAGTGGTACCTGGAGTTACAATTGCGCCAGGTGCGAATGCGTTTCCGCCTGCATCATATACGTTTGCTGATGTAATGTTAAAGTATTCACTTTGGCTATTCGCTGGATCCTTTGCAACGACATCTTTGGTTCCATTCATTTTAAACGTAGTTTTAACGGGATTATGAAGACTTGCCTCATTTCCCATCTTATCCCCTACGTCTAACCATGCCAGATAAAGAATTCCGCGATATTCGCAGCGCTCAAGAGAATATGTTGCCGTATAATTGTTCCCATCCACAGTTACGTAATCTTCTGGTGAGGAAGCATGCCAAGTGGAGGCATCAATGCATTCATTAGCCGTATTCTCCTCGTTGCGAACATTCAAATTCACATGGATGGTTTCCACGCCGACATTATCTTGTGCGTGGAATTTGATTACAATTTTACTTTCCTTTGTTGCTTCGCCTTGCTCGTTGCCGTCAATAAGCTCTATCGTAACATCTGATACCGTTGGTTTGGTGGTATCCTGTGCAGCTAAGGCTGTAACAGATGACATTCCCGAGAGAGTCATTGTAGCCGCAAGCAAAAGCGACGCTACTTTCCCTTTTTTGTGTTTCATACATTCCTCCTATTATTTTGTTTTTGAATGACAACAATTTGGTACTTTGTACCCAAAACTGCTACATGCTTATAGTACCGCGTTTTATGTTGCAAAGAAATGGATATATTTAACAAAAATTACAGAATCAAATTAACTAAAACGCCTAGTTTATGGAGCTTGAGGGGTAATACAGCGGGAGGCACGCGTGTAAAAGAGAAAAAAAGAATAAAGCGGGAAAATACAAAGGAACAAAGATTATAGTGGAAACGAGGATTAACAGGTTTTCTAAAATTGCAAAATAGAGTAGAATAGATGCAGAAAAATCGTACAGACCGAAAGGACAGAGAAAATGAAAGTATATATAGATTTTGATGATGTAATATGTGAGACTGCCAAATATTTTACTAAGCTTGCAAAGGAATTGTTCGGGATAGATTTGCCATATAGCCAAGTGCAATTTTTTAATCTGAAAAAAACATTTGATTTAGATGATGAACAATATGACTTGTTAATGAAAACGGGACACTTCCCAGAACATTTGCTTGCGTATGAGGAAACACCATATGCGACAGAAAT
>JAZUHO010000140.1:0-14675 GCA_045641745.1 Agathobacter sp. | reverse complement strand
CATTGGTTCAATGGTAAACACCATACCTGGAACCATTAGCATATCTGTTCCACGTTTGGTATTATATCCAACCCATGGTTCTTCATGGAATTCCAATCCAATTCCATGTCCACCGATTTCACGCACTACGGTATATCCATTTGCATATGCATGGTCATGCACCGCCTGTCCCATGTCACCAAGATATCCCCAAGGTTTTACTTCCTTAAGTCCTAATTCCACACATTCTTTTGTCACATCCACAAGCTTTTTCCATTCAGGATCCACTTCTCCAATGCAATACATGCGAGAAGAATCCGAAAAATATCCATTCAGAATGGTCGAGCAGTCCACATTGACAATATCTCCCTCCTGCAAGATCACATCCTCCGATGGAAATCCGTGACACACCTGATCATTTATAGATATGCACACGCTATATGGATACCCCTCATAGTTAAGTGGAGCTGGAATTCCTCCCATAGAAGTCGTCATGTCATAAACAATTTTGTCAATTTCTGCCGTATTCATTCCTGCATGAATATGCTCCCCAATATAGTCCAAAACAGCGACATTTATCTTTGCACTTTCCTTGATTCCTGCAATCTGTTCTGGTGTCTTGATGATATTTCTTGGTGGTACCTTATGTCCCTGTGCTCTTGCACGTTCAATCTTCTCATCAAAGTTCTGGTGGCATGCCTTATATTTCTTACCACATCCACACCAACAAGGATCATTTCTTCCTATTTTCTCTGCCATATTACTCTTCTTTCTCATGATCTAGGGATACATTTCCGAAATCAATCAGACCCCAGACCTTTTCATTTATTTCAACCTTGTTCTCTTCACGCATCGTCGCGAAGTCATCCGTTGTAAAATCATAGGTTCCACTTGGAACGCCTTGTAGATTCTCATATATCATTTGATATTTTTGAGCGATGGTTACCTTACGCATGGTTTCTTGAATTGCATCCCTAGAAACGCCAAGTCCTTTCTCACCTTCTCGCTCCGTCAAATCTGTCCAATAATCATAAAATGCACTTTCCAAATAGCTTTCTTCCATGTCATTCAACTCCATCCCCTCTTTCTGGGCCATCTGATAGAATATTTCATCATGAATCGCCATTTGTATTGCCGCATTTCTTGCTGCAACCTTCACAAATTCACCATCAATATGTAAATTCCAATATTTATTGGTATCCTCTGCATTGTATACCCGAGCCTGATTTTCTACCTCCTGCTCCTCGTATCCAACATAAAACGCCACATCCTGCAAAGTCAGTGTCACGTCATTCACTGTCACAGCCTTCTTTTCAAGGTTCTCTCTATAGACAAGTTTCTCACGTTGTTCAAATGAGCGAATTGCTGCGCCCACCACTGCAAGCATGGTAACTCCTAGAATTATCCATTTTGCAATTCTTCTTCCCTTACGTGTTTTCTTTTGCATACTGTCCTTTCACTATTGGCAAAGCTTCATTACCACTTGGTTGATTACTTTACCATCTGCTTTTCCTTTTAGCTCTGGCATTACTTCCTTCATGATTGCACCCTTGTTCTTGCTTGCAATCACTTCTGCAAACTTTTCTGTGAGCACGCGCTCTACTTCCTCTGCAGACATCATCTGTGGGGCAAGCTCCTGATAGATATCGTATCTTGCCTGATACTCAGCCTTCAAATCTGCTCTCTCGTCTGGGCAACTGTCAATCTGCTCTTTTACTGTTTTCAGCTCTTTCATGATAACGCGATTCACGAGCTCTTCTTTAATCTCATCACGACAGCCCTCGTCGATTGCAACCTTTTTTGCTGCAGACACCAGCGCACTGATGGCATCTTTTCTCACCTTATCTCTTGCCTTCATTGCTGTAATCATTTCTTTTTGTAACGCTTCAAATTCCATTTATGTTATCCTTCTTTCTTTATTTATCATGCATTCTATTTACGTTGATATCTAATTATGCTTCGAATATCCTTTGTCTTCGAATGTTCTTTTGCTTCAAGTATCCTTTTGCCTTGTATACTCTAACACAAATCTCGTACTCTTTTTAATTGTAACGGCGAATTGCAAACAAACGAGACTTCGTTTTTTCAAATGAACGATTGCAGGTAATTCCATGTGCTGTATCCTGCGCTTCAACAATCACACCATTGCCCGCATAGATTGCCACATGTCCAATTCCTTCACTTCCTGGCTTATATACCAATACATCGCCTGGCTGTAACGAATCGATTGACACGGCCTTTCCACCGTTTGCAAAACTAAGGGAATAATTTGGCGTATAGATTCCAAAATGGGCAAATACGCAGCTTACAAAGCCGGAACAATCTGCTCCGTTTTTAAGATTGTAATTTGCTCTTTTTTCCAAAGAATCAAAATGAGCTCCACCCCAAACGTATGGCGAACCAACGAACTGCTTTGCATAGTTTACAATATCCTGCCCACTCACGTTAGTACTATTTCCTGGATTAATTCCCGATCCGTTCAGGCCATTGCCTCCTGAGGATTGTGCAAGCACTCGTCTTGCGTCCTCTTGTTCTTTACGAATTGCTTCATTTGCAGCTGCAACCTGACTCTTATAATCATTTGCCAGCTTCTTCGCTGCGTTAATTTCACTTTGTGCATTTGCACTCTGTGCCTTCAGCTCCGTCACCGCTTGCTGAACCTCTTTCTCCTTTTTTTCATAGGATGCCATCAGTTCCTGCTGTTGCTTCTGTTGTTCCTCCAAATAAGCCTTGGTTTCCTTCACTTCTGCAACTGCATTCTCATAGCTTGTCATCATATCACGATCTGCATTATGTACCTGCGTAGCGTACTCAATACGGTTCAACATGTCTGCAATTCCTTTTGCCTCAATAATTGCAGTCCATAAAGAATCCTTCATGCTATTTTCATATGTAAACTGAATTCTCTGCTTCATTGCTTCATACTGTGCGTTCACGCGCTCCTCTGCAGCCTGCAAATCTTCATTTGCCTGTCCAATCTGCGCCGTCACATCATCAATCTGCGCCTGCAAGGTTGCCTGCTGCGCCATGATGTCCGAAAGCTCTGCCGCCTTTTTTGACAGCTGGCTCTGCACCTGAGACTTTTGCTTATTTAAAGAATCCAATATTTTATTCTGCTCATTCAATCTGCTCTGAGCTTCTGCCTTACGTTTTTCTGCTGCAGTCTCAGCATGTACTGTCACAATACTTGAGGAAGGCATTGTTACAACAAGAGCCATAACTAGAAAAAGCGACGTAATTCCTCTTCGCACTGTTTTTTTCTTAATAAAAGTTCTTTTTTTCAAAATTGTCCTCCTAAATAGAAACAGTCCTCTTTGGGACCACTCGTATGCAATCTTTTACCACTATATTGTTGCACAAAATATGCTATTTTTCTAGTCCTTTTCCTACAAGTTATTGAGGAAATTTGTGGGTTTGTTGGAAAAAAGCAAATGGAGAGTTGCGTATCAATTTCAACGCTTCTCCCCATCTTTTTCATTCACTATAAGCTTTGCGAACCATCCTACATTGCCTGTACATATACCTGTAACGGTGTAAATGGATTCGTCTGGTCAGACTCACCCTCTGGCAAGTCAAGATTTTCTCCATCCTGAGACTTCTTATATTCCTCCATGAGTTCTTTTTCAAATTCCTTCTCGAGCTCCTTCTCGAACTCATCCCAGTCATCCCCATCATAGTCATCAAAGTCATACTCCTGCATGCGCTCCAAATACTCTTCTAAGGATTCCGGGTCATCCTGACTTCGCTCAAGATACTCTTCGAAGCGCTCTGGATGCTCCATTATCTCACGCGTTATACCAGCTGAAAATGCTCCGATTGCAACGCAAGTAACAATAACTAATACAAGATATACCATTGAAACCGCAAATCCAATCCACAAAAATACATTACTTGCTTTCTTTGCAGAAGAAAAATCAGACCATCTGCCCTCTTTATATGCGTTATTTGCTTTACAAGTAAATACGCATCCTAAGATTCCCATTACTAATGTAATTACATTGCAAAACAGAATCGTAATCATTTCTAAAATAGAAAATGTAAGCTTCATTCCAAAATTATTTGGAAGTGGGCTACCGTTTTTATCTATAGGGCCACCATAGTTTCCGCCTTGATTATATCCATATCCTGCATTATAGGCATTCTGCTGTGCATATCCATAACCATTTTGTTCATTTGTGTTTCCATTATATGCATTCTGTTGTCCATATGGATTTGTATTGTTGTAGTTCTCCTGTTGCCCGTATGGATTTGTATTATTGTAGTTCTCCTGCTGTCCGTATGAATTCTGCTGTCCTTGCATATTATCCTGATTATCAAATTGATTTTCCATAATACCCTCCTCTTTCGCAATTCACTTTCCTCGCCTATCATAGCATTATATCAGCTGTTTTACAACAAGTATCTTATCTCCTGGCTTTACACTTGTGGCACTGATATCATTGGCTTTTTCAATTTCTTCCACCTTCACATGGCATTTTTTTGCCAAGTCCCACAAGCTTTCCCCCTCCTGCATGGTATGCCCCAGTATTCCTGGCATACTTGCCAATTGTTCCATGTCATACGCCGCCTCTGTCGCTTCCTGCAGGGTTGCAATCGCATCATTTTCTACTGCCATAACCCACAGGTTGACCACCGCTTTTACCTCGTATTCTGTCGGTTCTAGCAAATTCACATTTAATTGCTCCATTCCACATTGATAGCGAATCATTGTATTTTCAGACAATGCGGGAATATCTACCACCTGTTCAAAAGGAACGATTGCCCTTGCATGTTCTATCGGTATCTGATCCTGCGCTGTCACATAAAGAATATGCACAGAAACGGTTCCTCCGATGCGAACTCCTTGCGTCTCCTTCTCGCAGTATTCAATTTCCACCGAGCCTTCACTACTGCAAATTTGCAATATATTCTCACACCCTGGTGATAAGGATACCTGTTCCGCCACTCGCACTTTCGCATGATTACGCATGAGAAGTCGCCCAAGCACCGCCTTTCGCCACTTACAATTCACTTGAGAATGTGTCGCAAAAACATCCTCCAGCAATTTCAGGCGCATACTTTGGTAAACCTCAAAATATGTTCCCAAAGACAAATCAACTCCAAGAATGCGCGCTTCTCCATCTATGTCCGATTTCGTCTCAATTTCCCATTCCAAATCCTTCCACTCCAGGAAAAAAGCGTCATCCGCCTTCGCACCTTCACACTCCAGGAACCCCTGTATTGGAACTGCTCCATGATACCACTCTGTTTCCCCTTGCTCTATCGTTCGATACAAGACATCCACCTGCACATCCCCCGATACCTGTAGGCCACCTTCTGCAAGCATCACCTCCAAGCCTCTAGGCTGTACCATTTTCCACAGAATCTGTCCAATGTTCGGCTTAGTAGACGGAAGCATCATCTCATTTCTTGCGCGCAATATGTCCTTTTTTGCCGTCAGCAAATCCAACACTTCCTTTTCTACCTGTCGCTGCTCATACTGTGTCTCAGGAAGTATTTGTGCCACAATCTCCTCCTTCGCATTGCACTCTGCAAAGGCATCAATATGTATCACCGCCTGTACCTCAAGCTTTCTTGAGTTAATTTCAACAATAGTCAAATCTTCAAGATGATAGCAAAGACGCACTGCTGCGGAATCCTCCACTTCATCCATAAACAATTTCTCCTGAAAAGGTATTTTTCCATGCAGCACCTCGATTTTCTTTTCTTCCCGGTCACTCTTATATAGGAGAGAAAAAGCGAGTTTGCCCTTTGCCCACACACTGTGATTGCTTACTACGGGTTCCTCAAAGGTTACAGTTCCCACCTGATGAATAATCCGTACTACATCAGGTTTGCTATCTGGTACTATAAAATCATCGTCAATTGCAATTTGCGTAGATGCTTTGTCAATAAGCTTTCGTTGTCTGATTGTCCTTTTTTCGTATTCCAAAATAAAAAATCCTCCACACCGAATTATGTAACAACATATTCCGTGTGAAGGAAAATTATTCACATTCTAGCAAAGTTTCATACGAATATCTTTTGTAATGATATCTGTATAGCTGAAAGAAAGTAACTGTGGTGGGTTTTCCTCTCTCTCATCGTCAACAAGTACTGTAAAAACACTAGGGTAAGCTTTTTGGATCACGCCTTCTTGAATATCTACTTTGTTTCTGCCTCGATCCAATTGAATTTTAACCCTGTTCCCACATTGTTGATGAACTGATGCTCTAACTTTGTTGATGTCCGCCTGTTCCATAATATGCCTCCTCCATCTTGGTATTGATGCCGCATAGCATACAACATCTAGTGCATATAGTATACCAAAGTACTACCAGTATCAACAATCGTACTTTGGTACTGAGTTTGCATATTTATTCGAATAATCAGACAATTTACTTGTATACAACAGGTTCCTCCCTATTTTCGGTTTTTATGACAATATATGGATAACCGTTTGTCCTTGTGTTATCTACATTTTTCGACGGTCCATATAAAATGGCATCAAAAAAAATTCCGTTTTTAGTACGATAAAGTTCCGCTATTTCAATACTATAATCTGCCCCCGGAAGTTTACCAAATCCTTCCGCTATGTATAAATATTCACTATTTCTGTATGTTATTTTAAAGCCCTGTTCCTGTTTCCCGACAATTTCATTCATAAGTTCCTCCGGTATTTCATCTTCTCTCAACACAGTATAATCAAGGTCTTCAAGCTTTTTGTCGTTCATATTTGATACACCGCACCCCTGCAGCAGCATAATTCCCAGCACAACTGGTATGAATAAAGATACCACAAGCTTTTTTTTGCCATTTATTCCGTTTCCTATTTTTTTAGTCATAATACTCCCTTCCCGTTTCCTGTTTCATACTTTTGAGTTTCCATCGCCTTATAGTCTTGCCTTCTATTCTCTCTCTAGTTTATGATTTTCACGCAAAAATAGAACATTAGAAACAATTTCCATTTTCGCATGGAATATAGCCAACACTCCATTGCTTTTCCACTTTTGCTTCTGTATAATGGATAAGAAAGTGAGGACAACACATGCGAACAATATTAGTTTTTCTATTTGTATTTTTCTATTTAATATTAGGACAGCTCTACCTGGGAGCCGAATGGATTATCCGTAAATTTTCAAGCAAAGAGAAATCGGACTTGCGCCAGCTTCGCTTTGTACAATGGGCTTTCCGTGTTGTTAACACCCTTTCTGGAGTTAAGCTCATCGTAAAAGGTCAGGAACGAATCCCTACCACCGAACCAGTTTTATATGTTGGAAATCATCGTGGAATTTTTGATATCTGCACCACCTACTCAATGCTTCCAACACGAACCGGTTTCATTTCTAAAATTTCTATTTTGAAGGTTCCTTGTTTACGTGTTTATATGAAACGCTTACACTGCCTCTTTATTGATCGAGACGATATCAAGCAAAGTCTTAAAGTAATTCTTTCCGCCATCGATCTCGTAAAAGAAGGAGTTTCTATATGCATTTATCCAGAAGGAACGCGAAATAAAGATAAAAGTGACTCTTCCGCAGTTCTTAATTTCAAGGATGGAAGTTTCAAGATTGCACAAAAAACAGGTTGCAAAATTGTTCCAGTAGCAGTCACAGGTACCGCCGAAGTATTGGAAGACCATTTCCCATGGATTCACAAGCATACCGTTCAATTGACCTTTGGTGAGCCAATTGATATGAAAGAGCTCGACAAAGAAACGCAAAAACACATGGGCGCTTATTGCCAGAACATTGTGGCACAAATGCTCAAAGAGCAGCAAGCAGAACAAACCAACTAGTATAAAAGAGGTTATTGCACGTTACCATGCAACAACCTCTTTTTTTATCTCATTATTACAATTGTTCGAGCAGGAATTGTAAGTGTGCCATCCGCATAGCTTGCCTCGCCTTTTTCTGACAAAGTTCCTATTATCTCCATACCCTTTAGTTCGCTCGCTGTAAGCGAAATCGCCTTTTCCTCTTGCGCCGTATTGTAAATAACCGCAACGGCTTTTTTTTCATAGTTTCTTAGGGTTACTGCAACATCACCTTTTGTAAGTTCTTCTACCACTTCCAAGGTTCCCCTTGCAATTTCCGGATTCTCATTTCGTAGCTTTAATGCCTTCTGATAGTAACATAAAATAGAGTTTTCATCTTCCAATTGCTCCTCCACAGATGGAAATAAAGATTTCACCCCCTTATCTGCGCCCTTAGGTTTCGTCGTCATTCCCCTTTGCTTTGCATTTTGTTCAGAATACCATAGCATTGGCAGACGCTTATTCTCGTCTTTATCCCCCTTTGAAGCCATTCCGATTTCTTCCCCATAGTATATAAATGGACTTCCACTCATAGTAAGTAGCACACCTGCCGCATATTTGATTGCACTCTCGTCCCCAGTTAGCATGTTACTAATTCTGGAAGTATCATGATTTGACGCAAATGGTGCATCAATATAGTCTGCATTATGGGAGCCATACGCCTCTTGATATTCCAGCATTGCATGCACAAGCTTTTCCGCATCCTTGTTTTCTCTTGCCACCGCAACCACAAGCCCTTCCGCATTGCCTGCCGGGAAGTTGAACATACTTGGTATCTGGCTATCATAGTAGTCAGCTATTGTATTTTCGGCAGTCCACGCCTCTGCTACCATATAAAAGTTTTCATTCTTTTGTTTGCAGTATGCGTAAAGCTTTTCGAGACATTCTGTATTAAATGCAGTCTGATTCTCTTCAAAATGAAGCACCGCATCCATCCGGAAGCCATCTACGCCTTTTTCCATCCAATAATCAGCAATCTCTTCAAACTCTCTCTGCACCGTAGGATTTGCCAAATTCAGGTCTGGCATTTCCGACCAAAAGCTTCCTTCGTAGTACCATCCAGTTTGTCCTACCTGATAGTAGCTTCCATCCACCTGTTCCCTCGTAAAATGATAATAATCCACATATGGGCATGCCTGCACATCCGGTTCCTGATTCTTTGGAAGCGACTCCAAATACTCACATGCTTCGGTAAACCATGGATGCTTGCTCGAAGTATGATTCATAACCAAGTCAATGATGATTCGGATTCCTCTCTTATGGCACTCCTTCACCAGCTTATCAAAATCCTTCTCGTCACCGTACTCTTTGTCAATTGCTTTATAATCTGTCACATCATACTTATGATAGGTAGGAGATGGCATTATCGGCATCAACCAGATTCCATTGAATCCCATTTCTGCCACATAATCCAATTTTTCCGTCACACCAGCAAGATCTCCGATTCCATCACCATCCGTATCATAGAATGAGCGCGTAAAAATCTCATAGTAATTGCGATAATTATCGTCCACTGCCGAAACCTTCGTAGCCTTGCCACAGCCTCCCACCATGCTCAAGGTACACGCCATCGCAAGTATAGTTGCAACAATTCTTTTTCCTCGTTTCATCCTCATCTCTTCTCCTGTCTTTTTCGTACAATGTCTATGCAGAAAGCAATAGGTGCCGCACAGACTTATGCGTGGCGCCCTTTTGTTTTTTTCTGCAAGGCTCCTCTGGGAGCGTCCCCTACAAGGTGTTTTTCAGAAGCACTTAATTTCAAGTTTCTAAGCACAAAGCGTTTCGCTCGAAAAACCATTTCCAGTTCGTCTACGTTTGGACTTGCGGCCAACTGCTGTACGCCAAACCGTTGGACGTAAAGCGAACCGTATCAGCGCTTAACAGATGCTCGAAGATAATGCACGGCGGCAGCGCACCTGTTTGAACACGATTCGGTATCTCTTGCCGGCAGGCATAAGACGAATCGTGTGAGTTTGCGCAGCCGCCGTATAATAAGCATTCTGAGAGCATCTGTTTAGCGATGGTAGGTGCAGCATCCCGTCCAACATTGGTGTACAGCAGTTGGTCGCAAGTCCAAAGCGGAGCCGGACAGGAAATACGAGCGAAGCACTTTGTGCAGAAACTTGTAAATCCGTGCCATTCAAAACAACTTGTAGGGGACGCCCCCCAGAGGAGCCTTTTGATCACAAAAAAGAGAGGCGCCACACATAAGTCTGTGCGACACCCCTCACGAATTCTAGTATTAGCCTTTTACAGCTCCACCAGTTACACCCTCTACATAATACTTCTGCAAGCACATGAAAAGAATGGTAACAGGTACGGCAACAACAACACCGCCCGCGCAGAATCTTGTAAAATAACCCTGGAAGTCATTTGTCCAAATCCAGTTCTGTAAACCAACAGCTACGTTGTAGGCATCATCGTAACCGAATGCCACATAACTTGCCATTACATAGTCACACCATGGAGCCATGAAAGCAATAAGCATGGTATAAATAATGATTGGTTTTGACATTGGAATAATCATCTGGAAGAAGATTTGTGCTCGTGTCGCACCATCGATTCTTGCCGCTTCATCCAATGCTTTCGGAAGTGTGTCAA
Organism: Agathobacter sp.; assembly: GCA_045641745.1. Lineage (GTDB taxonomy): Bacteria > Bacillota > Clostridia > Lachnospirales > Lachnospiraceae > Roseburia. Next base: position 4,300 of record JAZUHO010000140.1, on the reverse strand, counting down.
AGTAGCCTTTGCATACATAGTATCCCATAGCTGAGCTTGCCACTCCAAGAAGAATTAATCCTGGAATAGCTCCTGCCTGTGTCATATGTAATTCCTTCAAAATGAAGTATAAACAAATCATGGTAAGGAATCCTGGGAACATACCAAGTACCAACCAGAATCTCATCAAAAGCTCACGGCCTTTGAAACGCATTCTCGAAAGTGTATAGCTTGTTCCAAGTACCATACAAGTCTGTCCGATTGCTACAAAAATAGAGATAATAAGTGTATTCAGATACCATTTTCCAAACTTGCATTCATCACTAAACAAGAACTTGTAGGAAGCAAGTGTTGGATGCTTTGGGAAAACATAACCAACCATTCCGCCATCCTCAATAGAGCCATATCCACGGAAGCTTTGAATTACAAGCATTACAAATGGTAATAACCAAATAATACTGATTAAAATAAGGACAGCATATGTAATTCCATTGTTAAGTTTCGTATGCTGTTTGTGTAATTTCTTTTCCTTAGCCATTATTGGAATCCCTCCTCATCTTTTACAGATGGTAAGATATTATATACCACCAACGAAATAATTGCTGTTACTAAGAATACCATGATACCAATAACTGCAGCCATTTTGTAATCCGAATTGTTGATTGTCATCTTATACAACCATGTTACCAAAAGGTCTGTGTATCCAGCTCCGCCACTCATCTTCATTCCACGTGGTCCACCCTGTGATAACAAGTAGATAACGTTAAAGTTGTTCAAGTTTGCAGTAAAGTTTGTAAGCAAATATGGTCCGGTAACGAATAGCATATATGGCAATGTAATTTTACGGAACATCTGGAAACGATTCGCTCCATCAATTCGTGCACTTTCATATAGTTCTTCTGGAATATTCATTAACAAACCAGTTGTCATTAACATTGCATAAGGAATACCAATCCAAATGTTAATTACAACAATCATAACTCTAGCCCAATTCTCATTGGTCCAGAATGGAAGCGGTGAACTAATAATTCCATGTTTAATCAACGCAAGGTTAATTAATCCATCAGCTGCAAACAATTTTCCCACATAAAGCAGAGAAACAATCTGTGGAATCGCAATTGTCATAATGAGAATTGTTCTCCACATTTTCTTGAACTTGATGCCTTTTTTATTTATCAAAATTGCAACTCCCATTCCTAAGAAGTAGTTAAGGAATGTTGCAAAGAATGCCCAAACTAAAGTCCAAAGTAATACCGTTACAAAAGTTGTACCAAAGCCACCATCTCCAACAGATACAAGATTCTTAAAGTTATCAAATCCTACCCATGTAAAGAGGTTTGCTGGTGCCAAGTGTGTATAATCGTAATTCGTAAATGCTACACAAATCATAAATGCGATAGGTAACACTACGAAGATACCAATACCAAGCATTGGTAATGTTAATAATGTCTTGTCAAAATTGTGATCAAGTAATGATTTTAAATCTTCTGTATTTGTCGCAAGTGGCTTTCCTGCTTTTAAGCGAAGCTCATTTGCGCGGTTGCTTTTCACATTTGCTCTCCAAAGAAGAACAAAAAGTGCTATCACAAAAATACTTAATACGCCGAATAACAAAATAAAGAAACTGTTGTCGCCGTATGTAAATACAAAGTTTTCATCATAATATGCTTCTTTCGTTCCTAATGTTCCGAAATCAGCTAAATATTTAGAACCAATCTTCATCATATAGTAGATGAAGCCAACTTCTCCTAATAAAAATGCTACTCCACGAGCATACTGTTTACGGGCGAAGTTACCAAAGCCCATGATAAGGAAAGAAATTTTTGTTTTCCAATCCCCCTGTACAAATGTTACCCCAATATCCTTTATATCTCTCCCAATCCAAAGAAAGAATGCCGCAATTGCTTTCCCGATTCCCACAAAGAAATTGGCGATGTGAGAAGGTATATTCTTAAAAAATTGGATGAATTTAAATTGAAATTTTTCAAACCCGCTCATTGCATATAGGTTTGGTTTGTTTTTGGTATCCTTCATAATCCCTCCGGTTTTGCTACTACCCGTGAGCTCACACTCACAATATCATAAAATACGATTTGACCAGAGGGCTTTTGCCCCCTGTCAAATCGCCTATTTATAATCCTAAGATTAATTTGTGATTTTTAATTATTTCACGTAGCTCTGGCATTTTGTCTCAAAGGCTTTTAATACGTTTAATAACTCATCATCAGTCTTATCATTAAGCTTCTTAGCGATGATATCATCACCTAATCCCTTTGCAGCTGAATCCCAGTAATCTCCAGGATACTGTCCCTGTGGCTCCATGAACTGAAGCTGATCTCTTAAAGCTGAAAGTGCAACGTCAGCCTGAACTGCTGGGTCTGCCTGTGATTTAAGGTTAGCAGGTCCCCATCCTAAAGCTGTGTAACGACCAGTCTGAACTTCTTCTGAAGCTAAATAGTTTGTTAATGCTAAGATAGCTTTTAATTTAGCAGCATCTGTCTGAGGTTTTACACCTAAGAATTTGTATCCTGAGAATCCACCTAACTGAACTGTGTTACCAGCAGCGTCTGTGAATGCAGGAAGTTTAGCACATGCATAGTTCTCTTTGAATTTCTCCTGAGCAGCTTTTGCATCCCATGTACCAGTTACGATAGCAGCTGCGTTTGTAGCTTTATCTACAGAAGATCCGTTAACAAATGCAGATGAGTTAGCAAGCTTGATGAGTTCTTTTAATGCAGCTACACCTTTTTCATTTGCGTAAGAAACGTTACATTTTGTAAAGTTTCCTTTTTCATCTGTCTCGTAGTTAAGTTCGCATCCCTCTCCGAAGAAGAATGATGGCTGATACCAACCAGAGTTAATTTCAAAGTTAAATGTTTTTCCAGCTGCTTCACAATCTGCGATGATTGCATCAAAATCTGCTGGGTTTGTAACAACGCTCTTATCATAGAATAAGAAATATCCGTTATCAGCTGTAATTGGAAGTGCATATAAGGTATCTCCAACAGTTGCTGCTTTGATAGCAGATGCGTCGTTTGTATCTTTTGCGTTCTGAGCGTTCTCTGGTGCTACTGGCATGATAGCTTTTGCTGCAACAAGACGTGCTAACTGATCCTGTGCGAATCCGTAAATATCAGCTCCACCCTGTGTATCTGCGATCATTTTTCCAGCTGCATCACCTTCACCTACGGCACGAACAAATACTTTGTAGTTGTTAAATTCAGATCCAGCTAAGAATGACTCTGCCTTCTCTTTTGTAAAGTCTACTGCAAGGTCTGCAACCCAGATGTTAATTGTGTTAGGATCATCACTGATAAGTGGTTCTTCCTCTGTTGTCTGAGAATCAGCAGCAGGTGTATTCGCCTGTGTGTCTGTTGTGTTTTTGCTTCCGCATCCAGCAAATAATGAAGCTGTCATAGCAGAAACGAGCAATAATGATAAAGCTTTCTTTTTCATAGTTCCTCTCCTTTAAAAAATGAAATAAGTCTATATATAAAATGCGCCACACATTCTATATCAATATTATCTGCGGTATACCGCTGCAAGATTACGAATCCAAGCTCTTCGCTCTTCACTCAATTGTTCCCTTCCAAGCCTCCATCTCCAGTTTAATCCAACCGTAGATGGTTCATTCATTCTTGCTTCATTTCCGAGTTTCAGCACATCCTGCATCTGAATAATTGCTATATCCGCAACACTCGCATATGCATAACGAATTAGTGCATCTGGAATCTCGTCTTTGTTTGTTATATTGAGATATTCATACAAATACGCAAGCTCATATTCTGTCTTGTCCCTGAAATATCCCACAATCGTTTCATTGTCATGTGTTCCCGCATACACAACGCTTTGATTGTCTGTATAGTTATGTGGAAGATGTTCATTGGATGGATCACCATCGAAGGCAAACATCAATACTTTCATTCCTCTCCATCCCGCCTTTTTAAGGAGCTTACTTACTCCAGCGATAGGAGCCCTTCCACCGTAGTCATCGGCTAGGATTGGCATATCTTGTGCAACTTCATTAATTGCATCTGTCAGCTTTCTTCCAGGCCCCTTCAACCACTTTCCATTTGTCGCATCCTTAGCACCATATGGCACGGTATAATCCTTTACGATTCCAAGGAAATGGTCCATTCGAATAATATCAAAAAGCATTCTGCGGTTCGCAATTCGGCGCTTCCACCATGTAAACCCGTTTGCTTCCATTTCTTTCCAGTTAAAGATTGGATTTCCCCAAACCTGTCCTTCTTCTGAGAATTTGTCCGGCACGGCTCCCGCAACCACAACTGGTTTACCGTTTGCGTCAATCAAGAATTCC
>JAZUHO010000139.1:0-2514 GCA_045641745.1 Agathobacter sp. | reverse complement strand
CTCTAGTAATGGCACTTCCCCTGTCGTTTCTTGTCCGAGTCCCAGTCCTGGATAGGTTGCAGTAAGCCCCGTAACTGCGCACACTTCTCCTGCCTGCACTTCCTTCACCATCTCGAATTTATCTCCGCCATAGAGACGAATTTGATCTATTTTCTCATCCAGTCCCTGATAAGAAACACGGTCCTTGACCTGCAAGGTTCCCCCTGTCACCTTAAGATACGTAAGTCGATTTCCCTGCGGGTCACGTCCCACCTTATATACCCGCGCACCAAACGCGGTCGGGTATGTCGGCTCCTTACTGTATTTTCTAAATCCAGCAAAGAATTCTTCCGTTCCCTCTAATTTAAGCGCTGAGCCATAATAGCATGGGAAAACCTCTCGTCTTGCGATTGCACGAGCAATTGTCTCCTCTGCAATGCATCCTTGCTCCATATAAGCATCCATCATTTCCTCATTGCACATAGCAAGACTATCGAAAAAGGCGTCGCTATCCGCCTTTTCTTTGGAAAAATTCACACAGTTATCCGAAAGCATGCTGCAAAGATTCTTTTGTATTCTCTCGACATCCGTTCCTGGTAAGTCCATTTTATTTACAAATAGAAAGGTTGGGATATGGTAATGATTCAGTAATCTCCAGAGTGTTCGTGTATGGCTCTGCACGCCATCCGTTCCGCTGATAACAAGAACCGCATAGTCAATTACCTGTAAGGTTCTTTCCATCTCTGCCGAGAAATCTACATGTCCCGGCGTATCCAAAAGAGTAAGCGTCACATCCTCTGTCACAATTCGCGCCTGCTTAGAAAAAATCGTAATTCCGCGCTCTCGTTCCAACGAATCGCTGTCCAAAAAAGCATCCTGGTGATCCACTCTTCCCAGCTTACGAATTTGCCCTGTTTGATACAATAGAGCCTCTGATAAAGTTGTTTTTCCCGCATCTACATGCGCAATATTTGCTATCACTAATTTCTTCATTGTTATCCCACCATCTTATCGTTCAATCTCATTCATTATAAAAGATTTCTAGCGTTTTGGCTATGAAGATGATAAAATACATTACGGTATTAAGATTACTTTGAAAGGAGAATATGGCTCGCTTTTTCGCGTGCCATGTGGATTCATATGAATAAAAAAGAAGTACTTGAACTAAAGAGACGCTTCAAAAAGGATGCTGCCACCTTTACCCAGTTAGTGGGCTGTTATGTTGATTGCAATCGCAACAAGGTCTGCAAATGGAACGGCAAATTCCTAAATTTGGAAGACGAAGAATATCACAAATATTTAGAAATTGCAAATAAAGCCCTCTCTGGAACACTGGGAAATAATCTTTTGGATTTGTCCTTCCCTATGAAAGAGGAAGAAGTGGGTGGTCGCCAGCAGATTCTTATGGCACTTCGCGACACCAAATTGGAAGATGAAGCCTTGCTGGATACCTACTATGATTTGATTATCGATTCCTACGATTATGCCGGCAACTATCTCATCCTGCTTTACCACGATGCCTACGATGTGATGACACGTACCTCTGACAGCATCAATCTCGATGAGTCTGAGGAAGTTTACGATTACTTAATTTGTGCGATTTGTCCTGTATCTCTCTCTAAGCCAGGACTTGGCTATCTCGAAGACGAGAAACGTATCGGACCTCGCATTCGCGATTGGGTAGTTGGTGCGCCAGACACCGCATTCCTATTCCCAGCCTTCAATGACCGAAGCACAGATATTCACTCTTGCCTGTTCTACACAAAGAACACCAAGGAACCTCACACCGAATTTATGACCAATGGTCTTGGTTGTGACCCTACACGTACCGCAACGGAGCAAAAGATGGCCTTCCATTCCATCGTCCGCAATGTACTCGGCAACGAAGACGAGCACACCGAAAATCTTCTTGTCAATATTCAGCAGAATCTCAGCGAAATGATTGAGGAATATGAGGTCGTACATGAGGATTCGGAGGAAGAATTCCTTCTCGATACTCAAGTAATGGACAAGGTACTAGAGGAATGTGAAATTCCGGAAGAAAAGGCGAATCGCATCAAAAAGACGCTTGATGAGACCTTTGGCGATCAGCCAATTGTTGCGATGCATGTCATCGACAACAAAGCAATGGAAGCCCACGCAGAAGTGATGGAACGTATCGAGCTTCAAGACCAGGTGAGCATTCTTACCCAGCAGTTGGATGAAAAGAGCCAAGAGCTCCAGGAAGCAACTACCCAGTTAGAGGAAGCACACACGCAGGTGAAAGAAAAGCAGGAAGAATTAGACAGCTATGAGAGCGAAATCAAGACCTACGATGTCATTCTTCGCGTCAAGCCTGAGAAGGCTTCCCAGATTCATTCGCAAGAAATTGGTGGAAAGAAATGTCTCGTTATTCCAATGGAGGAAGATGAGCACGCCACCATCAATGGAGTGAACACCACCGTATAACTATTTACCGCAATGCATGTGCCATGGCACGCATCTCCCACAGCACTATAAGGATAAACACAATGAGAAAAAGCGCATCGCAAGAAC
>JAZUHO010000138.1:0-18630 GCA_045641745.1 Agathobacter sp. | reverse complement strand
GGATCCGCAAGGAAGTGGAACTCTGTCACACCAAGTCCTTTTAAATCAGTAAAACCAATTACAGCTGTATATAAGATGGGATATAAGGAAAAGATAAGAAATGCAATTGTAAATGGTAATACAAATAAATATCCATATTTTGCATAGCTATTTTTCTTCTTGCCCATGAATATTCACCTCCACGATTTTTTTCAAGAAAAGGACCGTGAGCATCGTCACGGCCCCTTTTTAATACTACTAAATATAAACTACAATCAAAAATTCATGTCAAAAACAATTAGTCAACTTTGATATCAAGAGAATCTTTAACCTGCTGTTTGAAGTCTTTGATAGCGTCTTCTTTGCTCTTCTCGCCGCCAGTGTAGAGACGTGTCTGATCACGCCAAATCTGGTTGATTTTCTCATCGTACTCTGTAAGGTTATCACCTTTAGCGTTCTTATTTGCTGGAATGAATGCATCAAACATGTTCTGTCCACCAAGGAAATCACATGTACCATCTGATACAGCCATTACTTTACCAGATGCAACAGAATCTTTTGTTCCGTTATCATTCATCTTACCATTTGCCCATAAGTACTGTAATCCGTTTTCTGAAGCATCAAGAGTTACCCACTCGATAAGTTTAGCAACTGCCTCTTTCTTTGGAGAATCAGCTACATGTTTAGAAGCGAATAACCATGTTCCACCCCAGAAGAATCCAACTGGAGACTCACATGCTGCCCAGTCACCCTTTGTATCTGTTCCAGCAGTCCCATTCTTAGAATGTTGACCAAGTGTATAGTTAATTAACCAAGCTGGACCAAAGAAACCAAATACTTTCTTAGGACCTGAATCGTTCATATCTGCGAACCAAGCATCCAGCCAGTCCTGAGTATCATTGTGGTATCCATTCTCTTTTAACTTCATAGAAGCGTCAAGGAATGCTTCTCTCTTAGCATCGATAACTAACTTGCCATCTTCTACCCAACCCTTGTCAGAGCTGTTCTCGATTGCGTGCCAGATATCTCCATCACCAGATACAGCTGCGTATCCTTTTGCTTTTAACTTATCAGCTGCAGAATAGAATTTATCCCATCCTGGTCCGATCTCTTTTGTAATTGCAGCTGGATCATCTGTACCGAATACATCTTTTGCAATGCTTCTTCTGTAGATGAAAGCTCCACCTGTTGCCTGATATCCAAGACCAACTACTTTGCCATCTTTGTTTGTTCCGACATCTACTGAGTACTGTGCGATTTCAGCTTCTTTAATCTTATTATCTACATCGATTCCAAGATCAGCATAAGGACATGCATACTGTGAAGCAGCACCTGAAGCATATTTTACAACGAAAGCTGCCTCTGCAGTATAGATATCTGGAGCAGTCTTGTCATCCTGCAATGCAGTATCCAATGCTGGCTGATAAGCACCATCTGTTGAAGAAATAACAGTTACCTCGAAATCATAGTCGAAATCTGGATGTAACTCTTTGTATTTTTTGAACATGTCAGGAACTTCATTTGTAAATGCGTAAACGTTAATTACTTTGTCAGAATTTGTTTTTGATCCACTACCAGCTTCTGTTCCATTCTCTTTAGCTCCGCATCCTGCAAACATTGTTGCAAGCATTGATGCGCAAAGAACTACACTAAGTACTTTCTTTTTCATGTAAATTCCTCCCTTTTCTTTACATATCGTATGAACTTTTTTAGAACGGGCCCGCGTTCTATTTATTTACAAGTTTATTTTACGAAATTTAAGTTTCGTAGTCTTTACAAATATTGCGATTCTATTATCACAAATTGCGCATTTGCACAAAGCACTATTTTATTTTTCTCATTTTTACGTTAAAATGACGATGAGAAATACAACTAAATATCCTTGGAGGTACTAAAAATGGATAAGATTTTCAATCCTGATAACCCAATTATGAGACTTTTGTCACTGTTTTTTGACATTATTCTCCTAAATATAGTACTTATTACCTGTTCCATCCCAATATTTACGATTGGTGCCAGCTTAACAGCAGCTTATCGAACAGCAACACTCCGTATCAAAGGAGAAGAAAGCTATATTTGTAAAGGTTTCTTTCGAAACTTTAAGGAGAACTTTAAGGAAGCGACACTTCTTTGGATTCCAATCATGCTAATCGGTACATTTCTTGGTTTTGACTTATATATAGTCTTCCATTATTTAGGTGAAAACGTAGCTTGGTTGCAAATTCCTATTTGGATTCTTCTATTCCTTCTAGTTTCTGTTGTCCTCTACAGTTTTCCACAAATTGCAATGTTTGAGGCACCACGCAAACAGTTGATAAAGAACTCCGTTTCCATCAGTCTGGCAAATGTTCCTACCACCATTTTCCTTTTGGTGCTGCACTTAATTCCAGTGTTCTACGCCGCTTTTTCTGGTGAAAACCTGGTATTTGTCTTTAGTTTACTATTATTCTTTGGGTTTGGTGCTTATGCGTTTCTCGATGCATTTTTTATCAGTCACATCTTCGAGAAAATACTGAAAAATCAAGAAGAAAACGCGAAATAAAGCGAAAAAAGGAAGAAAAAAAGCCTCGTCATTCGATAATTGAATGACGAGGCTTTTTCGTATTTTTTACTTAAAGGTTTTCGTAAACTATTTATGAACAAATCGTTTACTTATTCTTCACATTTTCCTGTAATTTGACGGGCAACATAGACACCACTTGCACTTGCATGAGAAAGAGAATGGGTAACACCACTTCCATCTCCAATGATGTAAAGTCCCTTATGCTTTGTTTCCAGATGTTCGTCAATGTCCACTTCCATATTATAGAATTTGACCTCAACTCCATATAGAAGTGTGTCATCATTTGCTGTTCCAGGAGCAATTTTATCTAATGCGTAAATCATTTCGATAATACCATCCAAAATACGTTTTGGAAGCACCAGTGACAAATCTCCAGGTGTTGCATTCAAGGTTGGTGTAACCAAGCCTTCTTCGATTCGCTTCTCATTACTTCTACGTCCACGAACCAAATCGCCAAATCGCTGTACAATAACACCGCCTCCAAGCATATTCGAAAGTCGTGCGATGCTTTCTCCATAGCCGTTGCTATCCTTAAATGGCTCTGAGAAGTGCTTTGCAACCAATAACGCAAAGTTTGTATTCTCGGTGTGCTTCTCCACCTCTTCATAGCTATGACCATTTACCGTAACGATACCATTGGTATTTTCATTTACTACGATACCATGTGGATTCATACAGAAGGTACGCACACGATCCTCAAATTTTTCCGTGCGGTATACAATCTTGCTCTCGTATAACTCATCGGTTAAATGTGAGAAGATAACTGCTGGAATTTCCACACGAACGCCAATATCTACACGATTTGATTTCGTTGAGATGTCCAGATTCTTGCAGACACTCTCCATCCATTTGCTTCCACTTCGTCCAACCGAAATGATACATTGCTCACACTCATACGTCTCGTCTGCTGTATGTACACGATAGCCATCTTCTACTTTCTCAACTGAAACAATTGGAGTATCAAAGAAGAAATCTACTGTCTCCTTTAATTCTGCATATAAATTCTCTAATACTACAAAATTGATATCGGTTCCCAAATGACGAACGGATGCATCCAAAAGATTCAACTTATTCTGTAAGCAAAGCTTTTTGAACTGACTTCCAGCTGTGGAATACAGTTTGGTTCCCTCACCGCCGTATTTCATATTGATATCATCTACGTACTTCATCAAGTCAATCGCTTGTTTTTTACCAACATGCTCAAATAAGGTTCCACCGAAATCATTTGTGATATTATATTTTCCATCAGAAAAGGCGCCGGCTCCACCAAATCCGCTCATGATGGAACAACTCTTACAGTTGACACAGCTCTTAATTTTATCACCGTCAATTGGACAATGACGTTTATCAAGTGCATGTCCTGATTCAAACACAGCTATCTTCAAATTCGAATTTGCGTGAGCAAGTTCATATGCCGAAAAAATTCCGCCAGGTCCTGCTCCAATAATTATCACATCATATTTCATATAATGTCATCTCCTTGTTATGAATTTAGAATCCGTAATCAAGTCCACGATCTCCACAGCTGCATTTCTGTTATGCTTCTGTGAAATTAGTCTTATTACTTATATATTATACACGCACTTACCGCTATATTCAAACGTTTTATCGTACCTTATTCCCCATTTATCGTACCTTATTCCCCCGTCATATCACGCGTAGAACATTTTCTCACTCCTAGAAAAACCTTCCTGACAACATTCGTCCAATCTCGCCGCCCACACACGAAAACAAAAAGAGCATGTTTCCCATGTAGTAGAAACATGCCCTTTGCTTTTATGCATTCGCACAATTGTTTTATTCTATGTAGCATTGACTTTTAAATGATATAACCTTCTTAGTTATACATAATTTTTTCGCTTCCAAAAATTTTGGTAAGAGCAAATACCAATCCACCTGCACATACAATGTTACTTGCTACTGTAATCAAAATATTTGTAGTTGCAATGTTCATTGCAAAGATTCCTGTCAAGCACTGAATTGCATTATAGATAGGAATCAAGAAGAATGCTGGGTTGGTTGGTGCCTCTCCCATCATGTTTGTCACACACAAAACGATAATAACAAGCATCAGTGGAAGTGTTGCTGTAGATGCCTCCTTAATGGATTTTGACAACGCTGAGATAATCGAAAGGATTCCCACTAGCACCAATGTGGTAGTAACAATCACTACAAAAATCAAAGCGTATTCTTTCACTCCATAAACAGAAGCAATGCTCACCTCATCAGCCATACCACCCATAAGCTTTGGTATAGAAAGAATTGTTCCAATAAAGCTTGAAATACCACTCAAAATACCTAATACACTTAAGCTAAGAATTTTACCTAAGGAAAGGTTACTTCTCTTCATTGGTGTAACAAGAAGTGTTGCAATTGTTCCACGCTCTTTCTCACCTGCAATTGACTCAGATGCAATTGCGAGACAACCAGAGAATAAGAACATCAAAATAATCATTGGAAGAAGCATAGAGAACATCATCTTTGTGCCATCTTCCTCTGTTGCTACATCATATTCCTTCTCACCTGCACACACATCAAACTTATTTGCAACCTGTGACTCATACTGGTTTAATATTTCGTCCATAAGGCGATATGCATTGGACGAATTCACATTTGATGAATTCTGATACAATTCAACATTAGGAGCTGCTTTTCCACTTGCTACTTCATAAGCAGCAACCTCAGCGTCAAACTCTTTTGGAAATACCATGTATAAGTCTACGCTTTCATCAAGCAATTTCTCCTGCATTTCTTCCATTGTGTTTTCTGCTTTCGTCAGTTCAACCTGTTCCATAGTCTCTAAGAAAGCGAATGACTGTGGCAAATTCTCTGCTACAATTTGATATGTATATTCTTCACTCGTACTGAATTTCTCGCTAAAGGCATTTCCCATGAACGAATACATAATATAAATAATAAGACCTGGCATTAAAAGAGAGGTAAATACCATTCTCTTATCGCCAAAGAAACGAGCGAATTCTTTCTTCATTATAGTAATCATTGTACTTTTCATTATTCTTCACCTACCGTTTCCTTATAGATTTCAAAGAATTTGTCCTCCAGGCACATATCCTTTGTAATGTTAGCAATCGTATCACACTCTGTCATATGTCCGTTGACAATGATACCAACACGATCACAAATCTTCTCAATCAAGCTAAAGATGTGAGTTGAAACAATTACTGTCTTTCCCTCAGCCTTCAGCTCTAATAAGAAATCGGTAACAGTTTTTGCTGTAATAACGTCCAAACCATTGGTAGGCTCGTCAAAAATAATGATGTCTGGATCATGAACCAAAGAAATAACCAAAGAAGTCTTCTGCTTCATACCAGTAGAAAGATTTGCAACTTTTACTTCTGCAAATTTATCAATTCCAAATCTCTCGAATAACTTCTTCTTGCGCACCTCACGCTCTTCTTTGGATACACCGTGTAATTCTGAGAAGAAGTCAAACAAATAATTTGGTGTAAAGAACTCTTCCAGCTTTAACTCACTTGTCAAAAATCCAATTTTCTCTCTTACTTTTTCTGGCTCATTCACAACGCTTGCACCATCCACAAGTACGTCTCCAGAATTTGGTTTAATTAAGGTAGAAAGCATACGTAAGGTTGTTGTCTTACCTGCTCCGTTTGGTCCAAGGAGTCCAAATATCTCTCCCTTATATGCTTCAAACGACAAATGATCTACAGCCTTTTTAATTGGCTCTTTGGTTCGTTCGATTTTCTGTTGTTTTTTGGAAAGCTTAAAATTTTTACATAAATCTTCCACTTTCAAGATAACTTGCGTTTCCATTTTTCTCCTTTCATACGTACGATTTTAGTGCATTTTCCAAAACCGTTTCCCTTTCTATTTTTTCCGTTTCATCCAATGGAATGTTTGCCTTCCTATTCCTTTCAGACAATTCCTCTTCCAATTGGCATACTATATGTATACAATAGTCGTGGCATTATGTCAACTATATTTGACATTAAGAATTGCTTTTTTTTCTTAATTTTACCTTAAACCACTCCATTTTCTGTCCACTTTTATTCCGTACCTATAATTTCACTTGTTATTCCACGCCTACTATCCCATGCCTACTATCCTACTTGTTATTCCATACCTGTTATTCCACTTACTATTCCACTTTCTCTCCCACAACAATTGGATGGAAGCCTTCCCCATGCACCTCGTTGGAATCCAGAATAATCACAAAGCTGTCTGGATCTAGTTCCTTTACTGCCTGTTGAATCAAATACATTTCCTTATTGTTGCAGGCGCACATAACAATATCTCTTCCGTCCTGTTTGTAGCCTCCAAGAGCCTTAATGATGGTTGAACCTCTTGCCACCGTCTGATCAATCAAATCGCAGACCTCCTTGCCTTGGTTGGTAACAATCAACGTAAGCTTTCCGGAATTCATTCCGTACATTACCTTATCCACCACTGCTGCCAAAAGGAAGGTCACAATCAACCCATAAATGATTCCATCCACTTCGCGATAAACCGCTGCACCAATCAAAATAATCAGCACATCTAAGCCAAAAGAAATCTTTCCCACGGAAATATGTGGATTCAACGCCTTTGCTGCCATAATCACAAAATCCGCGCCACCTGTCGATGAATTTACCATATAGATAATCGCATAGCCAAATCCTGTGAAAACACCAGTACATATAGCTGCCAGCAGTCGGTCCCCTTCATAGGTTGGAAAAAGCGGAGCTACGTAGTCAATAATCAGCGACGATACAATCATACACCGCATGGAGCTAATAAAGAACTTACGCCCAAGCAATTTATAGCATAGAATTGCCACCGGAATGTTTAACACAATCGTCGACATACCGATTGGGATATTCCATATCTTATATAGAATCAACGAGATTCCCGAAAATCCTGTCATCGGGAAATCCGCATGTAATGCAAAATTATAAATTCCAATTGCGATAATAATGCTTCCAAATATTTCTGCTGCAATTTGTTTCATTAATTGTTTCATTTCTATCACCTACAAAATTCGTTTTTCCGCAAAATAAAAAGAGCAGTCACGCATTATCCCAAAATGTATAATACGCGTCTGCTCTTTTGCTAAGTCATTGTAGCACGCCTCTCTTTTCCCCGTCAAGTGGACTTTTGGCGGAACAAATTATCCCCCCTAGCTGTCACGTTCCAATTCCCATCGTCTTAGAAATCAGCAACACACACAGCCCAAACTGGCAAAAAAAGATAAAAGGCATTCCCACCACAAAATACCAATGTTTGGTTTTATGTCGAAATAGATACATTCCTAACCAGGTTCCTAGGCTTCCACCAAGCAAGCTCACTAGAAAAAGCGTCTTTTCCGGTATTCGATACCGTTGCTTCCTGGCTCGGTTTTTATCGCTTCCCATAACTAGAACTCCCAAAAGGTTCATAATTACAAGATACCCTCCTAATAGTTGCATGCTTAGTTAAAACCAACCACTTTCTGAGAAATCTTATAGGCTCCAACAGAAATCTTTCGTCCGGTTCTTCCAGGAAGATTCATGGTAGTTCCCATAATTCCATGTCTGAGACGATGGAAAAGGCGGATGTCATAATCCTTGATATAAGTCCATAAATCACGCTTTTTCTGCAAATTCTCAGCTGTTCCCGAACGAATCAGCATAATTGTTGAAATCACAGTAATAATCTCTAAATAATTAAACATGTACTTGCGACATTTTGGATTAGAAATCTTCCATAAATCAAAAGCTTCCACCATAATTTTGTTTACGCGAAGCTGCTGGTCAATACGGCTAATCATAACCTTCTCATTGACCGACTGATCATCACGTCCAATAAAGTAGCGATAGAAATCCACATCCATGTAGTACATGGTTTTTACACTTGGAAGTGGTTTATATACATAAATGTTGTCCACGTAGAACGTATGCTTTGGAAGCTCTAATCCACATTCACGTAATAGTTCTGTACGATAAATAACAGAGTGCATCAAGATGTAATGTCCTTTTCGGATACGTTTCACGTCACTCCAGGTAAATATTCTATCGGTCGGGAAGCCACTTGGTTTCATAACCTTTTTGTGCTTAGCGCCTTCCTTCTCATACACATAATTTGCAAGCATCATGTCAATGGTATTACCAGATGCTACTAATTCACGGAGCTTAGAAAGTATTTTTTTGTAAGCATCCTGATCTACCCAGTCATCCGAATCCACTACTTTAAAGAACAATCCTGTCGCATTTCGAATACCGGCATTTACCGCCTCACCATGTCCACCATTTTCCTGATGAATCGCTTTACATATGGTTGGATATTTCGCCTCAAACGCATCTGCAATCTCTGCAGTACGGTCCTTTGTAGAGCCATCATCTACAATAAGAATTTCAACATCTTCTCCGCCTGTAAGTAAAGATTCCACACAATGCTCCATATAGCTTTCTGAGTTATAGCATGGAATCGCAATTGATAATAACTTCATATTCTCTCCCCTATTTCATGAGCTCGTCGGCAAGCTCCATTGCCTTCTTTGTCATAGCATCAATATTGTAATATTTGTATTCTGCAAGTCTTCCTAATAAATAGAAATTGTTAAACTGCGCTGTTAACGC
Source organism: Agathobacter sp. (assembly GCA_045641745.1). Taxonomy (GTDB): domain Bacteria; phylum Bacillota; class Clostridia; order Lachnospirales; family Lachnospiraceae; genus Roseburia. The sequence goes on along the minus strand of JAZUHO010000138.1, from coordinate 9,516 downwards.
TTTATACTTCTCATACAAAGCCTGATTCTTTTCATCTAAGATTGCATAATAAGGAGTCTCTCCCTCTGCACCGGTATAGGCAAAAGGATACTCGCGCACGATTGTGGTTCCTTTGCAATCCTTTTGTCCTGTCAAATACTTAAACTCGGTAATACGAGTAAAATCTTCGCTAACTGTGTAGTTTACCACACTGTGTCCCTGCTGGAAATCATCCTGATCCAAATGCTCGAACTTGAAATCCAAAGAACGATAAGGAAGGCGGCCATATTCGCAATCGAATAATTCATCAATTGCTCCAGTATAGATAAGTGTTCCCTTAAATTCCTCATCCTGGAAGAAAATCTTACCATCTACAAAAGAGAGAACATCGGTACAATCCGTATTAATCCAAGTCTCAATATTCTCATAGTCTAGCATCTTCTCAAACATAGAAGTAAAGCTTGGCATTGGCATACTCTGGTATTTGTCACCAAAATAACGGTTATCATAAGAGATAACAACTGGCACACGACCGGTAACCTCTGGTGAAATCTCCTCTGGAGTCTGCCCCCACTGCTTCATGGTATAGCGAAGGAATACATTCTGATAAACATACTCTGCAATTTCTCTTACATCCGCATCCTCGTTCTCACGAAGCTTCATAATTGGAACACGGCTTCCCTCTCCGTATGTCTCAATTAATTTTTTCTCAAGACGGTCCGCTTTCTCCTTCTCGTATACCATATGTAAGGTATTTAGGTTAAATGGAACAGGAATCAGCTGATCCCCAACCTTCGCAACCACTTCATGTCCAAAATCATACCATTCTGTAAAGCGTGAAAGGAACTCTCTTACTTCCTCCACACCTGTATGGAAAATATGTGGTCCATATTGGTGGATTAACACACCATGCTCATCTGCCACATCATAGCAGTTACCTCCAATATGATTTCTGCGCTCAATTACAAGCACCTTCTTATTTCCTTCTTCTGCAAGTTTTCTAGCTGCAACCGCACCTGCGATTCCTGCACCTACAATTATTACATCATACATATTGTCATGATTCCTTTCTATCTCTCCGAAGCTCCTTTTCCCTGCAAATCCATTCCGGATTCCTTTTCTAATTTCCACTCCGTTTCCTCGAAGAAACTCCTATTATTCATTGCGTTTCCACGCATTCTTATCAAGTTTCTTATACATTATACACGATTCTTTTTGACTTCCAACTTTTTTTTACAGAAAAGTTTCTTATTCTCTCATTAATATGGTCGAAAAGGCGTGAATCTGTCCCAAGCGCACCTTTTGTTAGTACCAAAGTATCAACAAATTGTTCACAAATTGTTTATAACTTATTCAAAAAGTCCACACACCAATTTCACAATTAACTTCTATACTATAATCAAACATAAGAAAAACAATTTTTCTTTTTCATTCCTCGCTCCGATTAAGGAATGCGAGGTCCTCCCAAAATTTATAGTGAGATATCACTTTTTCATAACATCTTTTTCATATGAAATTAGCCGGTGTAGTAGTACACCGGCTTTCCTCTTTTTAACAAGCTTTATATTTCTATTTGTCGCGATTGTTTCTCAGCTCATAAATCATCTGTCTTCCTTCTTTTTTATTCTCTCTTTTTATTCCCTCTTTTTTATTCCAAGCTCAATGTTCATATATTCTGCATAAGCGGCAAAAGCCGACGGAATCGCATAGGTTTCCATTGCGTGCTCCGCATTCACAAACAAAAGTGCCGGTGTATTCAGTGTCTTCTGTGTCCCCGGTGTCTCCTGTGTACCCAGTATCTCCTGCGGTTCTTCTATTTTCACGGCATATCCAATCATATCCCACTCCACATGTGAAAAAATGTGCTTCGCTTTTTCTAATGGTTGGATATGGAGCGGCGCATATCCCCATTCTTTTATAAGAGTAAGCGCCTCCTCTCTTGCAAGATGCCCTTCTACATTTGGTAACTCATATAATCCGGCAAGCAATCCCTTGTTTGGACGTTTTCGAATGCCAACCGTATCATCACTTTTGAGAATCAGCACAGTTCGCTTCTCCACACGCCTTGCCTTTGCCTTCTTCTTAATAGGAAGTGTTAACTCTATTCCACACTGATGCGCCTCGCAAATATTCTCCCATGGGCAAGCTTCGCAATGTGGCGCTCCATTTGGAACACAAACCATAGCCCCTAATTCCATAAGTGCTTGATTAAAATCACTTGGGCGCACTGCTGCATTCTCTTGCATCATTTCTTTTAGTCGTTCTTCCATGTGGTGCCTCACACTTTGCTTCATAATATCGGAATCATCCGCACTTACTCTAGACAAAACGCGAAGTACATTTCCATCCACAGCCGGAACCGGCTTTCCATAGGCTATAGAAGCAATTGCTCCAGCCGTATAATGCCCTATCCCTTTGAGATTAAGAAGTTCCTCAAAAGTATCTGGTAGCTTTCCATTATAGTTCTCCATAATCTGCACAGCAGCTGCATTCAAATTACGCACACGATTGTAATACCCAAGCCCTTCCCAAAGCTTTAACAAACGTTCTTCGCGTGCCTCTGCCAATGCTTGTACATCCGGGAGCTCCTGCACAAAACGGTCAAAATACGGTTTCACCGCTTCCACGCGAGTTTGCTGAAGCATAATTTCCGAAATCCACACATAATACGGCGTCGGGTTCTCTCTCCAAGGAAGCTCCCTATGCCCATTTTGAAACCATTCCTGTAAAGGTTCTACTATTCTATTTAAATCAAAATCATTCAATCCTGACATTGTCACTTCCTCCAACTATATCTTCTCCCAAAGTATCATATCTACCCTGAAAATGTCACATTTTTTTCGCAAAAATTTTGGTACAAATTATCATACCAGATAGATTGACAATTTTTTATCAAAGTGTTACTATCTTTGTATCAATTATGGAACTCGATTAGGAGGAGAATACGAAATGGGTGAATTCAAAAACTTAACACTTGAAGTTGCAGACGGAATTGCCGTACTTGCAATCGCTAGACCAGCAGCACTTAATGCATTGAACAGTGAGACTCTTGATGAATTAAATGTATGCTTATCAGAAATCGAAGCAAACGATGATATCAAGGTTGTTATCTTAACTGGTGGACCAGATAAGAAAGATAACGCATTCAAATCATTTGTTGCAGGTGCAGACATCTCTGAGATGGTTAACTTTACAGCACCAGAAGCTCGTGCATTCGGAATCAAAGCTTCTGAGCCATTCTTCAAATTAACAAATATGCGTCAGGTTACAATCGCTGCAGTTAACGGATTCGCTCTTGGTGGTGGATGTGAGATTGCTATGGCATGTGACATTCGTATCGCAAGTGACAACGCACTTTTCGGACAGCCTGAGGTTGGTCTTGGAATCATCCCTGGATTTGGTGGAACACAGAGACTTGCTCGTTTAGTAGGCATGGGACGTGCAAAGGAGCTTATCTTCACATGTGATAACATTGATGCAAACGAAGCTTACCGTATTGGACTTGTAAATAAAGTTGTAGCAAAAGAAGAGCTTATGCCAACAGCAAAAGCTATGGCTGCTAAAATTATCAGCAAAGGTAGCTACGCAGTATCTGTTGCAAAAGCTGCAATCAACAATGGTTATGATATGGATATCAAAAATGCCGTTGAAATGGAAGCTAACCTTTTCGGTGTTGTTAACGATACCCACGATAAGAAAGAAGGAATGGGAGCATTCCTCGAGAAGAGAGCTGCTACACTTACCGATTTCTAATTACATATTGTATATAACATATTTGTATGTTTATATATTTTTCCACACACACGAGAAGGTCACGCACATGCGTGACCTTCTTCATTTTGTATTTCTATTTTGTATTTCTATTTTGTAATTATATCTTGTAATTCTATTTTATATTTCTTTTTGAAACAAAAGAAGTCCTGCTTCATAATCAAAATCTTCTGCAAACTCTGCGAGCTGTTCCAACAGTCCCAGTTCCTCTTGCGTCAAATCACACTTGCGCAGAACCTTCATATTCCGCTCAATTTGATCAATGTTGTAATTTGCAAAGCCTTCTCTCACTGCGTTCCACAGCTGTTTCTTGTCTCTCGGTTCCGTTTTCTTATCCTGCATCTGCAGTTCTTCTTCCAGCTTTTCTGTGTCTTCCTGCTGCCATTCCTCATAAAGCTTTATTTCTCTTATGCTGGTTGTAATACTCGCCTTCAATTCCTCCTGAAAATCGTCCAAGTTGCGCTCTATGAACTTACGATTTTGGGTCTTAGCCGCCATCTCTAGAATTTCCGCTTTTTCACTCACGCCCTCTCGTCCCAATTGTCGATTCACACTTTTAATTCCGTGTACTTTAATCGCAAATAGTTCAAGGTTCTCTTCATAAATGGTTGCCAGTTCCGCTTGCATTGTTTGCATCTCTTTTACGTAAGTCTGCAATGTTCGAAGCAAAGCCTCCAATTGAGCGTTATCTTGAACTTGATTTCCCTCCTGAAACAGATTTCCACTTTGCACAGCCCCCACTGGAATTGCCTTTTCTTTTGGAAGCAGACTTTCTATTACATTCTTAAGTTCCCCCATATCCATAGGTTTTTCTATAAAATCCGCAAACCCTTTCTCCAAACAATTTTCTTTCACCCCATCTGACAAATCCGCTGTGAGGGCAACAAATTTTGTTTTCGTAAAGTGTTTCGCCTTTTCAAGCACCTCTTCTCCAGACATTTGAGGCATCATAAGATCCAAGAAAATCAAATCGAAATTTTCGTTTGCTATTTTAGCAAGTGCATCTTCCCCATTTTCTGCCTCTACGATTTCAAACTGCCACGGTTGCACAAGGGAACGGAACACTTCCCGGTTAACTGCGACATCATCCACCTGAAGGACTCGAGCCTTTGGATATACATAATTCGGTGTAATCGCCTTTTCCTCGAAATAGATTTTTTTCTTTAGGTTTTTAGCATCCAATCGCTTCGGTTCCTGAATCACTTCCGGTTTATATTTGTGATAAAAGGCGAAGCTAACCGTGGTTCCTTCATTCACGGCACTACTTGCGCTTGCCTTGCCTCCCATCAGTTCCGCGAATTGCTTTACAATGGACATTCCAAGTCCCGTTCCTTCTTGCATTTGGTTTTCCGAATAGCTTACATAATCCGTAAATAAGCCTGCCAATTGTTCCTCATTCATTCCGCATCCGGTGTCCTCTACGGTGTAAGTAATGCATACACTTTCTGTAACCGCATCCATTTTTGCTTCTACCTTACAACGAATACTTCCCTCTTTCGTAAATTTCATTGCATTAGACAAAATGTTTTGCATGCAATCTCTTACCTTACTTCGATCACCAATTATCATTTTCGGATATGTTGTAACAAACTCCGTAGAAAAGGCGATGTTCTTGCGTTCCATATTGACAAGATTTAAGTTCATAACCTCAAGAATTAGTTTTTCTAAATCATAGGTAGTTCTCGCCAAAACAATTTTTCCCGCCTCCAGCTTGGAATAATTCAAGATTGCATTTACATGTTCCAAAAGTAAATTTCCGGAATTCTTGATGTTCATAGCAAGACTTTTATGCTTATATGCTAGCTTTTTATCCATAAGAATGATATCGCTCATTCCAAGGATTGCGTGAATTGGACTTCTTAAATCATGACTCATTGTGGCCAAAAAGCGGCTTTTATTTTTCGCAGCTTCCTCAGCACCATTTTTAAGTTGCTCCATAATGCGCATCTCTTCTTTTTCTCTGGATATATCCACAAATGTAATCATATATCCAATGCACTTATGCTCGTTTTCTAAAACAGAGGCGCGCGCCTTCATATTTCTTCCATCCCAATCAAATTCAAATGCAACTCCCGGAAGATTTAAAACAGGCCTTGTTTTTCTCTCAATAATAGCCTTCTCTCTGCCTTGTCGTGCATAGCGTTTCCACGAGAGGTGAAACAATTCAATCGCCTCTTTATTTGCATCCATGAATTCAAAATTTTCATCGAACAGCAAGGTTGGCAAATCCGCCGAATCATAAACACTCTCTATCAGGCTGGAATTCAGATCATTTAGTCTCTCTTTAAAGAGCAAATAGTGCATGGCGATACAAAAAACCAAAAAGCTAGAACTCAAAAGCCCATTATCCACATGCGGATGTATCATTTTCATTTGAATTGCAAGTGCAGGTACCACTAATGATGCATAAATCAAGAGATCATTCTTCCGTTCTCGCCCAGTATACTGAAGATGTGTCCCCCCCCATATAGACGCCCAGCCAATCACAAGTAGAATAAAGATTGCATATACCAGAAGAACACTCTTATACTCACTCTTCATCGCATACATATATACAACACATAAGGTTACCGCTACATGCATCAAAAGCAGGCTTACCGCAAAGCCTCTCACGATTTGAATCCTCATAAAATCAAATACATACCACATCAGTGCATAAACTATCTGCACAAGGATAAGGTATTCCATGCATTCGGACAATTGACTTTTTCCATCAATTTCAAACAAAATCTGTACCACATTATAGAGAGCTATCAGCTCCAGCAATACTGGAAGTAAGCGGTGTAAAAGCGACGTTTTCTTCTTAACGATATAATACTGCAAAGTAAAGAAAGCAACTTCAAAACACAATGCATGATATATAATCATTCAGTCACGCTCCTTCCTGTTAGAAGCCTCCTTATCTCTGACTTCATATAAACCGGCACATATGGTCGGATTATATACCCTCCTGCATTTAATGCCCGGCATGCAAGTACAGTTTCTTTATCTGCAAGGGCCGTAACAAATAGAACCGGTATCTTGTTATTTGTCATTTGCATAATCTCACGTGCAGCTTCTATTCCATTGATTCCAGGCATATCAATATCCATTAGGATAACATCTGGAAGCGCTCCTCCATTTTTCAAGAAAGCGATGGCTTGGCTTCCAGAACGAATTAATGTCAAATCATATTCCTCCGAAAGTATAGATCGAAGCTGCTGCAAATTCGTCTTCATATCATCAACAGCCAGAATGCGAGGCTTTTTCACCCCTTCAATCATGAGCTTTCGTTCTTCCTCCGCATTTTGGAGCAATGTATTTTCGTTTTTTCTTGGAAGAATCGTAACATTGTAGTACATAGGATCGTCCAAATCTAACAATTTTCGATTGCTCAATCGAATGATTGGTCTTAAATTGTGTCTACCCGTGTTATCAAAAATCACTCCAATTTCACCGTTGGATAATTTAACCGTGGTTCCCTTTGGATACAATGGAACATGAAGCAAAAATTCTTTCACCACTTGCTGGTCAAACATAATGCCACTTGCTCCCATCATATACTCTGCTGCCTCCACTGGCGACAGCGGGCTCTTATATGGTCTTGCCGAAACAAGCGCATCATACACATCCACTACATGTATAATTTTGGTGTACAGAGTCTGTTGATTTCCATCCAAGCCTTCTGGATATCCACTGCCATCCACATTTTCATGGTGGTAGCGTACCGCATATTTTACTTCACTGGGAATATCCGGTTGGTTACATATCATTTCATAGGAGCGAACCGCATGCCCCTTCATAATTTGATATTCCTCCGGTGTCAAACGCCCTGGTTTATTTAGAATCTCGTCATCAATGGTCATTTTTCCCAGGTCATGTAGCAACCCAGCAAGTACCAGCTCCATAATCTGGTTGTCACTCATTCCCATTGCCAGTCCCATGACACCGCTCAACACTGCAACATTTACGGAATGTGCTCTCGTATAGTCATCCAGACTCCGCACATCCACCATGTCCATTACATTTTTAGGCGTGCGAATCAGTTCACCGGCCATCTTATCTGCCACACTTCGGCATCCATTCACGTCGCCTTTTTTCAAATATCCCATCGCATGCTTACGCAGTTCCCCCGAGATAACAGGTTGTACATTGATTCCAGCGGACCAATCATCCTTTATATATAACCCTGCATACCCCAATTCGCGCAATCGCACAATGTTCGCCTCTGACAATTCATGATTTCTTTCTATCAGATAGCGTTTGTAACTATCTTCGATTGTATTTGCAACAATCATTCCTGGCTTTGCTTCCGCAAGTGTAATATATCTCATAAATCTCTCCCATTTTGTTGTAATCCCAAGAATGTAAAAACGAGCCCCGTGGTGAGGCTCGTCCTTACTTTTTATACGTATATCCTTTTAGTCGTGTTTTGGAACAAGAACCTCTTTGCCACCCATATATGGCTGAAGTGCCTTTGGAATGCTGATAGAACCATCTGCCTTTAAGTTATTTTCTAAGAAAGCAATCAACATACGTGGTGGTGCAACAACTGTATTGTTTAATGTATGTGCAAAGTATTTGTTTCCATCTTTTCCCTTTACACGAATCTTTAATCTTCTAGCCTGCGCATCGCCTAAGTTTGAGCAGCTTCCTACCTCGAAGTATTTCTGCTGACGTGGTGACCATGCCTCTACGTCACAAGATTTCACCTTCAAGTCTGCAAGATCTCCAGAGCAGCACTCTAATGTACGTACTGGAATATCTAAGCTTCTGAATAAATCTACCGTATTCTGCCACATCTTGTCATACCATTCCTTAGACTCCTCTGGCTTACATACGACTACCATTTCCTGTTTCTCGAACTGGTGAATACGATATACACCACGCTCTTCGATTCCATGTGCGCCTTTTTCCTTACGGAAGCATGGAGAATAGCTTGTAAGTGTATATGGAAGTTTCTCTTCTTCATTTAAGGTATCAATGAATTTACCAATCATAGAATGCTCTGAAGTTCCGATAAGGTATAAATCTTCCCCTTCAATTTTGTACATCATAGCTTCCATCTCATCAAAGCTCATTACACCAGTTACTACGTTAGAACGAATCATAAATGGTGGAATGCAATAAGTGAATCCACGATCAATCATAAAATCTCTTGCATAAGAGATAACTGCTGAATGAATTCTTGCAATATCTCCCATAAGGTAATAGAAGCCATTTCCTGCAACCTTACCTGCTGCATCTAAGTCGATTCCATCAAAACGTGCCATAATGTCTGTATGATATGGAACCTCAAAGTCTGGAACTACTGGCTCTCCATATTTCTCGATTTCCACATTGCAGCTGTCATCTTTTCCGATTGGAACAGAAGGATCGATAATGTTAGGAATGGTCATCATGATTTTGGTAACCTTCTCGCTTAATTCCTTCTCCAAAGTCTCAAGCTCAGCAAGACGTGTCGCATTCGCAGCAACCTGTGCCTTTACTTCCTCTGCTTCCTCTTTCTTGCCCTGTCCCATCAAAGCTCCAATCTGCTTTGATAATTTGTTACGGCTTGCGCGAAGCTCATCTGCCTCTGCCTGTGCCTTACGTGCCTCTGCATCCAAAGCGATTACTTCATCAACAAGTGGAAGCTTGTGATCCTGAAATTTCTTCTTAATATTCTCTTTTACTACTTCTGGGTTCTCTCTTAAGAACTTTAAATCGATCATCCTATAGATCCTCCTTCATAAAATTTAAAAAAGCCTTCCATCCCATATCATTGGGACGAAAGGCTAATATTCT
>JAZUHO010000137.1:0-3352 GCA_045641745.1 Agathobacter sp. | reverse complement strand
CGCTGTTTCTGTCCTCCTGATAACGTCACACCACGTTCTCCCACAATGGTATCGTAACCATCCGGAAACTCCATAATACTGTCATGAATGCACGCAAGATTGGTTGCTTCCACAATGGCATCCATATCCTCCTGTTCCACTCCAAAGGCAATGTTTGCCTTCAAGCTGTCGGAAAACAGGAAATTGTCCTGTGGCACATAGGCGATATTTTCACGCAAGACCTTAAGCGGGATTAAATTCATATCCTGCTCATCAATGTAAATCATTCCCGGTTTGGTACGATATAAATGAAGCAGTAAATTCACCAAGGTAGATTTGCCGTTTCCCGTACGTCCAATAATCGCAAGCGTTGTACCTGCCGGTACATCTAAGGTAATGTCTTTTAAGGTTGGCTCCACTGCACCTCGATGGATAAAGGTCAAATGATCAAATCGAATATGTCCTTTAATTTCTTCCACTGCAACCACATCCTTAGCATCATAGATTGCCGGTTCGGATTCCATGATTTCCTGTACACGTTTGGCAGATGCATCCCCCTGGGAGAACATGTTGATTGCTTCTCCACATGCAAGCATTGGCCATACCAGCATGTTGACATACTGGTTGAAGGCAATAAATCTTCCCAATGTAATATCTCCAAGAAGTGCCAAATATCCACCATAGAGCAAGGTAATCAAGCCGGTTGCGCCAATTACCACATCAAGAAGTGGCATCACAATCGACTGCAACCGAGCAATGTCCAAGTTCTTATCCATACTGTTTTTATTCGCTTGATAAAAAGCGCGTCGCTGCGCCTTTTCCTGTACAAATGCCTTGATTACGCGAACTCCCGAAAAGCTCTCCTGCACAAAATCAGCAAGTGCAGATACTGCTTCCTGTCTTGCGTAGAATTTGTCACGCATAATCTTTCCATAATACAGTTCTCCTAGTAAAATAAGGAGCATCGGAATCATGGTAATTAAGGTCAGTCGCACATCCACATAAACCATCATCTGTATCACGATAGCAATGGTCATAACAATGGTATCAAATAAGCAAATAGGAGCCGGTCCGATTGCCATACGAATGGAATTCAAGTCACTGGTAAATCGTGTCATCAAATCCCCTGTCTTATTCTCATTAAAATATTCCACATCCAGTGTTTCTAGATGACGAAACATATCATTTCGTATATCCTTCTCCACAATTCGTGACGTTCCAAACAAGAAATATCTCCACAGAAATCGGCCAATTGCAAGTGTCAGTCCCAAGCCTCCGATTTCCAATAATTGTATTTGAATCCCTGTCCAATCAATGCTTCGAGCCGTGAGACCATCCGTGATTGTACCCGTTAGCTTCGGGATAAATATCATAGCGATATCCACCACAAGAAGTGTCAAAAATCCAAGAATAAATTTAATTTTGTGCCTTTTTACATACTGCATGATAAATTGTGTCGATTTCATAATAATTCCTCGTTGCCTTTCTTTTGACATGCTATCGCTCCATTATACCACTTTTTTCTTTTTTTGTTTGTAATAAATAAAAAAGGACAGGCAATGACCTGTGTCAAAGCCCGTCTTTTTTATAAAATTCATATGCATTTATGGATTTGTTTTTTATTCTTCCTCGCTCATTTTTGCAAGCTTCTTGGCCTGATCTGCTGCGATACATGCGTCAACGATTTCCTGAATATCTCCATTCATAATCTTATCTAACTTATAAAGTGTAAGATTGATTCTATGGTCCGTTACACGTCCCTGTGGGAAGTTGTAGGTACGAATCTTCTCCGAACGATCACCAGTACCAATCTGACTTAATCTTGCAGCGGATTCTGCATCCTGTTTCTTCTGTAACTCTAAGTCATACAATTTTGCACGAAGTAAAGCAAATGCCTTCTCTTTATTCTGAATCTGTGATTTCTCTGTCTGTGAGTAAATAACAATTCCGGTTGGATAATGAGTTAATCGAACCGCAGAGTCTGTGGTATTGACACACTGTCCACCATTTCCAGACGCTCTCATAACGTCGATACGAATATCCTTCTCATCAATCTGAATATCTACATCCTCAGCCTCTGGCATAACTGCTACGGTACAAGTAGAGGTCTGAATTCTTCCCTGTGATTCTGTTTCAGGAACACGCTGTACACGGTGTACTCCTGACTCATATTTCAAAATAGAGTAGGCGTTGTCACCATTCACCATAAAGTCTACGGACTTCATTCCACCAATTCCAGTTTCTTCTGCTTCTAAGGTCTCAACCTTCCAGCCACGACCTTCTGCGTAGTGCACATACATACGATAAATCTCTGCGGCAAAAAGCGCAGCTTCCTCTCCACCTGCACCTGCACGGATTTCCACGATTACGTTCTTATCATCGTTCGCATCCTTTGGAAGAAGAAGAATCTTAAGCTCCTGCTCTAATTCCTCCACTCTCTTTTTAGACTCGTTTAATTCCTCTTTTGCCATCTCGCGGAGCTCATCATCAGACTCCTCATCCAACATCATAAGAGAATCTTCAATATTCTGCTTGCAGCCTTTGTATTCTTTATATGCCTCAACAATTGGAGCAAGATTCGCTTGCTCTTTCATTAATTTACGAAAACGATTGCTATCGCTTGCCACATCTGGCTCGCTCAATGTATTCATGAGCTCTTCATAATGACGTAGGGTATCTTCTAACTTATCAAACATATTACTCCTTCTTTCCAACGACAACTCTGTCGTTATGAGCCAAATCTTTTATTACCTCAACCTCTGTATAACCGGCCTGTCGCATCATCTCTGATACGTCTGCTCCCTGTTCACAGCCTATTTCAAACAACAGGTATCCACCTGATCTTAGATATTCTGCACTTTGTTCCACAATCCTGCGGTAAAAATAAAGGCCATCCTCTTTTCCGTCCAATGCCGTGATTGGTTCAAATTCTGCCACCTCAGGCATAAGAGTCGCAATGTCCTTTGTTGGAATATACGGCGGATTTGAAACAATCATATCAAACTGTTCCGTAACATTCTCAAACAAATCACTTCTCTCAAAGGTAACAGGCACTTCATTTCTTTTTGCATTCTCTTTTGCGACCACAAGCGCTTGTTTTGAAATATCAATGCCAAGGCCTTCTACTTCCTTCACATTTTTAAGAATGCTAATGATAATACAACCGGACCCCGTGCACATATCAAGAATACGCATGCCTGGATATGCTCTTTTAATCGCTTGCTCCACCAAGGTTTCCGTATCCTGTCGCGGAATCAACACACTGGAATTTACATAGAATGGTAGTCCCATGAATTCCTGCTCTCCCGTAATATACTGGAGCGGGATATGCTCTGTACGTTTCTTTATTACAGATTCATACTCCTTTACCTGT
>JAZUHO010000136.1:0-8532 GCA_045641745.1 Agathobacter sp. | reverse complement strand
TCCACATCAGCTTCATTAGAGCTACTTTGCAAATCACATACCTTATTTGAATAAAGAAGAACCATTCTCAAAAAGTAGTTTATCCAAATCTCTGGATGCGGTGGATTCTCTCGCCCTGAATAATACAAAGCTGGTAGTCCCATCTGAATTGAGTCATAATATTCATCAATATCATAAGCAAAATATTCTTCAAGTGAACCAATTCCATTAAACCCATATCCATTCAAATCTAAAATATATCCTGATAACAACCTTGCTGTTCTTCCGTTTCCATCTTCAAAAGGATGAATCGTAACCAACTGATAATGTACTACTGCAGCAACAAGTAAAGGATGATCATCCGTTGTGTTCACATATTCAACCGGTTCATCTATCTATTCAGGGATATCAATGTATTCGGGTGGAGTATAATCTGGATTACCGGTTTTAGAATCATATACAGCAAAAAACACCCCTAGTGGCATAGGTCCTCTAAAACCAATTTTTTCTTTTGAAGCACCTTTCTCTACTAATTTTTACACTATTTTTCACTATTATTAAAATAGGAAAATTCTTTCGGTTACAATCGGTCTCAAACTCAAAAGAATAGTGGCTACCACTGACTACATGCTTGCAGACCGATTTGGCCGCATTGAACTAACGTCGCGTCATCGAAGCCACTACCTATGGATTTTCAATCCGTTGCTTCCTACTTGAATTATGTAGGAAGTCTTATAAAATCACCACGGTTTATGGTGATTTCTGTTTTGTTGCACGACAAATAGACCTCCAGTAGAGGCCAATTAAAAAATGTAAGTTTAGACCTGTTAACAAAGCATATATCTACTAGAAACCTTATAGGTATGCACAGGTTCACCGCAGTATCGCATTTACAAATATCTCGATTATAAAGAATGAGGATCTTTCGACAATATACAAACATTATGCTCGGCATTCTCTGAAGAATTCAAACAGTCTGAAGCACTAACCAAATATAGAATAGATAATCATCCAGAGAAACACTTGCTTTAATCTAGAAGAAATGCGCCGTTTTCATACTGAGCTACAGATGCATTCTCCTGTCCAAACTGCAGTGGTAACCTTTTGGGATTCCCACTGATAGCAGTCGTTGGAAAAACTTCTTTTTCAACAAAAAGGGCAGCTATCACGACAATACATGAGATAGCTGCAATGGGAATCATTTTTTTGCTTTTCGTTTTCATAACACACTTCCTCGCAATTATTTCTAGTCCTATTTTTGTGTATTTCTATACATTTTGGTTAGTAATATTTTCGACTTTTAACCCCCTCTTATTTTATTCTGGTTTTCCGAAATAGAACCCTTGAAATAAATCTACACAGCAATTTTTTAAATACAAGAATTCTTCCGCCGTTTCAACGCCTTCTGCCAGCACCTTAATACCCCGTCTGTGAATTTCTTCGCAGTAGTACTTAAAATTTTCTTGCTTATTTTTGTCATGATCGATTCCGGATATCAATGCTTTATCAAACTTTACAATTTGTGGCTCTATTATGTCAACAATTTTCAAATTGTTAAGTCCTGAACCAAAATCATCCACGATTGGTCTTACTTGATATTTATTAAATTCTTCTTTTTTTCTTAACCATAATTCTTCGTCAAAATGAGGGTACTCTAAAAGCTCAGTCATCGCCTCATTTGTATTACATCCATATAATTTTTGTAGCATCTCTAGTTCATACGAAGTTAATATTTCAGAGGGAAACGAATTTATTGTGACGGGAACAGATAAATTTCTTTCTACCTCTATTGCCGATGCCCCAAATGCAGAGGCAACTTCCAGAACATGTAGCTTTCCTATATGCGCGTACTCATCAATTAGCTCCATTGGTGATTTATTTTTCGGCCGCATAAGCACTTCATATGCAAATATTGTTTTGCCATCAGGATATACAATAGGCTGAAGAACAAACCGTATTTCTTCTTTTCTAAGAAGATCCTTATCTGATTCATCTAGTGGTAGTTCATCGACGTTAAGTAACATAAATCTCCCCTCATAACTTTTTCGGTATGTTTCGTATCCAAATTCTAAACTACTTTAATTATACAATACTTTATATCTTTTTAATAGTTATTAGGAAAACGAATTTAAAAAACAAAATGTATCATATCTCCTATTAGAACAAGAGATTTTTGTTGAACTCCGCTATTTCTGATTATATAATATAGGAAGTAAGTATTAGTTTTATTTGACATTTATGTAAAAAGAATCACTTGTACTTGTAATTTATCTATATGGAGGCAAAAAATGTTAAATAATGTCAGTATTAAAATTAAGTTAGGTGCAGCCGTAGCTGTACTCGCAGTTGTAGCCTGCATTGGTTCGATTCTCGGAATCACAAGTGGGACCGTTATCTACAATAACGTAAATCAGGTTGTATCGAAGGATGAACGAGCCGCTTTGTTAGTTACAGAAATTCAATCAGGTGTAGAATCGATTCTTAAGTATTCGATGTCGTCTATTACTGCTCCAGAGAATATTTCGGCAAATCAGTCTGGTATCGTAAATGAGGTGCACGAAATTGATGCCGACTTAAAGGAACTAGACGAAATTATCACTAGTGATGAGGAAAAAGCGTTGTTAGACGACTTTAGAGAGGATTACAAAAACTTTCTGAATGCAGAAGGCTATATTATTACGCTTTGCAGTGCAAATCTAACATCCGCTGCAGTACATATCTCGGAAGGAGACTTTACGAAATATGCCACAGCATCAGAAGAAAGCATTGCAAAACTTAAAGATATCAAAGCGCAAAATGCTATTAATAGCGAACACTATCTTGCAACGACTTACCATAGTTCAAGAACACTTCAGTTAGTGATTATGGTAATTGTATTAGTTATTGCCGTAATTGCCCTATTCATTATCTTTAAGCAAATTATTGCACCATTGAATCAAACTTCTAAAGATATCGAGCGCTTAATGCAATCCATCGAAGCAGGAAAAGGCGATTTATCAATTCGTCTTAATCAAGCTGGAACGGATGAAATTGGTATGGTGGGAAAAGGCTTTAATACTTTACTATTAAACTTTGAAAGTATCATTAGCCGTATTTCCCATAATACAAAGAGAATGGATGATTCTGCCATGCTTATGGCTAAAAATATTGATCACTCAAACGAAAGTGTAATTACGATCTCGGATGTCATGAATGAAATGTCGCAGAATATGCAGAATCTTTCGGAATCCATAAAGGTCATGAATGTAGATATTGAAGCTGTTGAAACAGACACTGTATCTATTTCAGAATCCGCAAATTCCATTCATCAATATGCAAATGAGATGGCTGAGCGTGCCGAAAGCCTAGAGAAAAATGCGCTTCATAATAAGCAGGAAACTACTTCAATTATCGGAAGTATTGAGGTATCACTGACACAAGCGATTGAAGACAGTAAAAGCGTAGAAAAAATTAAATCTCTTACAGAAGAAATCTTAAGTATTTCTAGTCAAACAAACCTACTTGCATTAAATGCTTCTATTGAAGCTGCGAGAGCCGGAGAAGCAGGAAAAGGATTTGCTGTTGTTGCAGATGAAATTCGACAGCTTGCAGATTCTAGTCGCGAGACAGCAAATAACATTCAGGAAATTAATGAGCATGTGATTGCGTCTGTTACGGAGCTTATCGACAATGCTAGCAAAATTACAGAATATATAGATGAGCATGTAATTGCTGATTATGAAAGCTTTGTTAATGCAGGCAAGCAATACAGCTCTGATGCTGCCTATATTGATGAGAGCATGGGTGAATTTAACCGTAGCACAGTGGAATTAAATAAGAATATGAAGCGAATGACGCAAATTGTTCAAGATATTAATGAAGAAGTTATACAGACAACACAGGGAATTACTTCTACAGCAAATGAGGTCACTACATTAACAACCTTGTTCAACAGCATTACTTCAGAAACAAAGGAGAACAAGATTATAGCCTCCGAACTAAAACGAAGCGCCAGTGTATTTGAGGAGAAGGAGGTACAAGAATGAGAAAGAAACTATTTTCTATACTAATTGCTGCAGTAATGTCGTTCACCTTAGTAGGATGTTCTGCATCTAATGCAAAAAAAGATACCCCTACGACGGAGAATGATACAGAATCCAGTGTATCTTACAGTAATGAACTTAAAAACCCATCCGATATCAAAATAGGAATTGTGCTTGATGTTGGAGGCGTGAATGATGGCTCATTTAACCAGCTTGCCTGGGAAGGTCTTCAAAGAGCAATGAAGGACATGGGAATTAAGGGGGAATACAAAGAAACCGAAAAAGAAGGGGAATATACCCCAAATATAAACGCCTTTATTGAAGAAAAATGTGACTTGATTATCTGCGTTGGATTTATGCTAGCGGATGCCACGAAGGAAGCTGCAATTGCCCATCCAGAACAGAAATTTGCAATTATTGATGACGCGGCATGCGCTGATTTACCAAATGTGGAATGTCTGATGTTTAAACAAGAGCAATGTTCCTATTTGGTTGGATGTGTAGCCGGATTAACTTCAAAATCAAATGTTGTTGGATTTGAAATCGGAAATGCCTCTGAAACCATGAATTTATTTGGTTATGGATATCTTGCTGGTGTTCTTGATGCGAATCCGCAAGCCAAAATATTGCAAGCAAATGCAGATTCCTTTGGTGATTTGGAGCTTGGATATAAAGATGCTTCCAATATGATTGGCCAAGGCGCAGATGTTATCTTCCATGCCGCTGGTGGAACTGGTGTTGGAGTAATTAATGCCTGCAAGGATAAGGGAATATTCGCTATTGGCGTAGATTCTGATCAGCATGCAGTTGCAGAGGGAACGGTTATTACTTCCGCTATGAAGCGAGTAGATAACGCGGTATACAATGTTGTGAATCAGATTGTAGTTGGAATATTCAAAGGTGGGGTTCAAAGCTACGACATCAATACGGGTGGAGTGGATATCGCTCCAACCATAGATTACATTTCCCCATCTGTTTTAAAAGCTGTTGAAGCTGTAAAGAATCAATTGATTAGTGGAGAAATCAAAGTACCTGCAACCAAGGCTGACTTTGAATCAAAATATGGAGATGTTTATCTGCTAGATTAAATAAATAGCTGTTACAAAATCCTGAATAAGGAGCTTTGTAACAGCTATTGTTATATACCATAGGTATTAATTATTTTTCAATTTGAATTGTCCTACTAGATTCTTTAAGGAATCTGCCTGACTATTTAATTCCATACTTAATGCAGAACTTTCTTCAGAGGTTGCTGCATTTGTTTCACCAACAGAAGCAATATCTGAAATGTGTACGTCCAATTGTTTGACTGCGTGTGCCTGTTCTTCGGATGCCTGAGCAATCTCATTAACCTTTTCAGAAATTCCTTTAACCTGTGCAACCATGGTATTAAGGGTTTCGGCTGTGCTGTCAGCAATTTTCATACCTTCATCGACAGCATGTAAAGATGCTTCAATAAGCTGGGTAGTATTTTTGGCAGCCTCGACTGTTTGACCGGCTAGTGAACTTACCTCGTTGGCAACTACGGCAAAACCTTTTCCAGCTTCTCCAGCTCTTGCAGCTTCAATGGAGGCGTTAAGGGATAATAGGTTTGTTTGATCCGCGATATTATTAATGGTATCAATAATCTTACTAATTTCGCGAGAGGTGTCATTAATAGTTTTCATTGCATTTACAACATCCTGCATTCTTGCATTTCCAGCAATTATTCCATTTGTAATAGAATCAACTTCTTTACTAATGGTTCCCGCTTCTACTGCATTCTGTGAAATCCTATCTGTGATATCCTTTACCTCTCCAGATAAATCATCAACAATATTTGCTTGATCCGTACAGCTTTCGGCAAGCGATTGTCCAGCTCCGGATATTTGATCCGCACCACCAGATACCTGTTCGGATACGTTCATGATTTCAGTCATGCTCGTAGAAATCTGTTCAGAGAACTGCTCCACTGCACTTTCGATATTTCTAAAATCGCCCACGAAATCTCTTGTAAATTCTATATCAAAATTTCCATTTGCCATGGTTGACATAACAGCTTCAATATCATCGATATACGAGCCCATTGACTGAATTGCATTTCTAAGCTGAACTGCTACTTTTCCAATTTCGTTATCAGTATCGTAATCAATTATTGCGTGAACATTTCCATTTGCAATTTCCTCGGATGCTTTTTCTAAAACAGAAAGATCAGCTATAATATCACGAATTAATTGTTTCGATTTCTTTGTACTTGTTACAAACGAAATAATGTAGATAACAATTGCAACGAAAACTGACATAAGTGTAATGGTTAAAATGGTTTTGTACTTTCCATCAATAGCACTTGATGCCATGTTTCCAGTTAAATCCAAAGTATCTGCAAGCTTTTCTGAAATATCATTATACGACGTATTATAATAATTCAAAGCCTCATTAAGTTCTCCATTGCTAACATAGCTCAATAATTCATTGGAAGCATCTTCAAATGCCTTCCAATTATTTGTTAGCTCTGATTCTAATCCCTGGGCATTTAAATTGGAAACAATGGTACTGATGTAACCTTGAATTTTTTGGAATCGTCCTTCTAAATCCTCTGCCTGTGCTTTGGTAACTTCAGCATCATTAGAGGCTAATGCAAACAATAATCTCTTATTTATCGTCTGCACGTCTTTTCTAATTTCCATCTGATAGGTTTCTGTAACTAATTGGACATGATAAAAATTCGATACATTTACAGCAATAATAAGCAGAAAAATGATCAGTATACCACTATTTATTGCTAGCATTCCATTACTAAAGGAAAACATCGACTTTAAACGTTGTTCTATTGTATTCTTTTTCTTCATATAGGCCTCCTTAAACACGGATTAGTACTTTAGTATTATACACTTTGGCATAAAAATTCGCAACGTATAGTTCTCATAGAAGTTTTTAGAAATGCCGTGATATCAATTTCTTGCATATCACGGCATTCGTTGGTCTTTCCTATAGCTCTATAGAAAGTATATTACATTGTCTGTTTTCTTTTTTGACGAACTCCATAACCGAATATTCCAAGTCCTGCTAGAATGATCATAACCCAAACCCATGCATGGTATGGATCACCAGTTTTTGGAGAAGAAGTATCGGTTGCTTTATCGGTTGGTGGAGCACTTGGCGCTGGTGTATCTACGGAGATTGGGCTCCAAGCAACAAGAATTGGAGATAAGCTATTAACTGTAAAAGCAAGTCCATCTTCTGTCTTTGTTACCTCTGGTGTTTCTACATCACCAGGTACGCATCCGTTGAGGGCAACCGTAAACATATGAGAAATCATAAAGTTATATTGGTCTTTATCAAGTCCAACTGGATATGGAATAGTTACCTTTAGTCCTTCGGTAGGGAATTTGTCTGCGGTGACTACATTCCATTTCTGTGTGGTTTCATCATATGTTTGAAGCTCTACATCGAATAATTTGGTTTCTGCGTTTTGGAATTTCTCTGACTTTTCTACAGTTGTCTTCATTTTTGCTTCGATTTTTGCTTCTGTGTTTATGTTTGCGTCTACAAGAGAAACAGGAATATTTGAAATTCCGGTGCTAATAACGAGTCTTTCGTTGACATTTCCTGTACTAACAACAGATTTCTTCTCAGTGTAAATACTGTTGCCTAATTTTACTTCTGCGGTGTATGTTGTTGTTTTTCCGCTTGTAGTACTCTTAATTGTTGCATTTACTGTTTTTGTATGATTTTCTTGCTCGTCGTTACATCCATATCTAACACAGTTAAATTCTGCTTTTGCTTCGTCAAAAGTTTCATTCCAAGTAAAGACTGGTTTTCCATATTTGTGTCCGAGCTCTTCAATTGGAATATTTGCTTCTTTTATACTCTGGCATTTGAGACAAATAATGTTCTTGTAGCCTTTCTGTGTACAGCTTGGCTCTACAGTAATCTCTTCCTTTTCCATTTCCTGTGGATGATCACATGCACTTCGCTGGATGGTGATAGAAAGAGTTACATCCTCATAATTGGTGCTTATAATTAATACCTGGAAGGATAAGCTCGTATCCTCTACATAATGATCCATTTTTTCCAGTTTTAATTGGGCTTTTCCATTGGTAATGGAAATTAATGCTATAGCATTTTCTGCGCCGTTTGCTACTAAGGAACCTTCAACGAGTGTGTAGGTTGCCGTTCCACAATCAGTTGGTAAAACTTTAGATAAGTCAATCAACTCGGCATCTTTTTCTTCAAAGAAATAATAGGATTTTTCAATTGGATTTACTGTAGTTGGCGCTTTGGCTACGGTGATAGGCACACTACATGTTTTTTCTGTTACATCTGTATACGACAAGGTAACATTTGTTTGTCCAACGCTAAGTGTAGAATTATAAACAACATTTTGTGTAATGTCATAAGAACTTCCGTCTAAATAATTTGCGTTTACGGTTAGTCCATTAAGGGCGAAGGTTTCCCCAAACACATAGGAAGCTTTTGCCAAGGTTCCTGTATAAGAGATGGAAGCTAATGTGTTTTGTACAACGGTAAGTGAAATGTTTGCGGTTACACT
>JAZUHO010000135.1:0-30160 GCA_045641745.1 Agathobacter sp. | reverse complement strand
TAGAGGCCGATTCGAAAATATGTGATTGTTTGTTTTAACAAAGCATATATCTACCAGAAACTTTATAAGTATGAACTGGCTCGCCACAGTATCTGCATTTACATATATCGCGATTGTAAAGAATAAGAATCTTTTCGGCAGTGGTTTTGTCTCTGAGCTTGGAAATATACTGTTCACAACCAAGAAGATTTCTACAAAGAGTCATCTTTTCGGCCTTGTTTCGGCAGGATAACAGACCATAATGCCTGATTCTTACAAAACCTTTCGGCAGTACATGCATTAGAAACATGCGAATAAACTCAGTTCCTTTAACAGATATAGGAGCCATTTTTCCACCATTGGCATAATCCTTCGCTTTGTAGATGACATCATCATCTTTTATAGTTTCAATTCTTCGGTTACTAATTGCAATCCTATGGGTATATCTACCAAGGTAATTAATTACAGACTGAGCTCCATTGAAAGCTTCCTTGGTATATACAATCCAATCCTTTTTAAAGAGGTTATCTAGTAGTTCTTTAAACGCATAATGATTTTTCAAGTATTCAGCGGATCCATGATACTCAAGCTTGTTATCATTCCAAAGGCTCTTTAATTCTTGAAGATAATACTTCTTGAAAACGGCAGACATCACTTTTACAGGAAAGAACAGTTTTCCGTTCTTATCTTTCCAATGATTTTTCTTATCAAGTCCACCGCCAAGAACAATCGTATGTAAATGGGGATGGTAATTCATTCGTGAGCCCCAGGTATGCAGTACACAGATATATCCAATCTGTGCTCCGAGATATTTAGTGTCAGTAGAAAGCTCAGTAAGTGTTTTATTGGCAGCATGATAAAGAGCATCATACAGAAGTTTTTGGTTCGAATACACCAAAGGATACAGTTCTTCAGGTATTGTAAAAACAGTATGAAAGTATGGAGTGTTCAATACATTCTCTTGCTGCTTATCAATCCAAACATCAACATCCATTCCCTGGCACATGGGACAGTGTCTGTTTTTGCAGGAATTATAATGAATGTATGTATTATGGCAGGAATCACACTCACTTACATGTGCTCCCATTTCTGCAGTACGGCAAGCCTGAATGCACTTGACAGTAAGATACTGCCTATCAGAAAAGTTCTTGCTTTCTGCATACTCAGGAAGGAATCTTTCAAAGACATCCTGAATAGTGATATCATCCATTTCTCTTTTTCCTACCTCTCTTTTTCTTGGTAGGATGATCAAGCGGACTCTTGATACCCATAAGTGATTTATTGGAAACATGCATATATAGATTGGTAGAAGCGGGGGAACGATGTCCGAGCATAGCCTGTATCATTTCGGTTGAGACATCATGTTCAACCATATGCGAAGCAAAAGAATGACGCAGCATATGTGGATTAACTGTTTCAAGTCCTGCAGCTTTACTAACTTTTCTAAGCATTATCTCAACACCGCTTGTATTCAGCTTGGAATAAGGTGACTTCAAGCTAACAAAAAGATAATCACGCTTCATAGGATACTCATGCCAGTACTGAATTAACAAATCCAAAGCTGTTTGAGAAAGTATGGTCCATCGATCACAATGATTTTTGCCGTGGCGTACATGTACCTGCATGGTACTCATATATATGTCTCCGGGTGCAAGACGACATAGTTCACCAACACGAAGTCCAGAAGAATAAAGTAATGCGATGATAGCTTTATTCCTCGTCTCTGTGGCAGTATCAATTAGTTTTTCAATGGTTTCAAGCGTCAGTACTTTTGGAAGCTCACGATCCAGAACCATTCTAGGAACCTCATCAGCATCCCATTTTTTTCGTAAAATAAACTTGTAGAAAAATCTTAAGGCAGAATTAATTCCATTGCAGTAGCTAGTGGAAAGATGTTTTTCTAATCTGAGATAACTTATATAATTTCGGACATCAGATAAAGTTAAGTCATCTGGATTTTTATCTCCAGTCCAGCGCAAAAAGACCGTTATCTGAGCGAAATAAACATCAGCAGTAGACGGTCTAAGATTTCTAATCAGGCATTCCTGCTTGATTTCTTCATAGTATTCTTCATACATAAATAAAACCTCCATGATTATAGTAGCGATAAGGAACACACTACCTTCATGGAGGTTCACGATTTTTATAAATCATCTTGCTATGAAGATGAAGCAATGGTAATCTTGTCATAGGCAGTGGTAGTATTGAATTGTTTTGGTGTGGTAACTTTAACAATACCTTATTATGAGGTTACTATCTACTGCCTTTTCAAAAAGAAAAGCCGCTATGCCATAGCCCTCGCAGGCCGTCGCGCAGCGACTTAGTTCAATTTCAGTTTAAGCCGTCAGATGGGTAACTCTGAAAATTGTAATTTAAAGAGAATCACTAGATTCTAATATACCATTATACTATTCAAGTTTTGTTTCGTGTACTTTGCAACTTTTATAGTTTATTATTTGAAATAAAAAAGGGAGTTGGTTATATATGAATCAAAAGAAAATAGGAGCATTCATCGCGGAGTGCAGAAAAAGAAATCATATGACACAAGTGGAGTTGGCAGAAAAACTTGGTGTGACAGACCGCTCTGTTTCAAATTGGGAAAATGGAGTATGTTTACCCGATGCGAGTTTATATAGACTGCTTTGTGATTTGTTACATATATCAATTAACGAACTTTTTGCTGGAGGGTATGTGAATGACGATAATTATAAAAATGTTGCAGACGACAATCTACTTATCATGCTGGAACATAGGTTATATGATTCTTCTTCAAAAGAAGTAAGCTTTGAAGAATTTCATAGCTACCTAAAGATTATTTCTGAAGTTACTTTGATGTTAAAAAGATTTGCCAACAAACATGAAGCGGTACAGTATCTGGCAAAAGAAACAGGATTAGCAGGTGATGAATGTGCTTTTGCATATGATTTTTATATGAAAATGTTTAGTAATCAATAGTAGGTAAAAGATAGTAATAAATAAGGCTACCTTGTTACCGGTGTCATTCCACAGCCCTGAGGCGCTAATGGTCCGGTGGACCATTGCTCAGCGCGGACCGAAGTGGAACGTAGAAGCAGTGGGTACGACACACGTAGGCAACAAAACAACCTTTAAATGCCATAAAATGGGCTTCCCAGTGTATTTGATGGGTAGAAGATAACTAAAATAGAATAGATTTGGCCAATAATGAAAACTACTAAAACAGTATAAAAAATATGATAACATTCGAAAAGATTTACGCATTCCTGCGCAGGGTAAATAGGCGTGCGTAAATTAGGGCGTGGATAGATTTCATATAATGATGATATGAGGCTGAAACGATGATTATTTAGAGGTATAATCTCCTTCCAAATTATAAGGAAGGAGATTTTTTTATGGAATTTAGTGAGTTTACTCAACAGATTCAAAACTTGTTGAGAGAACGAAACGGCACTGTAGATGTGGTTATTCAAACATGTACTAAAAATAATGGCGTTGAATATACTGGGGTTACTATTAGGGAAACGAATAGCAATATAGGCCTCAGATTATGAGATTTACTTTGAAAAGGGACGAGAGGGACTATTTTGTGAATTGTGGATTCCAGTGAAGAAATAGAACCTCATAGGAACAGAAAACCTCGGAAACCCAGAATTTCCGGGGGGTTCTTTATCCCAAATTGTAGTATTGGCATTCCGAGTGGGATGCGTGGTGCGTCAAAGAATATAAGATTGTAGAAAAAATATATCGAGTATGCTACATTTTTCTTCTTGACTTATTCTTTGAAATGTAGTTAATTAAACTTATTAGTTTAATTAACAAAGGGAGATGGATCAATGAATAATCAAAATAGAAAAGCGGTTGCCTTGCAGGGAAGCTTTCGAAATACTGGATTTACTACGATTTTATTAAAATATACCAGTGAAAAATTGGTTTCGGCAGGATATGAAGTAGAATATGTAAATCTCTATGAAAAGAATATTGGTTATTGTAAAGGATGTAGAAAATGTTTAGAGACCCACGAGTGCATATTTAAATCAGATGACATGCCAGAAATTACAAGTAAAATGAAGGAGGCGGACTTGATTATTCTGGCTGCACCGGTATATTGGGCCAATGTACCGGCTGTAGTTAAGAATTTATTTGATAGACTCTTAGGTGCAGCTATGGAGGAGACAGATAAGTTTCCAAAACCAAGATTGCAGGGGAAAAGATATCTTTTCATTACTGCGTGTCATACGCCTTTCTTTTTTGCTCAAGTTTGCGGACAAACAGGTGGAGCGATTAGAGCAACGAGAGAGTTTTTCAAAACGGCAGGTGTTAAAAAAGCAGGAACAGTAGTTTTAACAAACACAGGAGCAAATAAGAACTCTTTGGATAAGCAGAAAAAGAAAATAGATAAGATAATTGAGAGGCTGTAGTATGGGAATCGTTTCGGGATATATTTATGTAAAGGTTCGGGTGACTGTAACGGATCGTAGGGTTGCAAAGATTGAAATCCTAGAACATAATAATGAAAGAGGAAAAAAAGCGGAAATGATAGTGAATAGGATGTTATAGGAAAGTCGAATTGATGTAGATGCGATTTCTTCGGCTACAAATAGCAGTTTGGTTATTAAGAAAGCATGTGAAAATGCGCTAAAGAATAATTAGAGGAACTAATATGGCAAGAAGAAAAAAGGAAGATCCAAGTGTACACCAAAATAGAATAGCAGATCAGGCAGAGATGCTTTTTGGCAGAAAGGGAATAGAAAGTACCTCGATGGATGACATAGCAAAGGCAGCAGGGTATAGCAAAGCAACGCTTTATGCATATTTTAAAAATAAGAATGATATAGTATCATTTTTGGAATTGAGAAGCATGTCTGGGTTAAAGACTGTGATTTCAGAAGTGCTACAAAAAGAAGGGAACAGTCGAGAAACATTTTTGGGAATCTGCTTTGCATTGACTGATTTTCAACAAGATTCCCCGTGCTTTTTTGATCGATCACTAGAGTATATTAGTATAGATTTTGACGAAAAGCAGGATGAGTATTTGGGACAGACGTATCTGGTTGGGGAGGAGATTAACGCAATGATAGCCAGATTTATTGAATGTGGAGTAAGGAAGAATGAAATTAGGGATTGCTCCAATTATTTTGTATTAACATTTCAAATATGGGGAATGATTTCCGGTCTCATTAAATTGGCTGATCAAAAGGAGGAATACATAAAACGGGAAGCTGGTCTTACGAAACAGGAATTTCTTCGAGAAGGGTTTGAGCAAATTTTCAATGGAATATTAGAGGAGGATAGTAATGCCGAAGATGATTAGCAAACGCAATATGAAGTTCATATCAGCATGGATGCTTACTGTGGTATTATTATGCTCTTTATGTGGATTTGGAGGAGATTTCACTTCATATAAAGATAGTGATGTTCCAATTAGTAATTTGGGTTATGTGTCTAAAACGTCAAATCTGGATGAGGTTATTTCCACAGAGGAAATAACAGCTGGAGTTTCACAAGTTGCTCTGTTTAGGCAACTGTCTATAAGAAAGAATAGTGTGGATACAATTGCGAATTATTTCATGAGCATTTGTTTAAATTCATTACTTTTCTTTGCTTTCTTAGCCTTTTTGAATCTGCATGATAATCAGATTAATCGTAGTGACAGATTCATAGTAAGGTATATTCACAACAAGGACGGTCAAAAAGCTTAATATTTCCCGGTTATTAACCTATGAGAATATCATAGGTCTATTTTGCGTGCAAAAAATGGAGGAAATAAAAATGTTAGATAATTTAGTAATCGTAATTGCTGGGATTGTTCTTATTGTAGCTAGTGTATTTGCCTGGTGGATTGAGAATGGACCAGAAAAGAAAAATAGGAATGAAAATGAAATGGAAGAAGGCGCTGATAAGTGATTGTGGAAGGAGGCATGGAGTAAATGCATATATTTATATATAGCTGTTTCATTATTGTAGGGGTTGGCTTATTGGTAAAAGGCGCAGATTTCTTTGTAGATGGCGCCGCAGGAATTGCATTGCGTCTAGGAATTCCGCAGCTTATCATAGGACTTACAATTGTTGCAATGGGAACAAGCGCGCCGGAAGCTGCTGTTAGTATTACAGCTGCAATTTCTGGAAACGCAGATATTACAATTGGAAATATTGTAGGAAGTAATATTCTAAACACGTTTATTATTTTAGGATTATCTTCAGTTATAATTCCGCTTGCTGTTGCAAAATCTACAGTCATAGTTGAAATTCCATATATGATAGTTTCTTCGATACTATTTCTCCTACTAGGCTATGATAAAAAAATGAACTTCTTGGATGGGGGAATTTTATGGATAGCATTTATTATTTATCTTATATATTTGTTTAGAAATGCGAAAAAGAATAAAGAAAAAGAGCCAGAGGGGCAGCATGCGAGTGGCATACGACAAATGCTTTACATTATTGGTGGACTAATTGCAATTATTCTGGGAAGTAAGATTACTGTATATGGAGCCACGGAGATAGCAAGGCTTGTTGGAATAAGCGAGCGATTTATAGGTCTAACAATTGTTGCACTTGGTACATCACTTCCAGAATTATTTACTTCTGTTGCAGCGGCAAGAAAAGGGAATGCTGACATCGCAATCGGAAATATTGTGGGAAGTAATATATTTAATATTCTATTCATAGTAGGAACAACTTCTTTTATAAGAACGATTTCCTTTGATACAAAGTTTATGGTTGATTCGGTTGTTGTAATACTTTCTGGAGTACTATTACTCTTATGTGTGTGTCCAAGCAGGAGACTAAGTAGAAGAGGCGGAAGTATTATGCTATTGTGCTATTTGGCATATTTTATATATCTTTGCTTGGTATAGGGGACGATGAGGCTATAGGAATAGAAGATTCCTGAAAAAAGTCCTTTAAGTAACGGCATTTCTATGATACGATAAGCATATATTTTTCGCTTTTTGAGCGAAAGAAATTCTATTATATTAATCTAGTCATAAGACTGATTATATATGCAAAGATAAAAACGCAATGTATATCATATGATATACTAGAGCCGGTAGGTAGCCCGGCCGTCATAGTAATACTATGGTAAGTAACCTGCCCCTCCGGGTTGTCCATTCTTTGCTCATTAAAATTCTAGGAGGGATTATTTATGGGCAATGTAATAGGCAAACTAACCGTATATTTTGAGAATCCATTTTGGATAGGGATTTTCGAACGTATTGAAAATGAAAAAATGTCTGTATGTAAGGTGACTTTTGGGGCAGAACCAAAGGATTATGAGATACAGGAATTTATCTTAAATAACTACGATAGCTTGCGATTCAGTCCAGCTGTGACAACTGTTGTGAAGGAAACAAAAAAGAATCCTAAAAGAGCGCAGCGTGAGGCTAAAAAACTGTTGCGAAACACCGGTGTTGGCACAAAGTCTCTGGAGGCGCTAAAATTACAACAGGAACAGAACAAACAGGAGCGAAAGGTAAGAAGCAAAGCGCAAAAAGAAGCAGAAGAACAGCGATTGTTTGAACTGAAACAGCAGAAACGATTAGAAAAGCATAAGGGGCATTAATGCCTCTTATGCTTTTTTAATCGTTTGATTTGAGATGTGTTATGAATATTGACAATGAGAAAAAGCTGTACTAAAATAAGTGAATGAAATACAAAAACGTTCACAAGAGAAAAGAGGAAAAGAAATAATGGGAAATACAGTACTAGCTTTTGGGGGAATTGTTGGCGGCTTGCTATGTGCAGTTGCGGATTTGCTTTTAGATTTGAAGGGACCAAAGAATAAAAAACTTGGTAATTTGAAAGTGATAGACAGCATGTGGGAGGAGATGCCTCATTATAGATTTGTTGTGTCAACAATCTTAGCGATGTTTGCAGTTCCGCTGTATTGTTGTGGGGTACTTGCTCTTTCCAATCTGATGATGGATTCGCATTATGTATTTGCAATTACATTCAGAGCGATTGCGATAATTGGAGCTATGGGGGGATTTATGATTCATACCTATTTGACTCTTTGCCCTACAATGTATCAAATTATCAAGAAAGAATCATCCTTTGAACTCGCTGAAAAGGTTATTAATGGGACTTTTAGACAAATATACGTGCCGTTTTTCACTTTATATACTATGCTTGTTATTATTCCATCAGGTATGATGATATTTGCAATTATCGGTGGAATAGTGGCAGCCCCACTTTGGTGCATTGCATTAAATCCAGTAGTATTTCAGGTGATTGGTTTGCTTTTTAGAGCGACGAAACTTGATATTTTTATAGATGCTCCTAGCTGTTGCGCTGCAAGTCTTGGATTGGGAGCTTACGGCGCACTTGCTTTGATAATAATCGGATAGATGAGGAGAAATGGATGCCAGTCAGAGTTTTTTCAGAGGAAGAAAAAAGTATTATAAAGGAAAAATTGTTAAGTGTTGGATTTCCGCTTTTACAAGAATATGGGGTAATTCATATGTCCGTTCCAAAGATAACGAAGGCGGCAGACATAGGGACAGGAACCTTTTACAGATTTTTTGAATCAAAGGAAGATTATATATACCAGCTGATACAATATAGAAGGAAACAGCTGATCCTTCAGTTTATTCCTCAAGAGGTAATGGAAGGAAAAAGAAAGATGGAACCTTCTGAGGTGCGGCGCTTTATTGAATTAGTCGCGGACAATAAGAATAGTGTTTATGCGAATATGAATTTGCAGGATGAAGCACATTTATTTCAGACATTATCAATGAAAGTAGATATGGAAAAAGAGAAGGATGCTTCGGCTATTTTGTTTGACTGGATGGGTGTTTCCATGGAAAAAGTTGATTTCGCTTTGCTTGCAAATTTGATGAAGGTACTAGCAATAACATCCCAGGCTAGGGAAGAGTTGCATGCGATTGCGTATAACAGTACAATAGAGCTTTTAATTGATAACATTATGAAATTAATTTACGGATAGGACTTGGGATAGAGATTTAATAACACAAATCAAAGCAAAGAACTACATTAGAATGAATACAAACAAGAAGCTGTGCGTTATGCACGGCTTCTTGTATTATGGAGAACGAAAAGAATCACCCTGCAAGGTTAATGTGACATGCTGTTGTCACATTAGAAATGATATTATAGAATGGCTCAAAAGACGGTATACAATCATTTCCGAAATACCCAATTGGGAAAAAGCGGAGGCGAATGGAAGGAGAAATAGTGATGAGTGAGAGACCTGAGTTACATAATGGGTTAGATGGAGATACGTTTCGTAGTTATTATTATTTGAAAGAGGAACTGGTGCACTTTTGCAGAGAGAATCACTTGCCTACGTCAGGAGGAAAAATAGAGCTTACGGAAAGAATTGCTTGTTTCCTTGATACGGGAAGAGTTATAAAGACATCAGCGAAACGAAATGAGACGCCAAAAGTAGGAATTATCACAGAAGATACTCGAATAGAAGAGAATTTTGTGTGTTCGGAAAAGCACAGGGCCTTTTTTAAAGAAAAAATTGGAAAAGGATTTTCGTTTAATGTGCTTTTTCAAAAATGGCTAAAAGGCAACGCAGGGAAGACTTATAAGGATGCGATAGAAGCATATTATCATATAATGGAAGAGAAGAAAAAGGGTAAGACCGTAATCGATAAGCAGTTCGAGTATAATACCTATATCCAAGATTTTTTCGAAGATAACAAGGACAAGAAGCTAGAAGATGCCATCAAATGCTGGAAATATAAAAAAAGTATACAAGGCCATAATCGATATGAAAAACAAGACTTGCAGGCGCTCGATTCATGAGATTACGAACATGAACTTAATAAGCGCAAATCGGTAAAGCTAAAAATTAAGAAAGAATTAATATAGAGCTATTGGGGATATGTAAGACGATGTGGTATGCTATTTTAAGTCAATTTATCATTCGGATAGTAATGCGAAGCGCACATTTCTTATGGGATAGTGATGGCGTAAAGTACAATTATCTATAACAGAAAGTTAGTGCAAGCGTGGAGCTGCGCTTAAATATTCGGAAATATGGGGTGATTTTATGGTATATGAAATAAAGGATATGGACAAAGTAAAGCATTTGTTTGAGGGGTGGGAAGAAACCTTAATATATTCCTGCTTGCAAAAGGTTATGGGGAAAATCTACGTAACAGATTTGCAAAATCCAAAGTCTGCGTTCGCCTTTGTGGGGTGCTTCGGCTTTTTTGCAGGAGAAACAGACAAAGAGCTTGTTATGAATAAGCCAGATGGTTTTGTTATTATGGTACCTCAAAACGAAGCGTGGGCGGAGTTAATAGAAGAATGCTTTCCGGCTGCAAAACAGGTAATGCGGTATGCAATAAAAAAGGACACACATTTCGATCGCGAGGCATTGCAAAGGAAAAAAGAAAAGCTGCCAGAGGAATACGAGCTTCGGAAAATTGATTCCGATATTTATGATAAATGCTTAAAGAGTCCGGTAACTGCAGACTTCGTCTCGTCATTTGATAATAAAGAGCATTTTCTGAAGATGGGAAGAGGCATGGTTATCCTGAAGGAGGGAGAAATCGTCGCTGGAGCATCTTCCTACACACGGTATGAGCAAGGAATTGAAATTGAAGTAGATACGGTGAAAGAAGAGCGAAGAAAACATTTGGCCACTATCGTATGCTCTGCCCTTATATTGCAATGTTTGGAGGAAGGGTTGTATCCAAGCTGGGATGCACATAACATGAATTCCGTTCATTTAGCTGAAAAACTTGGTTATGAATTTGACCATGAATATGTGGCTTATGAAGTGGCAAGAGAGTCAAGAACACACTAAAATCGGGAAGGATAGGAAAAGGATGAACGCACAAGAATTATGGGAAGAATTTTGTGAGAAAAAAGGCGTAGATAAAGAAACAAATTATGAAAGCTGGGCATTTTGTGGAGGTGGTCCTTCGGGGGACCAGTTAGCGCAGCTTGTTCTTAACGGTATCAAATTTGGTACGGCGAGTCCCCTAGATGCCTATAATGAAAATGAGGAAGAAGAGCCGATTCCACAGGTAGGAGATTATAGTGTGATTCTTCTTGACAGTGGAGAAGCAGTTTGCGTTCTGCGCGATTATGAGGTAAGCCTTGTTCCATTTTCAAAGGTTACCTATTTTCACGGATATTCCGAGGGAGAAGAGGAACGTACCGATGTAGCCTGGAGAAGAATTCACGAAGACGCTTTTGCTCCAGATTTGGAGAGCATGGGAAAGCCACTAAATAAGGATACCATGGTGGTATGTGAGAAGTTTTGTGTGGAGTATATTTCTGATACTCCGACGGTAAAAGAATTGCTAACAAAGCAGTCATTAAGCAAAAATGTGTGTGGACCAACGGGAGATTTTGACTTTGAAAAATACCCATCCATGGGCGAGGTGGGACAAGAGGTATTCTATGTTGAACCGTGTATGACATACGCGAAACAAATTGCGGAATACCGAAAGGAGCTTCTAGAGGCGGGAAGTGATTTCGATGGATGTTTATCTCTTAAGAGGTGTGAGAACATAGAGGACTGGGTGGAGCATTGTAGAGAATTTGCGGATCCTTCTTTGGAGAGACCTAAGGATCGTCCGCCTGTCTCCGTAATCATGTGTGTACGCAAAGCGGACAATAAAATTGTTGGAATGATGCAGATGATACATGAATATGAGAAATATCCATTTTTCCGTGATTGCGCGGGCCAGATAGGATATTCCGTATGCCCTTCAGAGAGAAGGAAAGGATATGCGAAGAAGCTGCTTAGAAAGGCAATCGATTTTTGCAGAGCATATGGATACACAAGTGTTTGGCTAAGCTGCGTGAAAGAAAATGAAGCAAGCCGAAGAACGATTCTTTCCAATGGTGGGGAATATCGAGATACAGTATATGTAGAAAAAGATAAGATTTTTCTTGAGAGATACGAAATCAAATATTAGTGTAGTAGTTTGGAAAATTGGGGAAAAGATGAATGAAGAAAGGATTGCATAAAATGTATGACTTCAAGAGAATTGGAATAGATGACGTGGAAGCAATAAAAGAATTATTTACAAGTGTTTTCACAATAGAACCATGGAATGACGATTGGTCAAATCAAGAGCAGCTTGATTTGTATCTGCAGGATTTGGTTGGGCAAAGCAACTCATTAACATATGGGTTGTTTGAGGGGCAAAAACTTATTGGTGTATCAATGGGGCATGTGAAACATTGGTATTCTGGAACCGAGTATTCTATTGATGAACTATGTATACGTACCGATAAGCAAGGAAATGGCGTTGGAACCTATTTTCTTAAAGAGATAGAAAAGGGAATAAAAGAGCTTGGAATGGAAGAAATCTTTTTACAAACAGAAAGAAATGTTCCAGCCTACGCCTTTTACCAGAAAAATGGATTCTATGAATTAAAAGAACATGTATCATTTGTAAAGGAAGTTTAATATGGATTAGAACAAAAGAGAGTATATGAGAGAAAATACGAAAAAATGAAAGAAAAATGTAAGCAACTCAAAAAGAAAATAACAGAGAAAACCAGAGGACCGAAAGAATTCTTGCGAGCAGGAACCGTGGGAGGAATTGTCTTATCTGTTCTAGTTTCGACGCTCTGTTTATGGGGAAATGTTTTTGCGGAATTTTTCAGTCTTTCGCGTTCATACTAATCTCAAATCTCATTGGAAATCAAGCACATGCACTTCTAGCTGCGATTGCTATGAGTCTGCTGGTGTCTCTTGCGGTTAGCACCCTTGGAACTTGCATTTGGGCATTCATTAAGACAAAGCGCTTTCGCCAAATATATGGATATGTTGTTACTGCATTTTCGGTGGTGGTAATCGGAGCATTTGGAATATTCTGGGCGAAGGATGACTTTGGGAAGAGTCGTATCGACTTCTACCTAGAAAAGGCGCCAGAATATAGTAGTCAAGAAATACCTGGATTTGCGCAGTACCTTGAGAATGGAACGAATGAAGTGGAATACCTATCTTATGCTCCTGAGAAAGCAGATATTATAACGTCTTCTTTTGATACGACACAAATCGTAGAACGCGAAGGGGCTATGGATGCAATGCTCGATTTGTGTAGCCCTTACGATGCAACGAAGGCACCGATTGCAGGGGGAAAAGCAGTATAAGAATGTCGACTTTAGCGACAATACGGGAAAATATTGCAAGGCATCGTTACAAAGTAAGGATACCTATAAAGACTTATTAATCGATAACCGAGGATATCAAAAGCAGCTTCCACAAACGGTATATGTGACAAATTATATGGACTCTTCTTGTGTGCAATTATGCTCGTTCGATGAGAACACAAATTTGAAGATAGGAAATGCAAAAGATATTCAAGTGGATTGTAAGGGCATGAAAGAGTGGACGGTTCATTCTGACCACTCGGGGTTAGTTCCACAAGCGGAAAACTATGTTCTTGATTGCACTTGGGAAAAAGGCGAAGCGCCTGATGTGCAAGTTAAGATGCCGCCGATGGATTTATCTAGAGGTTATCTGTCGTTTCGAATTGCAGATATGAGAGAAGATATTGCAGAGGACAATGAGGGAATCAACTATACGGTAAGGTTGACAGATGCATCTGGAAATACTATAAGCAGCAAATGCAGATGGTAATGCTTTCAAAAGAGACATTTGATCAAGCTGAAAGCTTTGATTTCACTACAATTTCTGAAATCAGTTTCAAATTTGATGGTGACATGGATGGGGAAATTATTTTGGATGCTATCTGTTATCAAAATCTTGTAAGACTTAATGAAAATATAAGATAATTGTAAGTGAAAACCAAGGTATGTTTGATACAATCTAGATAGATTAACATATATATAAAAGGGGAATGCAATTATGAAACTATTGTTTAAACAAAGATTTTTTTCCTGGTTTGACAGCTATGATATATATGATGAAGCAGGAAATGTAGTGTACGTAGTAAAAGGGCAGCTGTCATGGGGACATAAGCTTATCATATACGATGCAAATGGAAATGAACTGGGAATGGTGGTTCAGCGAGTTCTCACGCTTCTTCCTAAATTTGAAATCCATAAGAATGGGCAATATGTTGGATGCCTCAATAAAGAGTTTTCTTTCTTCGTGCCACATTACAACCTCGATTATAACAATTGGCACATTGAGGGCACAATTATGGAGTGGGATTACAGCATTCTTGATGGTAACGATTTACAGGTAGCAAGTGTAGGAAAGGAACTATTCAAGCTGACGGATACCTATGTGATTGATGTAAATGACCCACAAGACGCATTGGACGTGTTAATGTTTGTTTTGGCAATAGATGCGGAAAAATGTTCGCGTAGATCATAAGGCAAACCTATATCAGTCAAACTACCAGCGTTTGGTAGTTTGAAATTCATCATCAAATTGGATGTATCCATGTTTTAAACGTGGATTAATTTTCTTTACGGTAAGACACTCGATCTTGTAGCCATGAAAGGTGGCAAGAAGTGTTCGAAAACGTTCTATATTTTCCCGGTTTCGCGCATTCACCTTCGCGAGAAAATCGTTTGCAGGATCGCTGGAATTAGCCGGGTTGTTCCACTGTTTATTTAAGCTTTTTTCTAGACTATCAATATTGTCACGTAAAGCCTGCAAATGCATTTCTTGATCTTCCGCAAGCAATTGAAGACACACCTGCTTGGCATGCTCTTCGCTCTCTGCAATCACCAAAAATTCAGAATCGAGACCTTCCATTAAATGGTAGCTATTTTGAACATCGTATATATTTTGCATGTATATCCCCTTTGCATGAATTCATAATCTTTCTCTATTATAACTATATGGTATGGTATTCAGCAACCTATTATACAAATAGGCGGGATTGTCCTCTTTTTCTTTTCCCGAAATTGGATTATGATGAGAATAGAAAAAGCGAAAAAGAGGAAAACATGAAGAAATCAATTTATTCAAAAGTAAATGAAATTCCCAACGGAAAAGCGTCTGAAAAGTTAATCAATGCGTGCCTGGTACTGGAGGGAGGAGCATTTCGCGGACTCTATACACAAGGCTTTCTCGATGCCATGATGCTACATGATTTGAATTTGAGCTGTGTTATTGGCGTATCGGCAGGGGCGCTAAGCGGAATGAACTATGTATCCGGACAAATTGGACGGTCGGGAAGAGTAAACCTTACGTCGCGGCATGATTCACGGTGTGTGGGAGTGAAGGCATTGGCCAAGAGCCATAGTATCTTGGATGTGGGATTTTTTACGGAGGAACGTCATATTGTAGAACCTTTGGATAAGGAGCGCTTTTTTCGAAAGGAACAGCGCTTTGTTGCAGTTGCTACGAATTGTCTCACGGGAGAAGCAGAATATTTTGAAAAAGGCGAATGTTCTGACATTCTGATGGCGACACGGGCGTCTGCCACGATGCCTTATATGTCACCGATGGTAATGATAGATGAGAAGCCATATTTGGACGGTGGCTGTGCGTGTAAAATTCCTTACCAATGGGCCTTAGATCAAGGATATGAAAAAATTGTTGTGATTCGCACACGTGATATTATGTATCGAAAGCCGGAAAAGAAAACGAAAATCGCAGAACGTGTATACCACAAGTATCCAGAATTTGCCAAGAAACTGGGAGAGAGTAGTCAAGATTACAACAAACAGTGCGAGGAAATCGAACGCTTGCATGAGGAAGGACGTATTTATCGGATAGCACCTTCGAAGCCAGTAACAGTGGCACGATTAGAGGGGGACATGGAAAAGCTAGGTGATTTATATCAGAATGGCTTTCAAGATGCCATGGATAAGCTAGAGGAACTTAAGAATTACTTGGAAATTGTCTAGCATATTGGAAATGTTATGGAGCGGCTAGAGAGGAATTTTATTATGGGAACATGGGAGAAAGAATATCCGAGACCACAAATGGTTCGAGATAATTATCAAATCATACATAAGGGATGGACACTGAATGGAGGCCACATTCAGGTACCCTTTCCACCAGAATCAAAAGCATCCGAATATCAGGGGCGTTGTGGCGAATTGTTGCGCTACGAAGTGGAATTTGAAATAGAAAGAGAGCCTGAAGAAGAGCGAATTCTACTGCATTTTGGGGCGGTGGATCAAATAGCGGAGATTTATGTGAATAACATCTTTGTAGGAGAGCACAAAGGTGGATATCTTCCATTTTTCTTCGACATAACCGAGGTAATAAAACTGGGAAAGAACCAGCTTCGTGTTGAGGCGACGGATACGCTAGATAGGAAATATCCCTATGGAAAGCAATCAAAAAAACCAAGAGGAATGTGGTATACACAGATATCAGGAATCTGGCAATCCGTATGGTTTGAATATGTTCCGGTGGATGGGGTGTTTGATATCCGAATACAAACAACAATGCAAAGTCTACAGCTAGGCTTAATTTGTGAATCCCCTAATATTCGAATTACAATAAAAGAGGACAATGATGGAGAAATTCTATATCAGGAGGTGATTTCAGGTGTAGATTTCTTCTTGGATTTTGAGGAAAAGAAGCTTCCCGTACATTTGTGGAGCCCAGATAATCCCTATCTTTATGGTTTGACGATTGAGACTGAGCACGATAAGGTAGAGAGCTATTTTGCTTTGCGAGAAATAAGCATAGATAACAAATCTGGTAGAAAAAGGTTGTATTTAAATGAGAGTCCGCTCTTTCTACAGGGGGTATTAGACCAGGGATATTTCCAGGATGGAATCTTTTTACCGAGTGATCCAATGGAATACGACAGGGATGTCAAGCGAATGAAAGCACTGGGAATGAATACACTTCGAAAGCACATTAAGGTGGAGCCGGAACGGTTTTATTATGCATGTGATCGATATGGAATGCTCGTGATGCAGGATATGGTTAACAGTGGAGGCTATAATTTCATCTTTGATACGGTATTTCCAACTCTTGGTATGTGGCATCGAAGGGATCGCTGGCCATGGGGAAAGAAGAGAAAGGAAATATTTGAGCAGCACAGCATTGGAATTATTCGTACAGTGCGGAATCACCCATGCGTGGTAGCATATACCATTTTTAATGAAGGATGGGGACAGTTTGAAGCGGATCGCATGTATGATGTGCTAAAAGCGGAAGACCCAGATAAAGTTTTTGACGCAACCTCAGGCTGGTTTGTACAGAAAAAATCAGATTTGGGAAGCTATCATATTTATTTTAGAAATGAGCGTCTTCACGCCAAGGAACGCCCGCTATTGTTAAGCGAGTGTGGAGGTTATACAAGAAGCATCAAAGGTCATCTTTATAACCCTAATGTGCGATATGGCTATGGAAGGACGGAGACCGAAGAAGAACTAACGAAACAGCTTCGCACTATGTATGATGAGATGGTAATTCCTTCGATTAAAGATGGATTATGCGGTTGTATCTATACCCAGTTAAGTGATGTGGAGACAGAAATAAACGGATTTTATACCTATGATCGCCAAGTTTGTAAGGTAAATCAGAATGCACTTCGAAGAATGTCATTGGATGTATATAAGGCGAGAGCCGAGGAAGGATAATTGCATTTTTTTTCTGGATTTAGTATTATCTTTCTAGAACAATTCGATGAACATAGAACATAAACGAGGAATATAATGTACTTAAAAATAAATGAGGAAATAGATTTTGCCTATAGCAAAGCACAGGAACTGATTATGATGTCCCTTGCAGTGCTAACGAATGTGCAGGAAATATGGAGCAAGGCATATAAGACAGAGGAAATAGAGAAATTTCAGAAAACGTATAGGCTTCTGTTTGAATGTGGCGCTCAGATTGAAAGAAAAGGCGCGTACATGTTGTATGCTCCTTGCGTAGGGATGCAAACAAAAGAGCAAAATCTAGATGAAATCTTTGCAGAATTTTTAGCAATGGATAAGCGGGAAGAGATGGAAAAGACACTTTCTTTCAACGAAATCGCCTTTTCCAAAGAGGATTCGCTAGACGATCTTTTGGAAAAATATTATGAGATATTCAAGGATCAGGTGTACTTATCCTATCAGACTACCTGGATTATTTTCCATGAAGAAAAAAGACTTATAGAGGATTGGAGAAGGTTATGTCATGATTTGGATACCGATGCCTTTTCTAAGTTGTATGCTGAGTGGGAGAGGCAGGCAAAGGAGGAGTATGAATACCTTGTGGTAAAGGCGGCTGAGAAAGGTGGACTTCATATTTCAGAGGAGATTATGAAGAAAAACTTTTACAATAGAGGACCATACAGTCGTTTTGTATTTGCTATAAGTCATACGATGTATAATAAGGCCTTTCGTTATTGGGATGATACAACTCAGGTACTTGTATATAATCCAGATACAAAGGAGACAGATCGGAAGGCATTGATTGCGCAGATGAAAACGATTGCGGATGAGACTCGAATCAATATTATTCGTCTTCTGAGTGAGAATGGACCAATGAATGGAAGAGATATTGCGTCTGCGTTGGGGCTAGCTCCTTCTACTGTGTCTCATCATGTGGAGCAGCTTGCAAAAGCAGGAATTCTCCATGAAGAACCGGTGAAAAAATCTCGTTACTATTCTGTAAAAGAAAATTGCAAGGAAGAATTCATTCGACTAATCAAAGAAATCTTTCGCCAATAGAGTGAAAACCGTCGCAGGTATTGCGGCGGTTTTTTTGAACTTATAGAGGAAATTTCTATATTCTTCTCCGACTCTGGAGACTAGGGAAGCCATAGAGTCGGAGGAGGGAATGAAGAAGAACTATGATGATGTCTTTTGAGCCTTGACAAATGAAAACGATTCGATTATTATCGAACCTAAGTTAGATATAAATAGAATTGAAAAACGAATTTCATCGAATTAACTGAAAGAAAAGGAGAATTATTATGAATAGTAAAGTGATTGAAGTACATAATCTGAAACGAACCTACGAGACAAAAAAGAATTTCTGGACTAGAAAACGCACGAAGGTGGAAGCGGTGAGGGGAATTGATTTTGAAGTGAAAAAGGGAGAGATATTTGGATTGCTTGGAGAAAATGGTGCGGGAAAAACCACAACGATTAAGATGATGATTACGCTGCTTACGCCTACGTCAGGAGAGTGTAAAGTATTGGGATATGATACTGCACGTGAAGAACGACAGGTGCGAAAGAGAATCAATTTTATCTTTGGGGGAGAGATGGGCGTGTATCGAAGATTGTCAGCAAGGGACAACCTTAGATATTTTGCGAATTTGTATAAGATTCCACAGGAACAAAAGGAGCAAAGAATAAATGAATTGTTAGAGCTTGTTGGATTGACGGATGTTGCAGATCGACTGGTAGAAACATATTCCAAGGGGATGACGCAGCGTGTGCAGATTGCAAGGGGACTTATAAATAATCCAGAAATTATATTTATGGATGAGCCGACCGTTGGCCTTGATCCAGTAGGAGCCCAGATGCTTCGAGATATCATTCGAAAGCTGAAGGCAGAGGGGAGAACAATAGTACTGACTACACATTATATGTTTGAGGCTGATGAGCTATGTGATCAGATTGCAATTATGAAAAAGGGAAGAATTATTGCAAAAGGAACTTCAGAGGAGCTAAAGAAATCTGTGGAGGAGCGATTGGTTAAGAAGGTCGAGGATATTACGCTAGAGGAGGTATATCTGGAATTAATGAAAGAAAAAGAGGTGATAGGTGTAAATTCCTCTGAGACAGAAGATGGAGAGGTAGCATAATGAAATGGATACAAAATAGTACAATACGAATGACTATGTTTCTTCAGATGAAGAAAGCACTTTGTAGACCGATGTATCGGTTTTGCATGATAGCGAGTCCGATTTCATCGACATTTTTACTTTACGAAATGTTTAAGAATTCTGGAATGGACAATTTTGCCAGCTATATTATTCTTGGAGCCGGATTGTCTGCCATGTGGGGATGCATCTGCTTTTCTTCAGCGGGAGATATCGACAGAGAGAGATATGAGGGAACCTTATCACTAATTTTTGCATCACCAACAGAATTTGATTATATCATTACAGGAAAAATTCTAGGGAATACACTTTTGGCCACAAGCACGTTTCTGATTACGATATTGACTGCAAAGGTTTGTCTTCGTGTCAACTGTGAGATTCGGGAACTGGGCCTATTTCTTGGGGCATTTTTAATGACAATTGTATCAATCCAGCTAGTATCTAAGGCGATAGCCTACCTTTTTACCATTTCGCGAAAGGCATCACTTTATATGAACTGCATTGATATTCCGTTTGCACTTGTTTGTGGATTTACACTACCATACGAGCAGCTCCCTATGGGATTACAAAGGATAGGAGATATTTTCCCAATGACTTGGGCAATTCGGGGACTTCGTCTTTCGATGAATGGCGGAAATAGAGAGGAATATGTCACATACATTTTGGTAGCACTTTTGCTTTGCATTGGATTCTACTTTGCGTCTCAGATACTGGTTAGAAAAATGGAAAAGGCGGTACGGATACAGGCATCCTTGGAGGTGAGTTAATATGATACGAAGATTTATAGAACAGGCATGGTTGAATTATAAGGGGGAGAAGGTACAGTTCCAGTTAGAGGAATTTCTACTGTTGGATGCGGGAATGCCATTCCTTAGTATGGTAAGCTTCTGCCTTTTGGCTGGTTTTAGCTTTCGGACAATGGATATAACAAGATGGATTGTAGGAAATGCGTTCCTTCTTTGCATGAATGGATGCTTCTTTTCTCTGGGGACAGCATTTATGCGGGAACGCTACTCGGGGAGAATTCGTTCTTTAATTGCATCTCCGGCTAATCGACTGGGAGTCGTAATGGAAAAAGGAGTATTCACCTGCATAGAATCTATATTTACAACAATACTTGGATTTACAGTTGGTTGCATGGTATTTCGTATAGATATGTCAAAGCTTCCAATCGCGGAAATTGCATTGCTTGGGATCGTATCCATATTTGCGGTTGGCGGATTGGGCCTTTTCCTTTCTGTAATTGGGATGGCAAGTGGAGAAACACATTTTATATTAAATTTTGCAAGTACGCTTTTGACCTTTTTTAGTGGTGCAGAATTTCCGCTATCTCAGCTTCCTTCATGGACAAGGGCAATTACAAGATTTGTGCCGATGGCCAGTAGCATTAAAGGGGTTGAAATCCTTTTGGCAGGTGGGGAGTTGAAAGATATCTGGTTGTATCTTCTTTGGGAGATGGTGCTTGGAATACTCTATTTCCTTGGTGCAGCAGTATTGATACGTTATGTGGAGAGATTAGCTATCCGTAAGGCGGCATTGGAACTCTTCTAGCTTGCATTACAATGGAAGAAGCTAGGGCACTTCTTGAGAAATAGAATAGAAACGTAGTATAATGAAGCCGGCATCTTAGGATGTCGGCTTTTGAGTTGGAAAAACATAAAGATTGGAACAAAGATGGTAGAGCGACAGGAAGATTATCTGGTGCAGTGGCACAGAAATGAAGATGATACAGCAACAATTGAACAGTTATATGGGAAAACTCCTTATGTACAGGTGCCAGAGCGGGTGGCTGGATTGCCAGTAAGTCGCATGGAGGATTATTGCTTTAGTCAAAAGGCGCAAAGCGAGTTACCGCAGGAGGAAATCCCTTTTGGAATGACCAGACTTTGTGGAAAATATATTGTGGAGGTAGTTCTTCCAGAGGGGTTAGTTCATTTGGGAAACTACGCTTTTTACAATTGTATGGCATTGGAATGTGTGAGCTTTCCCGCGAAGCATGTAACGGTGGGAAGTGACGCTTTCATGAACTGCATGCATCTAAATCGCATGGTATATAGAGGTAATGTGCAGCAGGAGAACTGTCTTCGAGCAGTGTTGGCTCAGATTGCCTGGGACTTGCAGGTGGATTATCTGGATGCAAGTATATTCTTCCCGGAGTTTGATCAGCATTATGATGAAATCGGACCTGCGCATATTTTTGCAATCAATGTAAATGGAGAAGGATACAGAACAAGGCAGTGCTTTGAAAATCAGAAATTCAAATTTGACCAATACGATGGAATTTTCCCACAGGCCTGCATTGAGGAAAGCGAACGAACGCTATGTGCAATGGCAATGAATCGTCTGCTTGTTCCCTATGAACTGAGCCAGACGGCGAGAGCACAGTATGTAGAGTATATTACCGCGCATCAGGATTATGTGTTACAAAATATAATGAAAGAGCGGGATATCAAGGCTTTGGAAGCCTTCCTGGCACTGGAACTTGTGGTGGAAACAGAGTTGTCGGTTGGGATTGCGAAAGCTTCGGCCTTAGAATGGGGAGAGGGAACCGTAACCATGATGAAATACAAGAAGACGCATTTTGAGAAAAAGGCGTCGGAACGGTTCAGCTTTGATGACTTTGATTAAGCAAGAGGAAGAAACAAATAGAATGAGAAAGCATTTGCAAACGGAAGCAGAGTGGCAGCAGGAGATGGCCAAGAAGATACTGGATCACATTTCCTGTGAAATATATGTGGATCTACGATTTTTTAAAATAGCTCTTTCTGCCTTGGAACCAAGGGAACAGGAGGGGCTTCTTGCGATGGCTACAAATGGAACCTATCTTTACTATGAGAGTGGAAAGACGATGGAGCTTTTTCGTAAGAATGAGCGTTTTCTACAGAGAGCATATCTTCATACGGTACTTCATTGCATCTTTTTTCATCTGTGGACAAGGGGAAAAAGAGACCGAAGGTTATGGAATCTTGCCTGTGATATTGTGTGTGAGTACACGATTGATTACATGGACAAGCCCTGCACGAGGAGAATCCTTTCCTATACGAGGGAGCAGGTTTATGGGCGCCTGAAAGAAGAAAAGATTCCGATAAGTGCGC
The DNA here is from genome assembly GCA_045641745.1 of Agathobacter sp. Classification (GTDB taxonomy): domain Bacteria; phylum Bacillota; class Clostridia; order Lachnospirales; family Lachnospiraceae; genus Roseburia. The sequence continues at coordinate 7,461 of JAZUHO010000135.1, read as the reverse complement.
AAGCGATTTACGGCTGGTTGTTGCATCAGGAGGAAATCGACTTACTGTACCAGGAGTTTTATACCGACGATCACACCTTCTGGCCCAAGGAAGAAGAAGGTCAGTCTGCAAGGGAACAGAAGCAAAGTCAGGATGCAAAGAAGAATTGGGAGAAGATTTCTAGACAAACCAGATTGGAGAAGCAAAGGTCTAAGGGAGAGGATTCAGAGGGAGATAGCTTTATGATGCAGCAGCTGAAGGCGAGTCGAAGCAAACGCAGCTATGAGAGTTTTCTTAGACAGTTTTCGGTTCTTCGGGAGGAGCTTAGGATGGATCCGGATGAATTCGATATGACGTTCTATACCTATGGACTGCAGGTGTACGGAAAAATGCCCCTTATAGAGCCTTTGGAGACGAAAGAAACCTACAAAATTCGAGATTTTGTGATAGCTTTGGATACGAGCTACTCAGTAAGTGGGGAGCTTGTGCAGCGTTTTCTGGAAGAGACTTTTACGATTCTTACAGAAAAAGATAGCTTTTTCTATCGCAATCGAATTCACATTATTCAGTGCGATGACATGGTGCGTATGGATGAAGAGGTACACTCTCTTTCCGAAATTGAGAGCATGCTTGCGCGATTCACCATGGTTGGAGGGGGAAACACAGATTTTCGCCCGGTGTTTGCCTATGTAGATGAGCTGATACAGGAAGGAAAACTAAAAAATATGTGTGGATTGCTCTATTTCACAGATGGAAAGGGAATTTATCCAAGCAAATGTCCAAAGTATAAGAGCGCCTTTTTATATTTAGAGGACTATGATGAGGCAAGAGTTCCGGCGTGGGCGATTACGATGAAATTGGAGCCGGAGGAACTAGGGCAAAACGTGATTCGTCGGTAATAGAGAATGCGTCAGGCAATTGAAAATAGATGGTGAGAGGAAAGTCAATGAATATCAAGGAAGCAAAACAGGAAATAAAAAATACGGTGAAAGCATATCTCGCAAAGGATGAGAATGGGGAGTATCGCATTCCGCAAATCAGGCAGAGACCGATGCTGCTTATTGGACCACCTGGGATTGGAAAGACGCAGATTATGGATCAGATTGCCAGAGAATGTGAAATCGGACTGGTGGCATATACCATTACCCATCACACCAGACAAAGTGCAGTAGGTCTTCCGTTTATAAAAGAAGCGGAATATGATGGGAAAACCTATTCGATTACGGAATATACCATGAGCGAAATTATCGCAAGCATTTATGAGAAAATGAAGGAGACAGGCCTTAGAGAAGGCATTCTTTTTATTGATGAGATTAACTGTGTCTCTGAAACACTTGCTCCAACAATGCTGCAGTTTTTACAGAATAAAACCTTTGGTAATCAGGCGGTTCCAAAGGGATGGGTAATTGTGGCTGCTGGAAATCCACCAGAATATAACAAGTCTGTGAGAGAGTTTGACATGGTAACGCTGGATCGTGTGCGTTATCTTGCGGTGGATGCGGACTATGAGGTGTGGAAGGAATATGCGCGCGGGATGCAGATTGACCAGGCTATTTTAAGCTATCTGGAGCTTCATCCAAACCATTTCTATAAGGTGGAGACGGATGTGGATGGCATGCATTTTGTGACAGCTCGTGGATGGGAAGATTTGAGTAATCTTATGACAGCATATGCGCAACTACAGATTCCAATTACAGAACAGAGTGTTGGTCAGTTTTTGCGACATCCCGAGATTGCAGAGGACGTGAGCGCTTACTTTGATCTGTACCACAAGTATGAAGACGCGTATCAAATTTCCGAGATACTGGCAGGAAAAGTGGCATCTCACATTTATGCCCGGATTATGGATGCGGCGTTTGACGAGCGTATCACCGTGGTGAACCTGTTGTTACATGGATTAACGACGCTTTTTGCCAAGGCTGCAGAGGTGTCCAAGGAGCTTACTCTATGGTACGACTTCTTGAAAAACTATCGCATGGAGTTAAATGAGACAGCGGATGCTTGTGAAAGCTATCAGATATTGGAAAGCAGGTTTGAAGAACAATTTGAGGAGCGCGAGGCGAGTGGACTCTTATTGCCAGAGCAGATTTACCGCCAGCGGGCCGTCCAAAAAAGGATTGCCGAGGCTGGTGCCAAGCTTAAGCTAGAGCAGGGGTTAGAGCCAAAGCAGGCATTTGCGATTGCGACAGAGGAATTTGAGCAGCGAAAAGAAGAGATGCTTACGCTTGAAAAAGGCGCAGCTGAGGCATTAGATCATGCATTTGCATTTATGGAGTCGGCCTTTGAGGAGGATCAGGAAATGCTTGTATTTGTAACCGAGCTTACGGTAACGCCGGAAATAAGCAGTTACTTACAGGAGCATGTCTGTGAAAAATATGAAATGTATAATGAGAAGCTTCTTGTGGGAAGCAATCGCGCATTGTTATTAAAAGAACTGGCGAGAGATGAAAATCTTAATGCGCGCTAAAAGCGAGGGATACTATCTGAAAATATCTTATGAGTACCTTAAAAATATATTATGCATATGGATTATTTTGCTATGGCGAGGTATGATAGAAGGCAGAGTGAAAGGAAATGGAGGATTGTATTATGGCAACTGAATTAAAGAAGAGAAGCGAAGTTCCAGTGGAACTTACTTGGGATATTTCTGCGATATATCCATCGGAAGAAGCGATGTATGCAGATCTTGAAAATGCGAAAGCCTTGACAAAGAAAATGGTAGATACTTACAAAGGTCATTTGGATGTGGCAAGTAATATCAATGCTTGCTTGAAGGATTTTGGTAAGTTATACGAAATCTTAATTCTCGTAGAGCATTACGGAGAGTTAGCTGTATCGGTTGACTATTCCGATGCACATTTGCAGGAATTAAGTGGAAAAGTATCCAGTGAATCCGCAGGAATTATGAGTGCAATCAGCTTTGTAGACAGTGAGATTCTTGCACAGGATGAGAAGGTGATTGAAGAGGCTATTGCAAATGCAGACGTTGAGAAAAATTATTTGAAGGATCTCTTAAGAGCAAAGAAGCATACCTTAAGCCCAGATGCAGAGCGTGTAATTGCAGCGATGCGACAGACCATCTCAACACCATATGAGATTTATAATGTAGCAAAGCTTGCAGATATGCAGTTCCCTAATTTTAAGGTGGGAGACAAAGAGTATCCACTTGGCTATTCTTTATACGAAGATGATTATGAGTATGAGACAAACACAGAAGTAAGAAGAGCCGCATTTAACGCCTTTTCTAAGAAGTTAAAGGAATATGAGAACGTGACAGCTACTGCGTATAATGCGTGTGTGCGCCAGGAGAAAATTGAGGCAGATTTACGTGGCTTTGACAATGTATTTGACAGTCTTCTTTTTGGACAGAAGGTTACAAGAGAACTGTACGATCGTCAGATTGATTTGATTACAACGAAACTAGCACCTCATATGCGCAAATATGCGAAGCTGATTCAGAAGATTTATGGGCTTGATAAGATGACCTTCTGTGACCTCAAGCTTCCAGTGGATGGAGAATACAGTCCAAAGGTTACCATTGATGGCTCTCGCGAGTACATTGAAAAAGGATTGGCAATCATGGGTGAGGATTATGTGGAGATGATTCGCACTGCTTATAAGGATCGCTGGGTAGACTTCGCACAGAATATTGGTAAATCAACTGGTGGTTTCTGTGCAAGTCCATACAATAATCATTCTTACATTTTGTTAAGCTGGAATGAGCGTATGTCGGATGTATTTACACTTGCTCATGAGCTGGGACATGCAGGACATTTTAAGACCTGCAATAGCACGCAGTCTGTATTTGACACCAATGTTTCTACGTATTTGGTAGAGGCTCCTTCTACTATGAATGAGCTTCTTATGGCACACTATTTGTTGAAGACGAATGAGGACAAGAGATTCCGCAGATGGGTTCTTTCAAGTATGATTCAGAACACCTACTATCATAACTTTGTAACGCATTTACTGGAGGCTGCATATCAGCGCGAGGTATATCGTATTGTGGATGCTGGTGGCTCTGTAAATGCAGAAGTACTCAGCAAGATTAAGCGTGAAACCCTTGAGAAATTCTGGGGAGATGCTGTGGAAATTACAGAGGGCGCAGAGCTTACCTGGATGCGTCAGCCACATTATTATATGGGATTATATTCTTATACTTACAGTGCAGGACTTACGGTTGCAACACAGGTATGCAAGCGTATTGAAGAGGAAGGACAGCCAGCAGTTGAGGATTGGAAGAAGGTTCTTGCAGCAGGCGGAACATTAACTCCAATTGAGCTTGCAGCGCTTGCAAAAGTGGACATTACAACGGATGCACCACTTCTTGATACGATTGATACAATTGGTGGCATCATCGATGAAATCTGTGCGCTCACAGAAGAACTCGAAAAATAAGTTTATGAAGGATAGGGCCGATGCGTTAGATGCATCGGCTCATCTACTGTGTGTCACAGTGGAAAGAGAGAAGATAAATTACTAAAATAGTTTCATAATGTGAAACTATGGTGCATAATGTGAAAACATTACTAGTAAAACCCCTCAAAATAGGACGAAAGTTTGTGCAAGATGAGGTCTTGTAGAAGTATGTGCACGGTCTTATAATTTATTCATCGAGCCGAATTAGGGCAAATTTGTTTTCTTTGAGTAAGAAAGTGAGGAAATAGAATGAACTTGAATTTAAGACCAGCAAGTGAGTGCAAATATGACGCAGTTTCTCTAGGCGAGGTTATGCTTCGTTTAGATCCAGGCGAGGGAAGAATTCGTACAGCGCGTAACTTCCGCGCATGGGAAGGCGGTGGAGAGTACAATGTCGTACGTGGACTCAGAAGATGCTTTGGTATGAATACAGCAGTGATTACTGCCTTTGCAGATAACGAAGTAGGTATGTTAATGGAGGATTTCATTCTTCAGGGTGGCGTAGATACTTCACTCATTAAATGGATGAAGACGGACGGAATTGGACGTATCTGCCGTAACGGAATTAACTTTACAGAAAGAGGATTTGGTATCCGTGGCGCAGTAGGGTGCTCGGATCGTGCAAACACAGCAATATCAAAGGCTACACCAGATGATTTCGATTTCGATTACATCTTTGGAGAGCTTGGTGTTCGTTGGTTACACACCGGTGGAATTTATGCTGCACTTTCTGAGCAGTCCTGTGAGACGGTACTTGCAGCAATCAAGACAGCAAAGAAATACGGTACCATCGTATCTTACGACTTGAATTATCGCCCATCTATGTGGAGTGCAATTGGCGGACAGGCTAAGGCACAGGAAGTCAATAAAGAGATTGCAAAATATGTAGATGTCATGATTGGAAACGAAGAAGACTTCACTGCATGTCTTGGATTTGAAATCGAAGGAAATGATGCAAACTTAAAAGAACTGAATTTGGATGGCTACAAGAAGATGATTAATGAGGCTGCAAAGACTTATCCAAACTTTAAAGCGGTAGCAACAACACTTCGTGAGGTTAAGACTGCTACTGTAAACGATTGGAGCGCAATCTGTTGGGCAGATGGCGAGATCTTCAAGGCAAAGGATTACAAAGGACTTGAGATTATGGATCGTGTGGGTGGAGGAGATTCCTTTGCATCTGGACTTATCTATGGTCTTATGACAACCGAGAATGCAGAACTCGCAGTAAATTATGGAGCAGCACACGGCGCTCTTGCGATGACAACACCAGGTGATACAACCATGGCTAGCAAGAAAGAAGTAGAAGCTATCATGGGTGGAGCAGGAGCTCGTGTTCAGAGATAAGAATGAACGAAAATAAAAATGAAAACAGTATGCTAACAGGAGTAATCTGGCGGTGGGATTCTTTACAGGTCTCACCAACGGAGGAAGTGTGTTAATAGCACAATACTTTGGAGCTAAGTGGCATAAGAAGATTGAAGCATGCCTTCATACTTCTTATGCTTTTGTTGTTGTGGGGGGAATTGTTTCTTGTACTTCTTCATAACTTCGTTTATAATCGGATTGATAACGTAAGGAACTGGATACGATGGGTGTTGACAGTGCTATGCGTATTCGTTCTAGAGGATAGGGATTCGATTATGGAGGAAACTATGGAGATTGTATGCTTAGACTTAGAGGGTGTGTTAGTCCCGGAAATTTGGATTGCGTTCGCGGAGGCAACGGGAATTCCTGAGCTTAAGAGGACAACAAGAGAGGAACCTGACTATGATAAGTTGATGAAGTATCGTATCGAGATCTTGAAAGAACATGGATTAGGTCTAAAAGAGATTCAGGATACGATAGCAACGATTGATCCAATGCCAGGGGCAAAGGAGTTCTTGGACGAATTACGCTCTTTCACACAGGTAATCATTATCAGCGATACCTTTACGCAGTTTGCGGGACCGCTTATGGCAAAGCTTGGTTATCCAACTATTTTCTGCAATACCCTTGAGGTTTCTGAAAACGGAGAAGTAACCGGGTTCAAAATGCGTGTGAAAAATAGCAAGTATACAACGGTGAAGGCACTCCAGGCAATTGGGTATGATACGATTGCAAGCGGAGATAGTCACAATGATATCGGAATGATTCAGGCGAGCAAGGCGGGATTTTTCTTCCGTACAACCGATGCGCTGAAGGCTGAGTATCCAAAGTATCCAGCATTTGAGACCTACGAGGAGCTTATGGAAGCGATTAAGAAGGTAATTCAGAAATAGGACAATACGAGGGATTCGTATTTGATACATAAATAGAACAAGAAGGAGGTTAACGGAGCATTGATATACGATAAAGATATCCGGGAACCTCTTTTTGAGTTCCTGGAAATAAAGTATGGAAAGACGCGCTTTATCGAGGAAAAGAGAATGGGGAAGTCGCGTGCGGATGTGGTGATGATTCGGGATGGCGCAGTATGCGGAATCGAGATTAAAAGCGATGCGGACACTTATGCCAGACTGGATCGGCAGGTGAAGGACTATGATCAGTATTTCGACTATAATTATGTGGTAATCGGAAGTACCCACGCGTCACATATTAAAGAACACGTTCCGGAGAGCTGGGGAATTATTTCCGTAGAATTGACGGCTGATTCTGGGAGCGAAAAAGCGGACATCACTTCCGGTGAAATCGATTTCTATGTCATAAGGGAGCCGGAGCGAAATCCAAAGCTGGATTGGGTGAAGAAGCTTAGCATTCTCTGGAGACCTGAGCTTGCGACGATACAAGAGAAAAATAATATGGCTGCTTATAAGAATAAAAGTAAAGCCTTTGTTATAGATAAAATTATTGAAAAGGTTCCGCAGGAAATTTTGGTGGAACAGATTAGCGATACTTTGTTTGAGCGGGATTATACGCAGATAGCAGAACAAATTAATGCATTCCGCGTTGCAAATGGACGCAAGCCCCGCAGAAAAACAGCAAAGAGAAAGCGGAAATATAAGGCGATTTAGGAGCGGATGCACCCGGGTTAATCAGGTGCGTCAAAGCATGGAGCAAGAAAGAGAGACAATATGTTAAAGG
>JAZUHO010000134.1:0-3612 GCA_045641745.1 Agathobacter sp. | reverse complement strand
ATGTTCTTGGGCTTTTCGCCGCAGTAATGATCCTGTCCTTTATGCTTGAATTCACGTCCGCACTTCGGGCACTTCCATTTTGCAGGAGCAGCCTCGCTTCGCAGAATCTTATCCATCGGCTTACCCTTTGCAAGTTCAACCACGAGCTTATCCAGCCATCGGATCTTCTGCATCATAGGATCTTCAATGCTTTCAACTCTAACACCACATACGCTGCCGGTAATCAAATGGCAATTGGCATTCATCTGCGGGGCCTCATTAAAGAATGTTTCATAGGACACATCCTTTGTAATTTGTTGTTCTATTTGCTCGGAAGTATAACCGGTCAGCCAACAGCAAACCTCATCCACTTCTTCTTTGGTTCTTCCTTTTCGTTCGGCTTTTGCAATAAGCATAGGATATACCTTTGCCACGCTCATTGAAAAGACTTTTTTATTGTCCATTTAACTCACCATTTCCATAAATACCAACATTCATCCTAACACACTATATATGTAAATCTTTATTGCTGAATATGATAACTCCAGCCGTATAAAGTACAATGGCACCAACAGCTAATGCTGCTCCTCCCAGGATTGCACTGCTGTTTCCTGCCACAACTCCGTTTGCATCAAAAAGCGTAAAGAATGTGAAGTATTTCACTGCTTCGGCTTTTTCTCCGGAATTTGCCAGCATCTGAAGAACATACATGATCGCAGGTATTCCTGCACCAAATGCAACGCTATATTTCGTTTCAGAGAAGATACATGATGCAAGATAGCATATGCTTCCGATAAATAAGTGCAGGCACAACAGCGCAGCATTTAATCCTATCAATTCGGAAACCACCAATTCTCCGGAGAATTTCGCGTTCGCTATGATGATCTCCAATCCGGTTGTATATACATCCAGCAGAATGATTCCACTCAGAATGACAAGCAGCTGCGTAATAGCAATGGTTCTGCGTTTTACCGGTGCAGCCAAGAGTGTTGCCATTGATCCTTTATCAACATATTTTGCAACCAATCCATTTCCACGAAGAATTGAAAAAATCATTGGAAATACCAGCAGGATGAATCCATACAAATATGAAATCATAAAGCCAATCAGACTGGTTGTGCCTGCTTTCATTCCAACCGCAGACATCAGTTCCGGCATAACATCATAAAACTGATCCAGTGATGCCATCATTTCTGGATTGTACATTACGATAATAATTGCGATATACATCGAGATAACAGCTGCAAAAACGAGGAGCATTTTGATGCTGTTTTTCATTTCTCTTTTATACAGAGTCAAGTTAATCATTCTGCTCACCTCCGTAATAGCTCATAAAGATAGATTCGAGTCCCTGCTTTGCAACTACGGTGACGCGATCACCATTGCGAACTCCGTCAAAATCTCGCGCAAAAGCTTCCGCTTCTTCCACAGAATCAAGGCGAACCGTGTACGAATGCATATGCCGTTTTCTCAATGCTTCAACAGTATCTACCGTAACCAATCTTCCATTTCGTATAATGCCTATGCGATCACAGGTTCTCTCCACCTCTTCAAAGATGTGGCTCGATAATAGAATCGTTTTTCCCTTTTTCTTTTCTTCCTCAAGAAGCTCAATAAATCGATTTTGCATTAATGGATCAAGTCCACTTGTTGGCTCATCTAAAACCAGAATATCAGGGTCGTGCATAAAAGCAGTAACTATCCCTAGCTTCTGCTTCATACCTTTGCTCATCTTCTTGATTTTCCCCTTTGGATCCAGTTCAAATCGCTCAATCATTTCCTGCGTCCTGCTATCGTTTTTCAGACTACGATACTCTGTAACGAACTTAAGAAATTCTTTACCTGTCATGTCATCAAAAAAACTTATTTCTCCAGGAATATAGCCAAGTCTCTTTTGAATTTCTTCTCGTTTTTTCCAACAGTCCATTCCATCAATCTGACAGCTTCCACTGTGAGGTTTAATAAAGCCCATCAGGTGACGAATCGTAGTTGTCTTTCCTGCACCGTTTGGTCCTAAAAAACCAAACACCTCGCCCTGGTTTACACTAATTGATAAATCAAAGATCCCTTTTCCTGCACCATAATCTCGCGAAAGATTCTGAACACTAATTACGCTCATCGATACTCCTCCTTGTATGCGATTTCCTTTAATAGGATTGTCCATTTTGCAAGCTCTCTATCTATTTCACATACCTCGATGGGCTTTCCTTCCATCTGCCTGGTATGCAAGTATCCATCGGTCATCCAGACGATCATATTAAAAATCTGTTTCGGGTCAATTCCTTCCTTAAACTTATCCCAGTTCAGATTTTTGAAATATGTTTGAAAGGTGTCTTCTATTCCATCAGAAATATTTGATTGAAGTTCATCTGATATATCCTCGTTTTTTGAGTAAAAACTTCGCATAGAAAACTGTACTAAATAAGGCGTCTCCGTCAGCATCTGTACTTTACGCTTTTGACTATATTCAATCAGTTCAAAGAAATCCGTGATTTCAGCAATATGCGAATCAGCAACTACTTCTTTTATCATTTGTGTCATATAATCGTAGGTATGCATGTATAAAGACTTTTTATTATGAAAATAGTAAAAAAGCAGTCCCTTTGAAACGCCTGCCTTTGATGCGATTAAGTCTGTTGATGCTTTCTTGTATTCGTATTTTGAAAAGACTTCCATCGAAGCATTAAAAATTGCTAATTGCTTTTCTTTGGGAAGTTGTAAAAAAGCTTCATTCATTTCTTATTCTCCTCTCGTTGACCGATTTGGACAAACCGATTCGGTTAGTATTAATTGTAATGAATTGACTCAAAAAAACAAGGGGGGAGCGGGTGATATACGTTGTCTAAAAATTCTACCAAACGACAAAAACGCCCATGCCATTACTGACATGAGCGCCTAAGCTGTCTGTATTAAACTGCTCTGAAGTTTCTCTGAGTCACCGGCTTTTTCTCGCCAGCAGCTTTTGCTACTTCTTCCTTGGCCCGATTGCACAAATAAAAGATATTATTATATCGCAATTACAGCCGTCCGTTAGCGATACTATCCATATAAAAGTGTTTGTCTGCCGCTGGCAAAAATCTGCTTCAAACCGGTGTAAGCTCCTTTATGCCACAACACCCAATGCCACGATTTGCAACGTTTTGACGTGCGTCGCGCATACTGAATAAAATGCCATAACGATATTTTCCCTAAATATACATTTTAATCGTTGTCAAAACGTAGTAAAACTCTTTTGCTTTGGGCACGGTTTGCCTTGATTTGCCGCGTTTTACCGCAGATTGCCATTGTCACGTACATGCGATAGGCGGTTTGCCGTGGCAGATAAATAATATCTTAATCATATGAATTTTCCTTCCTGCAATGCCCTGGAGTGCCGTATTTTGCACTGTTTTGCGACTCATGCAGCGATTTGCGAGATGCACAGAATTCTGTGAATTCTCAGTTTACAGCGCAAAATGAGGCAAATCAGTGCAAGCAAACGTAGTCAAAACGTAGTCGAAATCGTGAAAACAGACTACTGCGGTTTTGGGCGAGTATCATCTTTCATTCTATCATATCCGTCAATATCTCGCCATAGAGAGAGGCCCTGCTGACCATCTAGATCAGCAGGACCCCATTGTTTTAGTGAGAGTA
>JAZUHO010000133.1:0-12181 GCA_045641745.1 Agathobacter sp. | reverse complement strand
AATTGTTCATTCAGATAAATCTGAATTTACTGTTTAAAGGTTCTTTGAATATTCAAAGATGTTCGTTTCAATCTTTCGATTGATGAATTGTTCTCATTGAATCTTTCAAGGTTTTTCACTGTTTAATTATCAATGTTCTTCTTGCTTTCTGCCGCTTCTTGTTTTCCGCCGCATCAGCTTGATTATCTTACCATGTCACCCTTTAGTTGTCAACAACTTTTTTTAAGTTTTTTGGAAAGATATAAGATACAAAACTTCGTTTTCTATCTCAACGGAGAAGGAGGGATTTGAACCCTCGCGCCGCTATTAACGACCTGCACCCTTTCCAGGGGTGTCCCTTCGGCCAGCTTGGGTACTTCTCCAGACTCCGATCCGTTCACATATTACCTAACGCATCGCATCTTTTCAAAGAAAAACCTTTTCGCAGCTTCCTGTGAAAAGGCTAACGCAGAGGGTGGGATTCGAACCCACGCGCCCTTGCGGACAAACGGTTTTCAAGACCGCCTCGTTATGACCACTTCGATACCTCTGCATCTATTCTATTACTTTGCTCTGTTGTGTTACTCACCTCAGCGCAAGAAAGATATTATCATCAATCCAATCTGATGTCAACCTATTTATTACAACTTTTTTATTTTTATTTTACTTTTTATATTTCAATTTTTTCTTTTTCATTTTTTCTTTTTTCAGTTTTTATTCCATTTGCTAATTGTAACACCTACTTCTACCGCTATTCGCTTTTTATTTCATTGCCTTGACTGCCACAGTTTGCACTATGACAGCCAAAACAATTCATTTTCTTCTATTTTGCAGTAGCTGTATATGTCTCACTACCAACGTTTATGGTATAAGTTTCGCCTTTTTCCATCTCACCAGAGCTAAATACAAGGTTATTAAATTGCTTTTCCGATACCCCATGATATAACTCTACGCCATTTTTATCTAGAATGGATATCGATGTTCCCTGTGACATTCTTGTCTTTAAAGTCTGGTTAAAAGATCCTTGTGAAGATTCCGTATCAAAGCCTTGTGCCATTCCACTCGAGCCAATTGCGAGTACTGTACCTCCGCTTATAGTAGCAGTTCCACTATAGTCAAGAGCTCCATTTCCATCATCCTCTGGTCCATTTACAATAACACAGCCTCCTGTTATCGTAAGGTTTCCGTTGGAATCAATTCCATCTCCCTTTGCTACAACGGTAAGCGTTCCTCCCGTAATCAGAATCGAGCAATTGCTATCATAATCCATATTACCAGGCATTCCTCCTTTAAATTCGCCGCGTGAATTTTCTGACATCTGTTGTCCACCCTCTTCTTTCCAGGTATCATTCTTTCTATTTTGGCTTGGATTTTCTCCTGTAGTTTTATCTTCCGGTTGCACTTGTTCTCCGTTTACGTTTGTGTTCGTATTTTTCGTTCTATCTCCACTTGGTTTCATGCCTCCATTCGATGGCATGTCCCCACTTGGTCTCATATCTTCATTCGATGGCATATCCCCACTTGGTCTCATATCTTCATTCGATGGCATATCCCCACTTGGTCTCATATGACCATTTACATTTCCATCGGAAGGCATTTCTTCCTGATTTCCACCCTTGCTTTTTTCTACGCTTGCACTGTCACCATTTTCCACTGCTGCATTTAACTTGTTTGACGCATTTAGTCCATCATCATCAGAAACCAGCTTGATATCTCCACCATCTATCTGAATCGCGGTGGCTTCGATTCCTTCATAGCTAGACTGCACATCAATCTCACCATCTTCTACATAAACGGTGTTGTCTGCATGTAATGCTTGTTTTCCTGCATTTATAACAAAGCTGCCGCCTTCGATTTGTAAAATATAGGATGCATCCATTCCATCGGTTCCGCTCTTAATCGAAAACTCGCCATCTCCTATATAGATATATCCTTTCTCTCCTTTGTCTGCATTAGAGCTATGAATCCCATCTGATCCCGCCTCAATACTTATCGTTCCATCTGCAATACGAACACTGTCTTTTCCTGAAAGCCCTTTGGAAGCGGCTGTTACGTGTATGTTTCCAGATGCAATCTTTAAATCATCCTTTGATACCACACCATGCTTCGTGGAAGAAACTGTAAGTGCTCCCTCTCCATTAATGGTTAAATCGTCCTTAGAATAGATAGCGCCATCGATTCCATCTTCGTTTTCTGCAAATTCGCCACTTGTCGTAACTGTATTTTTTGTGTCTTTTTCTAGCGTCAAAAATACTTTATCTGCATTCTTGACATAGATTGCAGCCGACGACGTGTTCTCAATCTTTACTCCTGCAAGCACCAGCTGCACTTTATCTTCTGTGTCAACTATAATCTGTCCATCGCTTAAGGAACCCTTTATTACATAAGTTCCTTCCTTCTTTATTGTAATCGTATCTCCACTGATTTCGACGTTTTTGCTTTCGCACACGCTCTTTGCATCTGCCAACTGTATTTCGACAGATTCTGATGTCTGATAGCTCGCTTCCAAATCTCGCTTTGTAAACATTTCGTCGCTTTTTAACATACTGGTTGCAAGAGTACGTTCTGTCGTCGCCTTTTCCTGAACACTTTCCGTCACGTTGGATTCGGTTGTATTAGAATTGCTTTTGCCACACCCTGTCATGGATGACATGACAAGTGCAATTGCAAGTGTAGCGAGTAACGCCTTATTTGTATATTTGTTATAACTCATTATTTGTTACCTCCTGACGCGAAATACTAATTTCAAGGTTTCCATTGCGGCATCGCAATGCATCGATAAACTCCTTTTCTTTTGCTTGATCTTTTAAAGTCAAGTTGTAGTTTAACTTAAACAAACTTCCCATGTTACTGGTTTTTACAGAAATCACTTCACACTTATCTGTATATTTTTCAAATAAATCCTCAAACATTTCCCCATAGTTCAAATCCTCAGGTACCGTAATTCGTAATGTTTTTTCCATACTCTCTTTTGTTTTTCCAAATTGTAATTTTTCAAGTCCAACCATTGCCCCAATGAGAAGTAAGGCAAAAAGCGCCGCATACCCGAGATATCCCATGCCTGTGATTAGTCCCGTTCCCATTGCTAGAAAAAGCATACCAATTTCCTTCGCTGTTCCTGGAACAGAGCGGAAGCGAACTAAGCTAAATGCTCCTGCAACTGCCACTCCCGCACCTACATTTCCATTCACCATCATAATTACCACGCACACAATTGCTGGAAGTAATGCGAGTGTGATGTGAAAGCTCTGTGAAGACTTGCTTTTCCTTGCATATGTACCTGCCAGAAAAACGCCAATCAAAAGCGAAACTGCCACACAAAGCACAAATTGCCAAATTCCTATCTGGCCTTCCATATTTTCAAAAATTCCTGTAAATAATGTTTCCAACATCTTATTATCTCCTATTTCTTATTCATTCTAATTTTTATTTCTTGTCATTTTTCAATTACAATCCCATAGGCTGCTTATTCAGCAACTTATTTTCCTGCCGCACATTTCATGCCATATGCAGTTCCATATTTCGAAAAACTGGTTTTATATATTTTTTCTTGACTTAATACCTTGGCAAACCAAAGTGGCATTGCAGATGCAATCTTTACTTCCATAAGCACCTCCTCTTCTCCAATTACCGGCGTACCATAGATTCCTGCTGAAAGGTCTACATCATAGTCTCGCCAAAGTACATTTTCATCGAAGGTTACCCGAAATTCATGATCGTCTTTTCCATAGAACGCATCCCTTTCATAGCTAAGTAAGACCTTCGGTTCTAACCCCGGATATCTCGCCAAGGTATAATCAATTTCTCGAAAAATCTGTGTATCCTTTGGACAATGTCCATTTGCTATGTAGTGATTTGCCTCTTCCTGTGTCATTTCTTCCCGTCTTTTATATACGATGGAGTCACTTTTTTTCTTAATTTCCAAGTACACCTTGCTATCCGCCTGCGTAACTCCATAGCTTCTCAAACGAAGTTTTTCTTTATAGTATGGATGATCAAGTGATCTTCGAACCAACAAGTCATCTGGTGTGTCAAAGTATATACTTTGCACTTGGCTTCGACCGTGTATGTCCTCTTTCATGTATGGTTCCATCGCTTCTAAAATCCTTTGCTTCTGCTCTTTTGTTAAGCGATACTTAATCTCATATCGTTTGAACGTCATCTGTTCGCTCATATCTATCACACTCTCCTTTCGTTGACTGTACTTTATCAAGCGAACCTTAAACGAACTTTAAGTTTCAAAAAAATGCTTTCACTCTTTTCGCGTGAAGCATTTCTAATTTGTAGGAAAGAAATTTCTTGTAAAAAAATGGACTGCCACATTTCCTGTGACAGTCCTGCATACATTATGTTTATTCAATTAAATTGCTTTCTAGATCACGTTCCGATAAGCCTGCTATCGCACATCGTATGCCCCTTATCTTATAATGTGATTGTAAATGTAAGCGATTTTCCATCCTTGCTGTACGCCTCTATTTTCCCTTTGTGCGCTTGCACAATTGCCTGCACTACAGATAGTCCAATCCCATGTCCACCTGTGGAAGAATTGCGCGAGGCGTCCGGGCGGTAAAATCTTTCAAAAAGTAGCATTTGATTTCCTTTTTCTATTTGCTCTACCGTATTATAAAATGTGAGAACTTTATTTTTGCCTTTCTCTCGCAAGGATATTACTATCTGCCCCTTCTCATTCGTATATTTCATAGCATTATCTAAAAGAAGTGCAACCATACGTCTTAGGTTTCCCTCATCACCAGAATACTGCACTTCCGGAGCTATGCTCTGCTGCAATTCTTTCCCGGAGACTTCCGCCATCGGCATATATTCCGCAATCACATCCTCCATCATGTTAGAAAGTGAAAAGCTTTCCTTTTCTAGCTGCAAATTTTCCTCATCCATTTTGGACAGAAAAACTAATTTATTTGTAAGCTCCGTTAGGCGCTTGATTTGGTTGCGGATGCTTTGTGTCCACTCGCTTTCCCCCTCCATCATTTCAATTACTTCCGTATTTGCATCAATAATCGTTAGTGGAGTCTTAATCTCGTGACTGGCATCCGTTATGAAGCGCTTTTGCTTTGCATAACTCTCGGACACTGGCTTCATTACAATTTTCGAAGAAATCCATACCAACAGGAAGAATACGCATAATCCCATAATGCTTGTACTCACGCTTACCCTCAGAAAGTTATAAAAGGAATTCAGCTCACGCTCCACATTTAGGAACACATACATTTCACCCGTCCATTGGTAACGATAGCAATCGATGTATCCACTTTCTTCGCCTTTTTCCAATAGCTCCATTGCATAGGCGCGTGCTTCTTCTTTGCTTATCGCCGCAATACTTTCCACATTAACACTTGCTATGGTTCTGTCTTCTGCTATTTCCACGGTAAAAAAGCGAGTGTCAAATGGAGCTTCCTTGAATTCGCCACGAAACCGGTCAAGTTCTTTCGGGCGTGGCATTGCTTCGTTGCCATCCGCCTTTTCAACTATCCCTACTGTGGAATTCTTTTTTTCTTCTAGCAGTTTTCCATCATTGGATATAATCATCTCCATACGTTGGCTCACCGTATGATTCATATTGATGTAGTTCATCACATTAATGGTTCCTATTATAGTTCCCAATACAATTGTAATAGAAATCATCGCCATCGTAATAAATCGCTTCTGTAAGTTTTTAATCATTTACTTTTTCTCCAAGGAATAACCTAGTCCACGTGTTGCCTTAATGGTTACCTGCGCATCCATACTTTGTAACTTTTTGCGAAGATTTGAGATATATACCCAGACAACACTTTGATCCGATTCGCTATCGTAGCCCCAAATGCGATCCATAAACATATCGGCAGATATCACCTGCCCCGGCCTCACCATGAGCATCTCGAGCATCTGAAATTCTTTATTCGCAAGGCGAACCCCCTCACCGCCTGTAGAAAGCAGATAGGTACTTCGATCCAGTGTCACATTTTCCCACCGCAAAATTGCGTCTGTGGTCTGCTCCATCCGCCTTGTCATGGCGCGAATTCTTGCAAGCAGTTCCTTCATCGCAAAGGGCTTTGGCAAATAGTCATCGGCCCCTGCATCCAACCCTACTACGCGATCATCAATTTCAGCCTTTGCGGTCAAAAGAAGAACCGGAACAGAATTTCCCTGCTCGCGGATTCTCTTTAAGACGGTAATTCCATCCATTTTTGGCATCATAATATCCAAAATAGCCCCATCATAATTCTCTGTTTCTAAATAATCCAGCGCATCCGCACCGTTATAAACTGCATCCACCGAATAATTGTTGTGCTTCAACACAGTTACCAGCGCTCTCGATAATTCCTGTTCGTCCTCTGCAAGAAGTAGTCTCATGTCATTCCTCCTTTTTTTCAAAAGTACCACAAGAAACTAAAGCCAACCTTAAATTTGAGTTTTCTCTTTATACTATATTTTCCAACTATCGATTTCTTCTTGAAAGAAAAAGCGACGCTACCGCAAGATCCTCTGGAGTTGTTATCTTAATATTCTCATAGCTTCCTTCAACCAGTTTAACCTTTTGTGGCTGCGCATATTCCCAAACCATTGCGTCGTCGGTAATATTTATCTCTTCAGCAATCTTAGCCTTCCTATCTGCAAACACCTTTTCATAGGAAGCCTTTAATAATCCACAGCAAAATGCCTGTGGCGTCTGTATTATCCACAAATGATTGCGGTCTGGAGTGTGGGAAACATATCCCCCATCATCCGAAACCTTGATGGTGTCTTTACTCGGCATTCCGATTACGCAGGCCTTTGCTTCCTTTACTTCCTCCATGGCACGATGAATGATTTCTTTATCCACCATAGGTCTTGCACCATCGTGGACTAGAACATAATCTGCAGCTTCCATTTGTAGCAATCCCTGATAGACAGAATCATATCGTTCCTTTCCACCAGCGACAATGGCTTTCACCTTAGGAATCTTGTACTTTTCAACAATCTCCCTTTGACAGAAATCCACATCCTCTTTACCACAGACTAGCACAATTTCGTCCACTTCGCTTTCTGCGAAAGCGCGCAAGCTATGGCAAATCACTGGCATACCATTCAATTCCATATACTGTTTCGGGATATCACTCTGCATACGTTTTCCACTACCTGCGGAAAGAACAATTGCTGCATAGGTTTCATTCTTTTTCATTGCTCTAAGGTCATCTCCTCTGTCCTCATTTGCCCCTATTCTAACATATTCAAAACAAAAGGGAAACTTTAAGCCAACTCGCTTGCAATATTCCTCTGCACATCAGTCACATCCCCTCGGAGCATTTTTAACATACAAGGAATTTCCAATAAGAAAAAAGAAGAGCTACATGCCTCTTTGAAGCATGTGCTCTCCTCTCGCTCGGGTTTCCCCGCTTTATTTCATTTCTGTTCTTTTACTGTGCTAATTCTGAAGATGCTTCTACATCGTATTTTGCTGCATTAGAATCTACGATTTCTGATTTCATTTTAGCCAAGTCTGCAAATCCGTTCACATATCCATAGAAGTAGGTTCCCTCTGCTACTGTAAACTCGCTGAATGAACCAATTGTATCTGCGGATGTAAGATCACACTCTACTGTTCCGTCTGCCTTCACGATTACTGGTCTGCTAAAGCGAACTGGGAAATAAATCTCAACTGGTGAGAATTTTCCTTCTGGACTAGATACGGTTGCTTTCATAACAACAATGTATCTGTTTCTTGATGATGCGCTTGATGACTCTGATTTGCTAACCATAAAGTAAGAGCCAGCATAAGTTGGGTCAGTTATTGTATAGGTCTCTTTGTTTCTTGCAAAGTCAGAAATAATCTCTGCTTTTGCCTGATCCTTTGCCTTAGTCTGGAAAGCTTCTGGAATCTCAGATAATTTGGTTACATATGCATCCAAACCTGTACACTCAAATTCTTTTGTTGTCTGTGTAAGAATGTATCCCTGCTCTGCACAAGCTTCTGCTGCACTATCTGGAATAGTAATCTCAATCTTAGATCCAACCTTAAGATCAGATGATCTATAATCTTCAACTTCGTAGTAAAGCGATCTTAATACAGAGTCTTTTGTGTTATTTTTTACATTTACATATACGTCTGGAACCATTCCTGAAAATTCTACTTCAAAATTCTCAAATGGATCTACTTCTTTACCCTCTTCAAGGTCTGCAACCTTAAAGGTTTTGTCTTTTGCTTTGATGTATACTTTGTATTTCTTCTCAATTTTATCTACGTTAGCATCCCATTTAAGAGTAACTTCATCGCCGTTTGATAACTTTGAATACTCAGAAAGTTCATAATCAATATCAAGCAGCCCCATAATTGCTCCGAACATATCATCTGCGGATTTTACTTTTGAGCTTGCATCAGCAAAATCTTCTGCAAACTGCTCAGAATCGAAGTCAACCGATGCCTTACCGTATTTATCATATCCATCAAATTCAACGGTTACGTAATCATTTAGGTTAATAGTTCTCTTTATTCTGTTCGAAATATTAACGCCAATAACAATTGCAAGAATTACTACAACAGCTGCAATAACTCCATAAATCATTTTCTTGTTATTTTTGTTTTTCTCAATAAATTCTTTTGCATTAAAGCTATTTCCAGGCTGATTGTTTACTTGCTGGTTACCAGCAGTTTGGTTATTTACCACCTGCTGTGTTGGCTGCTGCCCATTTACTGGCTGCTCTACTGTTGTCTGGTTCACAGTTGCCTGTGCATTGTTGTCTTCTGCAAGATTTGTATTACATGCTGGACACACTGTTACATTATCATCAACCTTTGTTCCGCAATTTGGACAATATGGCATATCTATAATCCTCCAATATCTTTATTTCTTACTGTTCAATCCTTGTTGAACGATAAATTAGTATAATCCTCTCATCAAGGATGTTGGATTAAAGTTCTTAATCTCAGATGGAACATATAATCCTGCTAATTTTCCACCTAATAGAACAAATAAAAGAATAAATACTACACATACAATCACATGTGCATAGATTGCTTTGTTGCGATCCAATCCCTCAATACGGTCAGTTGCATTAAACAAGAAGAAGAGTGCAACTACAAATGCTAAGTAGAAGCATCCAATTCCACATACTGGTTTAATCAGGTATAACACATATGAAAGAACAATTACTGGACAGCATACGGTTGCTTTCACTGCTGCAAGTGCAAGTGACTGCTGGAATGTAATATTTCCCTTCATTAGCTTAATTACTCCCATATATAATCCTGCAAGAATTACAGCGAATAATGCAGAGAAAAGAAGTGTAAGGAAGAATACCTTCGCACCTGACACCTCAAATCCATCACCCAAAAATGACATAACTCCAAGTAACTTGTTGATAGATGAAGTCACAAAAAGACCCATGAATCCTGATAAAATCGCCTGTAATGCGATTAAAATAACGGAATGTGTAACATTTCCTCTCTGTACTACAAAAGCTGTCGCAACGGAAGGATTCTTAAACATTACCTTCACATCATTCATTACATCATTTACCACACCCTGAACCTGTGCGGAATTTACACTCTGAGAAGCTGCCTGTGGCTGTCCTTGTGCCACATTCTGTGACTGTCCCTGTGCTACATTCTGTACTGGTTCTTGATTCTGCACTGGTGCTTGATTGTTTCCCCCTTGTGCATTCTCTACAACATTTTGTTCAGAAGTATTTTCCTGTGTTCTACAAGTACATACTTCTCCGTCTTCTAATTGCTTTCCGCAATATCTGCAAAATGCCATAACTATTTCCTCTCTTTCCTTTTTTTGTGCGATAACTCACATATAAAAAGGCTACCATAACACAAGTAGAATTCCAACCTTTTTCGACAAAAAAATAGGCATTTTTCGCAAGTAATTGCCAAAAATGCCATACCATAGTCCCCTGGTACCATATTTTTATACCAAAAGCGATTACGCTGATTTCTCCTCGTTTTTTAATAGCCCTGTTCTCCCAATTTCAGGTTCGGAATTGCATTCAAATCTAACCCTGCACGTTTTCCTGCCAAGAAATCATAGTAGGCAGCTGCACCTATCATAGCTGCATTATCCGTACATAAAATTGGAGATGGATGATAGAACTGTACGCCTTTTTTCTCACAGGCCTCCTGTAACGCCTGTCGCAAGGTCTGATTGCTTGCGACACCTCCAGCGATTGCGAATTTATCCAATTTGTACTCATCTATGGCATGCATCGCATGCTCCACCAATACATCCGTAACCGCCTTTTGGAAGGAAGCAGCCACATCCGCCTGATTGATTTCTATCTCCTTCATTCTACAGCCATTCAGATAATTTAAAACGGCTGATTTTAAACCACTAAAGCTGAAGTCGTACACGCCATCCGCAACCTTTCCTCTTGGGAAATCAATTGCTTCCGGATTTCCTTCCTTTGCCACCTTCTCAATCTTTGGTCCACCAGGATAGCCCAATCCAATTGCGCGCGCCACCTTGTCAAACGCTTCACCCGCTGCATCATCACGTGTTCTTCCTAGAATATCATACTTTCCGTAATCATTTACCTTCACAAGATGCGTATGGCCTCCAGATACCACTAAACACAAAAATGGTGGTTCCAGTTCTTTATTCTCAATATAATTTGCGCTAATATGCCCCTCAATATGATGTACTCCAATCAATGGAATATTGCGCGCATAGCTTATCGCTTTCGCTTCTGCCACTCCAACAAGTAGGGCTCCTACTAATCCAGGTCCATAGGTCACACCAATTGCATCGATATCATCCAATGTCATCTTGGCTTCCCCTAGTGCTTCTTCAATTACCTGGTCAATCTTCTCAATATGTTTACGAGATGCAATCTCTGGTACAACACCACCATACAAGGTATGCGTTGCGATCTGCGAAGAGATTACATTGGAACGTACCTCACGTCCATTTACTACGACAGCCGCTGCTGTCTCATCGCAAGAACTCTCGATTGCGAGTATCTTGATTTCTTTATCACTCATGAATTAAACCTTCTTTACTACTCTGTTTTCGTTGGCGTGTCAATCTTGTAGAACACAAGAATTTTCCAAGTGCCATCCTCCTGTTTGCGAAGTACATACATCTGATATGTCTTCTCAAAAGCAGAACCTTCTTTGATAAAATAGGACGCCGTCACATATGCAACCTCGTCACCATCTACCGTCTTGTAGATAACGTCATCACTATCGCATACACCGATCTGACTTATCTTTTTGGAAGCATCATCAAAACTCTTCACGTCGCTTTTTACGTCTAATATATACTGATTCTTAGGATTGTTTGCCTTCAAATCCTTATCAAAGGTAAGTAATGCTTGATCTACCAAAGCCGACAACTGTTCCTCTGTATATTCCTGTGCATAATAGCACCCAACAATTCGGTTAAAGAATTTCACCACTTCTCTTGGGGTTGATGGATAATCCTTATCTAAGTCTTTCGAGATAATTTTCTCCACCTCTGTCAGCTTCTTTTCCTCTTCCTGTTTGTTGGAATTCTTCTGTGAGAACGCTGAAAATCCTACACATACGGCTCCAATAAGAATAACTGCTGCAATAATTGTTCCAATTGTCTTCTTCATAATTTGCCTCCATATGAATTCAATCAGCTTGCTAAATTAAATTCATCCACACAGTTTGAAAATTATTTTTCAAACCTAATCCTCCTCAAATACGAGTTCTACCGATTTCCCATCCTTACCTAAAAATGAATTTCCAAATATCTTACGCACTGCCGGCATATAATCTTCTGCATGCACCAATGATGGTGAAAAATGCGTCAGCCACATTTCTTTTACGTTTGCTTCCTTTGCCATCTCCGCTGCCTCATAAAAGGTCATGTGCTTGTATTGTTTTGCTTTGGCAAGCTTCTCCTTCTCTGCATACATGCCCTCGCATATAAACAAGTCGGATTCTTTGGCTGCTTCCACGATTGCATCCACCGGTCTACTGTCCGTACAATACGTAACCTTGAGCCCCTTTCTTGCCTCACCCAGCACCATATCTGGCGTGTAAGTAATTCCATCCTGTTCCATCACTTCGCCTTTTTGCAGATGGGACCACAAACGCATTGGAATTTCCTGCTGCTTTGCTCGTTCCACAGAGAACTTACCAGCACGTTTGATTTCTACTGAGTATCCATAGCACACCACATTATGTTTCACACGAAAAGCATGAATCTCATATCCGTTCACGGAAAAATGCGCATCTGGCTCTGTAATTTCC
>JAZUHO010000132.1:0-34351 GCA_045641745.1 Agathobacter sp. | reverse complement strand
TACCACAATGATACTCAGGACTGGCAGGATGCTTGGTTTGCAGATATGAACGATTCAGGTCCTAAGAAAGTATTTGGTTTCTTTGGTCCAGCTTGGTTAATTAACTATACACTTGGTGAACATTCTAAGAATGAGACTGCTGGAACAGACACAAAGGGTGACTGGGCAGCATGTGAGTCTCCAGTTGGATTCTTCTGGGGTGGAACATGGTTATTCGCTTCAAAACAGGTAGCTAACTCTCCAAAGAAAGAGGCAGTTGCTAAACTTATCGAGTGGGTAACTCTTGATACTTCTGAAAACGGATTACAGTACTTATGGGCAAATGGTAAGATGAATGATAACGGAACAAAAGATTCTGTTGCATCTGGTAAAGTAATGGCTATGTCAGATGGTACATGTGATTTCCTTGGCGGACAGAACATGTTTGATGCATTTATTCCAGCAAACAAGAATGCTAAAGGTGATAACCTTACAGAGTATGATGAGAAAATTAACCAGATTTGGCGTGATCAGACACGTCTCTACACTGGCGGTAAGAAGAGCAAAGAAGACACTATCAAAGACTTCAAACAGCAGGTTAAAGATGCTCTTGACATCGCAGTTGACTAATTGATTTTGACATGATTTTTTGATTGTAGTTTATATTTAGTAGTATTAAAAAGGGGCCGTGACGATGCTCACGGCCCTTTTCTTGAAAAAAATGTGGAGGTGAATATTCATGGGCAAGAAGAAAAATAGCTATGCAAAATATGGATATTTATTTGTGTTACCATTTACAATTGCATTTCTTATCTTTTCCTTATATCCCATCTTATATACAGCTGTAATTGGTTTTACTGATTTAAAAGGACTTGGTGTGACAGAGTTCCACTTCCTTGCGGATCCATTTGCCAATTTCAAAGATGTATTAACAAATCCATCTTTTATTACAGCACTTAAGAATACAGTAAAAATGTGGATATTAAACTTTATCCCTCAGATGCTTTTAGCTTTGTTACTTGCAGCTTGGTTTACCGATAAAAGATGCAAAGTAAAGGGACAAGGATTTTTTAAAGTAATTTTTTATATGCCTAATATCATTACGGCAGCAACCGTTGCTATCTTATTTAATGCATTCTTTGGATATCCAATGGGACCAATGAATGACTTGTTTACAACATTAGGAATTTCAAAAGAACCTGTGAACTTCTTGATTCAGAAGGGAACTTGTCAGGGAGTTGTAGCATTCATTCAGTTCTGGATGTGGTATGGATACACGATGGTTGTATTAAGCTCAGGTATTTTGGGAATTAGCCCAGAAATCTTTGAAGCGGCAGAAGTAGATGGAGCAAATGGCTGGCAGACATTCTGGCATGTAACCATTCCAAATATCAAAACCATCTTATTGTTTACATTGGTAACCAGCTTGATTGGTGGATTAAACATGTTCGATATTCCAAAATTGTTCATGCTTGGTGGGCCAGACAACGCAACACTTACAACAAGTGTATTTATCTACAATCAGGCATTTAGCGGAAGCTACATTTACAACAGAGCTGCAGCAGCAAGTATGTTCATGTTTGTTGTGATTTGCATTATTTCAGCAATTCTTTTCTACGTATTAAGAGATAAGGATGAAGCTGCGCTTAAGAAAATTGAAAAAGAGCAGTTAAAGAAATACAAAGCTCAGCAGAAAGCGCTTAAGAAGGCAGGAAAGGAGTAAGGAACATGCTAAATAATAAAGAATCAAGAGCAAGATTAATTCCAATTTATATAGTTTGTATCTTGTTGGCATTTCTTAGTATCGCACCATTTTGGATTATGATCGTAAATGCAACACGTTCTACTGTTGAGATTCAGAACCATGCAATTTCATTTGTACCATCACATTTCTTGGCAAGTAACTGGAAGGTTCTTGTTGGTAAGACATTTGATCCGCTGAGAGGATTTCTGAATTCCTTCATTATTTCTGCTGGAGCAACAGTTTGTGCGGTATATTTCTCAACACTTACAGCTTATGCACTTGTTGTATACCAGTGGAAGCTTAAGAACGCTTTCTTTAGCTTCATTATGGCGGTTATGATGATTCCAACACAGGTTACTATGATTGGTTTCTACCAGATGGTATACAAAATTCATATGACAAACAATTTCTTGATGCTGATTTTGCCAAGTATTGCAGCACCTTCTATGGTATTCTTTATGAGACAGTATATGTATCCAGCATTATCGATGGAAATTGTGCAGTCAGCACGAATTGATGGAGCAAAAGAATTCTACATATTCAACAGAATTGCTCTTCCAATCATGAAACCAGCGATGGCAACACAGGCTATCTTTACTTTTGTTTCAAGTTGGAATAACTTATTTACACCATTAATTTTGTTAACAAAGAGTGAGAAGTATACAATGCCTATTATGGTAAGTTTACTTCGTGGTGATATTTATAAGACAGAATATGGCTCAATTTATTTAGGACTGACAATGACGGTTGTGCCACTTATTGTTGTTTACTTATTGCTTTCAAAATACATCATTGCCGGTGTCGCTCTTGGTAGTGTAAAGGGTTAATGCAGGTGATTTACAATATGATATTGGAAATCATTTCAAGCAATTGGGGATGTGATTTTAATAAAGGAAAGTACGCGTAACACCGTACTTTCTTTTCGATTATGTGGAAAATGAATGTGGCAGAGAAAAAAGAATGCCAATATATAGCAAAAGGTAAAAATGCCAATAGATGACAATATAAAACGGATACTTCCTATAAAGAAGTATCCGTTAATGAAGAAACAGAAATGCCATGTTCGTAGACAATTCGAGAATGTTCTTGTTCGTTACGGAATTGATTGCGATATTCCGAAGGTGTAAGTCCAGTGATTTTTTTGAAACAACGACAAAATGTTGTCATGTTGTTGAACCCTGTCTGGAAAGCGACATCTGTAATGGTAATATCCGTACCAAGAAGTCTTTGGGCTTCTCGAATACGCTTACGGCTGAGAAAATCGTAAAAAGTAGTATTGGTTTGCTCTTTAAAGAGACGTTCAAAATGATATTTTGAGAAACCAGTAAGATTTGCAGCGGTCTCAAGCGTAATGTTTTCCATGTAATGGTCATTAAGATAATTAAGGAGAGCGGAAGTTTTGTTAAAGTGCTCTCTAGATTTTGTCGTCTCATCGGCTGAGGCACCGGTGACGACTTGCTGATAAGTATTTCGCCCGAGGATAGAAAATATTTGAAGGAGATTGGCGTAAATGTCAAATTCTGCCATAATTCCATCCTCAAAGTACAAATCGATGGCATTCATAAGATGCTTGTGAATATCCATATAGATTTGTGGGGTTCTAGAGGTAGAACAAAAAATAACATCCATAAAAAGAGGCTCTAGGACCTTAGAAGCGTGAAGGGCGTCAAGGAAATCTACGTCTATAAGAAAAACGAAACGATTCCCGTGAGTAGGCTTCTTGATTTCGTGGATGATATGTGGAGGTATGAAAAAAATGTCTCCATCATTAAGCGTATAAGATATTCCATTTGCAACTATAGTATATGGAGCATCTATACATAATATAATTTCCATCGCGTCGTGATGATGTTGTGCATATCCGACATTAAGATTATTGTACCAGATACGCGTATGTGAATCTGTTACAAAGTCTACTAGTTCGAAATCATTTCCAACTAGGATTCGACCGTTGGTATCACGTCTTGGCTGTCTGTATCTTGCAGGAACCGTAGACGAAGTATCATTCTTAGATATATCTTTCATTTTTCCCCCTTAGCGGTTACGTGAGTAAAGTGCAATCGCTGATATATCTAAGTATAACTTAAACTAAGATGAGTTGGCAAAATATATTTTGCATGATTTGTATAGTTGGCAAAGGATTTTAATATTTTTTGTAGCAGAATAATATTTTTGATGGATAGCTCGTGTTATGTTAAAACTATGCGATATGCAGCAATGACAGATGCGGTCAAATCTTTTGATTGCTGAAGGCTAGGAAAACAATTGGAGAGAAAAAACAGGGAAACAGGAGGAAATTAGGATGACTCGAGAAGAGGCACGTAAAAAAGCAGTAGAACTTGTGGAACAAATGACTGTGGAAGAGATGGCATCACAGCTTAGATATGATGCTCCAGCAATTGAAAGACTGGATATTCCAGAGTATAACTGGTGGAATGAAGGATTACATGGAGTAGCTCGTGCGGGCACAGCGACTGTATTTCCACAGGCAATCGGTTTGGGCGCAACATTTGATGAAGAGTTATTAAAAGAAGTAGCAGAGTGTATTTCAGACGAAGGACGTGCGAAATACAATGAGTATGCAAAACATGAAGATCGCGATATCTATAAAGGATTGACCTACTGGTCTCCAAACTTGAATTTATTCCGTGATCCTCGCTGGGGACGTGGACATGAGACTTATGGAGAAGATCCCGTATTGATTGGGAAATTGGGAACTGCATTTATCAAAGGTTTGCAGGGAGAAGGTGAGCATATGAAGCTTGCTGCCTGTGCAAAACATTTTGCAGTGCATTCAGGACCAGAGTCTTTACGTCATCACTTTGATGCCCAGACAAATATGCAGGAAATGTGGAGAACCTACCTCCCAGCCTTTGAAACTTGTGTAAAAGATGCAAAGGTTGAGTCTGTTATGGGCGCATACAACCGTACCAATGGAGAAGTGTGCTGTGCCCATTCTTACTTGATGGACGAGGTGCTAAGAGGTAAATGGGGATTTGAAGGACATTTTGTTTCAGACTGCTGGGCAGTAAGAGATTTCCATGAAAATCATAAGGTTACTGCAAGACCAGAGGACAGTGTTGTGTTAGCTTTAGAGAAGGGCTGTGACGTAAACTGTGGATGTACCTACCAGGTAATTATGAATGCCTATAACGAGGGTATTCTTCCATTGGAGCACATTAAGCGCTCTGCAATTCGCCTTTTCACAACACGTTTCTTACTTGGCATGTTTGAAGAGACAGAATATGATGACATTCCATATGAGGTAGTGGAATGCAAAAAGCATAAAGAGGTTGCTTCGAGAGCAGCAAAAGAAAGTCTTGTTCTTTTGAAAAATGATGGAATTCTTCCATTATCAAAAAATAACCTGAAGACAGTGGGTGTTATTGGACCGAATGCAGACAGTCGTGCCGCATTAATGGGTAACTATCATGGAACTTCTTCCCGTTATATTACAGTGTTAGAAGGAATTCAGGATTATTTAGGAGAAGATGTTCGCGTATTGTACTCATTAGGATCACATTTAAGCAGAGATCGTGAAGAGGACCTTGCAAGACCAGGAGATCGTTTGTCTGAGGCATTGACTGTTGCAGAACACTCAGATGTTGTAGTTCTTTGCTTAGGTTTGGATGAGACCTTAGAAGGAGAAGAGGGAGACGAAGGAAACGCTTATGTTTCTGGTGACAAAGAGGATCTTCAGTTCCCAGAGTCACAGAGAGAGCTTTTAGAGACCTTAGTTGCAACAGGAAAACCAATTGTTCTTTGTGTGATGGCAGGTAGTGCAATGGATCTTAACTATGCAGACGCGCATTGCAACGCAATCTTACAGACCTGGTATCCAGGCGCAAGAGGCGGAAAAGACGTAGCAGATGTTCTGTTTGGAGAAGCATCACCATCTGGTAAGCTTCCAATTACTTTATACGAAGATATGATTGGTATGCCAGAATTTACCGATTATTCTATGAGAAATCGTACCTACCGTTTCGTAACCAAGAAACCTCTTTATCCATTTGGTTATGGACTTAACTATGGAGATTGCGTTGTAACAAGTGCAACTTTTGCAAAAGATTATACGCTTTCAGATGCTAAGACGGAGGATATTGTGCTTCGTACACAGCTAATCAATGCGAGTGAGCATGCGGTTGATGAAGTACTTCAGGTATACTGCCATGTTGCAGGAACTGAAAATGAAGTTCCTAATCCAAAGCTTGTTGCATTTAAGCGTGTAAATTTACAGCCTGGTGTTGAGACAGAAGTTGAAATTTCAGTGCCATCTAGCGCATTTGAGACAGTTGATGAAAATGGTGAGAGAGTTTGGGAAGGAACCAAAGCAGACTTGTATGTAGGATTTGGACAGCCGGACGAAAGAACTAAAGAATTAACAGGAAAAACAAGCATTCACCTTGAATTAAACTAAAAGAGGATGCCACGCTTTTGCGTGGCATTCTTTTGTGTATATGGCGTGACACTCTTATTAGGCGTAGACAGAATCGACGTTTCATGATAAACTGATAAAAATTCTCCTTAGTGGAATTCCAAGAGGAAAGCTTCGAGTTCTTCTGAGCAGAATCGAAAAATATAGCAAGTGTCACTGACATCAAAACGAGTGAAAAAGTGCTCTTTGAGATGAAAGGTAGGACGGATTGAGAAGAATGTGCAAGGCTTATTGCGCTTATTTTGAATGTTTGGTCATACCTTCGGGTGTGACCTTTTTTGTTAAAGGAGGCTTATGGAAAGCAGAGTAGCATTGATTGGAATTATGATTGAAAACATGGAATCAGTAGACAAGCTGAACCAACTTTTGAGTGAACATGGTTCCTATATTATTGGGCGAATGGGAATTCCCTATCACAAGAAGAATTTGCATATCATTAGTGTGGCGATTGATGCACCACAGGATATCATCAATGCCTTGTCAGGAAAAATAGGAAGACTTGATGGTATATCTGCCAAAACTGTGTATTCCAATGTGAAGGGTGAGTAAGTATGCAATTAAATCAAGAAAAAGCGCAAAGTGAGAAGGAATTTTCGACTCTGGTACAGGAGGTTGAAAATAAGAAAGACATCACAAAGGAACAACTCAAAGTGATTCTTTCTGCGGAAGAGGAACTTTGTGAGCGATTGCTTTATCCAAGGGCGAGAGACATCGCGGATCGTATCTATGGCAAGCAGGTGTTTGTGCGAGGCCTGATCGAATTTACCAATTATTGTAAAAATGATTGTTATTATTGTGGAATACGAAGAGGGAATACGAATGCGAGTCGCTATCGACTGAGCGAAGAGCAGATTCTTTCCTGCTGCGAGACGGGATATGAGCTCGGCTTTCGAACCTTTGTATTACAGGGGGGAGAAGATGGTTACTTTACGGATGAGAGAATTTGTTCACTTGTACGCCAAATCAGAGAAAAATATCCGGATTGTGCCATTACACTTTCAATCGGTGAAAAAGAGAAAGAAAGCTATGCAAAATATAAAGAAGCTGGTGCAGATCGCTATCTGCTTCGACATGAGACGGCAGACTGCGCACATTATGAGAGCTTGCACCCAAGTGAAATGTCCTTTGAGCATCGCATTCAGTGTCTGCGGGATTTAAAAGAACTAGGATATCAGACCGGATGTGGTTTTATGGTGGGCTCTCCAAAACAAACGATAGATACGTTGTATCAGGATTTGCAGTTTATTCGAGAATTATCACCGGAGATGGTAGGGATTGGCCCATTTATTTCACAGAAGGATACGCCTTTTGCCAAGGAGGCATCAGGGACGATGGAGCAGACCTTGCGGTTATTAGCCATTATTCGAATGCTGCATCCGCATGTACTTCTTCCAGCTACCACAGCACTTGGAACAATTCATCCAAAGGGGCGAGAAAAGGGAATTCTGGCCGGAGCAAACGTGGTAATGCCGAACTTGTCGCCGGTAAGCGTGCGAGACAAATATAAGTTATATGACAATAAAATATGCACTGGTGACGAAGCGGCAGAATGTCGCCTTTGTTTACAGGGGCGAATGAAGAGCATTGGCTATGAAGTAGTGACTTCTCGTGGAGATTACAGGAAAGAGAAATGAATGCGTTGATTGCCAAGCTATATGAAGCAGTGAAATCCCGTGGGGATGATAGGAAAGAGAAGAGAATGCGTTGATTGCCAAGCTATATGAAGTAATGAATTCCTGTGGGGATGATAGCAAAGAGTAAGCAGAAGCGAAAAGAACATGTTCGCTTAAATATATACAAAGAGAAAAGAGGATTTATAAAAATGTATGACGTAAAATCATTAAGAGCAGAAGAGTTTATTTCCGATGAGGAGATTCGCGCAACCTTAGCGTATGCAGATGAAAATAAGGACAACAAGGAAGTGATTCAGCAGATTCTTGAGAAGGCAAAATTAGGAAAAGGCTTATCGCACCGTGAGGCCTCTGTACTTCTCGCATGTGAAGATGAAGAAGTGATGAAAGAAATGTACGCACTCGCAGAGAAAATCAAACAGGACTATTACGGAAATCGTATTGTTATGTTTGCGCCACTTTACTTATCCAATTATTGTGTCAATGGTTGTGTATATTGTCCATATCATTTGAAGAACAAGCACATTGCTAGAAAGAAGCTTACACAGGATGAGGTGCGTGCAGAAGTGATTGCACTTCAGGACATGGGACACAAACGTCTTGCCATCGAAGCTGGGGAGGATCCAGTCAATAATCCAATCGAATATATCCTTGAGTGTATCGATACGATTTACAGCATTAAGCACAAAAACGGGGCAATTCGTCGAGTGAATGTAAACATTGCTGCAACTACTGTTGAAAATTACCGTAAATTAAAGGAGGCTGGAATCGGAACGTATATCTTATTCCAGGAAACCTACCATAAAAAGAGCTACGAGGAGCTTCATCCAACCGGTCCAAAGCATGATTACTGCTATCATACAGAGGCAATGGACCGTGCAATGGAAGGTGGAATTGACGATGTAGGTCTTGGTGTATTGTTTGGATTAGAAATGTATCGTTATGAATTTGCAGGATTATTGATGCATGCAGAGCATCTTGAGGCAGTTCACGGAGTGGGACCACATACCATTAGTGTTCCACGTGTAAAACATGCAGATGATATTGACCCAACAGCATTTGATAATGGTATTTCGGATGAGACTTTTGCAAAAATTTGTGCGTTAATTCGTATTGCAGTTCCATATACAGGAATGATTATTTCTACACGCGAGAGCCAGGCGGTTCGTGAGAGAGTATTACCTCTTGGCGTATCTCAGATTAGTGGAGCTAGCCGTACTACAGTTGGAGGATATGCAGAGCCTGAGACAGAGGAAGATATAACCTCAGCACAGTTTGATGTCAGCGATAATCGTACATTGGATGAAGTGGTAAATTGGTTGATGAAACTTGGATACATTCCAAGCTTCTGTACAGCTTGCTATCGCGAGGGAAGAACGGGAGACCGTTTCATGGCGCTTTGCAAGAGTATGCAGATTTTAAATTGCTGTCATCCAAATGCATTGATGACTTTGAAGGAGTACTTAGAGGATTATGCTTCTCCTGAGACAAAGGAAATTGGTATGGAACTCATTGAGAAGGAGCTTGAGAAGATTCCAAATCCAAAGGTAAAAGAGACTGCAACCAAATATATACATGATATTGCAGATGGAAAGAGAGATTTCCGCTTCTAATTGCAAGCGATGGAGGTTGATATGGCAAAATTAAATGAGACACCAAGTAGTAACCGTTTGCATATTGGCGTGTTTGGCAAAACCAACAGTGGAAAATCTTCGTTTATCAACGCCTTTACGAAGCAGAAGGTATCGATTGTTTCCGATGTGCAGGGAACTACGACAGATCCAGTCTATAAGGCAATGGAAATTCATCCACTGGGACCTTGCGTATTTATTGACACGGCTGGATATAATGATGAGACAGAGCTGGGCGAAATGCGTATGGAAAAAACGCGTTTGGCAGCAGAGAAGACCGATATTGCAGTTATTGTGATGGATGCGAAAGAGGTTTGTACAGACAGCGACTTTGCTACGCTTTTTCCAGAGGAAGAGGCATGGCGCGCCCGCTTCAAAAAAAGCAAGACGCCGATACTTATGCTCATCAATAAGGCGGACGAAGTGGAAAATGCGGAAAGCTTATGTACCTGGATGAAAGCGCAGACAAAGGAAGAGGTTCTTCTTTTTAGTGCAACAAAGGAACAAGGAATTGGAGATGTGAAGACGGCATTGGCGCGTTTGATGCCAGAAGATTTTGGAACAGAGTATATTACCGGTGAGTTAGTGACCGAAAAGGATTTGGTGCTTCTGGTTATGCCACAGGATATTCAGGCTCCAAAGGGACGACTGATTCTTCCACAGGTGCAAACTTTACGTGAACTTTTAGATAAGAAGTGCTTGGTTATGAGCTGTACAACGGATCAGTTTGAGGCAACACTTGCAGTGTTGAAGGAGGCACCGAAGCTAATTATCACGGATTCACAGGTGTTTGGCTATGTGTATGAGCACAAACCGGCGGAAAGCATGCTGACATCTTTTTCTGTGCTATTTGCGGCTTATAAAGGGGATTTAGCATATTATGTGGAAAGTGCGAAGGCGTTGGATGTTTTGACCGAGCAATCCCATGTTTTGATTGCGGAATGCTGTACCCATGCGCCTTTACAGGAAGACATCGGAAGAGTGAAGATTCCGGCACTATTACGCAAGCGTGTAGGACAGGGGCTTTCCGTGGATGTGGTGTCAGGGACAGATTTTCCTGAGGATGTAGCAAAATATGATATAATTATTCAGTGCGGAGGCTGCATGTTTAATCGCAAGTATGTACTCGCAAGAATAGATAAAGCGAAGGTTAAGAATGTTCCAATGACCAATTATGGCATCACGATTGCGCACTTGACAGGAATCTTGGATAAGATATCTATGAACGCGTAAGAATGGATGGGATTTATAATTGGATATTAGATAAGATATCTATAAGCTTGCAAGAATAGATGGGATTCTTAATTGTGTATTAGATAAGATATCGGAGAGCTCGTAAGAATTGGTGGAATCCTTAATTGGATATTAGATAAGATATTCATGAGTTTGTAGAAACTGTGGAATCGCTTCGCTAGATAAAGGAGAATGTAATGCCGAATATTATAGAAATAACAGACTTTATGGCTCCAGAGCTGGATGTGTATGCAAGAGTGTCAGAAGTACAATTGTTAAATCGTGCCAACTTAGCGGAGGGAATGTTTATTGCAGAAAGCCCTATTGTAATTGAGCGAGCGTTAGATGCAGGGTATACGCCAGTATCCTTTTTGATGGAGAAAGCGCATGTGGATACGAAAGGGAAGGAATTGCTTGCCCGTTGCCCAGATGTGCCAGTGTATGTGGCGGAGTTTGATGTGCTGACGCAGTTGACAGGCTTTAAACTGACGAGAGGAATGCTGTGTGCGATGCGGCGCAAGGAACTCCTGGATGTTCGAACTGTTTTACGGGGAGCGAGTCGTGTGGCAATCATGGAAGATGTAGTGAACCCTACAAATGTTGGTGCAATCTTTCGTTCGGCGGCGGCACTTCATATGGATGCTGTGCTTCTTACACCAAATTGCAGTAATCCACTGTATCGTAGGGCAATTCGCGTAAGCATGGGAAATGTTTTCCAAATTCCATGGACGTTTGTGGATAAGTCATGGCCGGAGGACGGACTTACTGAATTGAAGGAGTTGGGCTTCAAGACTGCTGCTATGGCACTGAGTGATCAGTCTGTATCTATTGATGATGATGCACTTATGGCTGAAGATAAATTGGCAATTATTCTGGGAACAGAGGGCGATGGCCTAGCAAAAGAAACGATTGCACAATGTGATTATACAGTGAAGATTCCTATGTCACATGGTGTGGACTCGCTGAATGTTGCAGCAGCAAGCGCGGTGGCATTTTGGCAGTTGGGGCGACGCAACTAGAAGGCAGAGGTTGGTTGTGGATAAGCAATGGTATGCGGAATTATAAAGAAGTGCATTTAAGAGATTAAATGAAAAATAGTATTTAGTTGCGAAATGATATGAAAAACGTGATAGAAGTAAAAAGGCTGACAGAATCGTTGATTCTGCCGGCCTTTTTCTATTATTTCTATTCAAAAGCATCAATTGAAGAGATAATGGCGGATTTTGATGCTTGAATCTTGGAACTGCATGTTAGGAAGCATCAATTGAAGAGATAATAGTCAATTTTGATGCTAAAATCTTTGGATTCCTGAACTTCACGCATCAATTTTTCCTGTTCATCCGTCTTTCGATGATTAATTTCTGGAAATTATGGTTTTCTTACATCGATTTATTCAGTTAAACCGTCTTTCGATGAATGATTCCCGGAATTGGCGGTTTTTTAGCATCGATTTATTCAGTTAAACCGTCTTTCGATGAATGATTCCCGAAATTGGCGGTTTTTTAGCATCGATTTATTCAGTTAAACCGTCTTTTGATGAATGATTCCCGGAAATTACGGTTTTCTTGCATCGATTTATCCAGTTATACCGTCTTTTGATGATTAATTCCTGGAATTGCAGGTGGGAAGCATCAATTCATGAAATAATGGCGGATTTTGATGATTGAAGGATGAACGGGCAAATGAAAAAATGATAAAAATAAATCGCAATAATAAATGAGAGTAATAAATGGCAATAATAAATGAGAATAATAAATGGAAGCGGCAAATGATAAAGGTAAAAGAACGAATGAACAGAAAA
Source organism: Agathobacter sp. (assembly GCA_045641745.1). Classification (GTDB taxonomy): domain Bacteria; phylum Bacillota; class Clostridia; order Lachnospirales; family Lachnospiraceae; genus Roseburia. The sequence goes on along the minus strand of JAZUHO010000132.1, from coordinate 21,897 downwards.
AATGGAAATAGTGAGCAGAAATAATAACTAGAAATAATAACTAGAAATAATAGAAAAACTATCGCTTATGCGATAGTTTTTTCGGGTTGGGCTATTCTTAAATTAAAAATAGTAGCAGTCCGTACGGGAATCGAACCCGTGTTTCCGCCGTGAGAGGGCGGCGTCTTAACCGCTTGACCAACGAACCGTGTATGATAATATCATGCTCCAAAGAATAATGCAAGTGTTTTTTTGAAAAAAGTGAAAAAAGTTGTGAAAAAGTGTGAAAAAAATTTTTCAAAAGTGAAAACAATGAAGAAGTGGAAAATTAGAAAAGGTGAAAAAATAATAGAAGATTTTTTGGTAATTTACCATGTCTTTTTCTATAGTTTCTAGGGTAAAAATCTGTAACGCATAATGGTATGATGGGAGCATGTCGCAGAATGCGAAAAACAGGGAAAAGGAAGGAAGAAAGAAGATGAATGGTCCAGCAGCACCAAAGGATCCAGAAAAAAGAAGGGACTCCTTTTATATTATTAAGAATAAAGAGATTTTCGGAAGTAAGATGGAGGATGGAAGAGGAATCCAGTTCCTTTATCAAGATAGTGGACGAATGATTAATAGTGCCCAAATCGTAGGTGGAATTACGGACGAAGAAATTCTCGCGTTAATGGAGACGGTGGAAGGCTTTAAGAAATTAGTACATAGCATTGGAATATCCGTAGAGACTGCAGATAAAAATGAAGAGGTAACCTTCATTTTTCAGATGTATGGAACAAAGGATTTATATGGAGGCGGAACCAATTTAGTATGCAAATTGAAAGGAAATGGTTCAGAGGAGAGAATCTATCTTTCTGATATTGAATGGCGCGAGGACGATAATGTGCCAGGTCAAATTAAAGTTATTATGGAAACACCGGAACAATTAGCACAGATTTCCGTTCGATTCTATTTAAATGATGGCTTTCATGCGCCAGAAGTCGCACCAGAAAGTGAGATCGATTTCGCGTCAGAAGAATATAGCAAAATGATTGCAAACTCCTTGGTTGCAACAGGAGATTATACAAGGCTAGCACGTGCGATTGCGAAAGCAAAACAAAACGAGAAGGTGACCCTTGCCTACATTGGTGGTTCTATTACGCAAGGGGCTGGCGCAATTCCAATCAATACTGAGTGTTATGCATACAAATCTTATCGCCTCTTTGCGGAAGCATTTGGTTGTGGAGAAAATGTGGAATTTGTAAAAGCTGGTGTGGGTGGAACCCCATCAGAGTTAGGAATGCTTCGATTTGATCGTGATGTATTAAGAGATGGAACAAAGAAACCAGATGTGGTTGTCATTGAATTTGCGGTAAACGATGAGGGCGATGAGACCAAAGGAGACTGCTATGAGAGCTTGGTGAGAAAGGTATTAAATCTGCCAAATCATCCTGCAGTGATATTACTTTTCTCTGTATTTGCCAACGATGACAACTTACAGAAGCGTATGATTCCAATTGGAGAGCATTACAACCTTCCGATGGTAAGTATCAAGAATGCGGTAACGGAGCAGTTCTACTGCAAGGCTGGAGAAGGACGCGTTCTATCTAAGAATCAATTTTTCTATGACATGTACCATCCAACCAATGTGGGACACACCATTATGGCAGAAAGCTTACAGTATCTATGCAAATGTGTAGAAAAGGCGATGGAGCAAGGCAATCCAATAAGTGGAGCATCCAGAGAAGACCTGGTAACAAAGCCTGCATTAGTGGGAAATACCTATGAGTTTGTTCGCTTAATGGATAAGAAGGATACCTACGCAAAGGCAGAAATCGTAGAAGGTGGTTTCACTGGATGTGATGAAGTATTGCAAAGTGTGGAAATGGATGTAGATCTTAAAGTGACACCAGAGTTTCCATACAACTGGTATTATGACGGAACGCAGCCACAGAAGGCTTTCTTCGACATGACCATTGATTGTAAGGCATTACTTCTTATATTCAAAGATTCTGGGGAAGCAGATGCCGCGAAGGCAAACATATTTGTGGACGGTAAATTTGTGCGTGTGGCAGATCCGTACGTCAATGGATGGTTACATTGTAATGCAATGGTAATCTTAGATGAGAAAGAAAGCAGAACCCATCAGGTTCGCATTGAGGTATGCGAAGAAGACCAGGCGAAGAAGTGTACCCTTCTTGGCTTTGGATATGTGGAATAAAGAAATAGAAAGAGGAAAAAAGAAATGGTAGTAGCAAATAATCCAGTATTGTGTGGTTTCTATCCAGACCCATCGATTTGTAGAGTGGGAGAGGATTTTTATATGGTAAATTCTAGTTTCGCCTATTTTCCAGGGGTACCGATTTTTCACAGCAAAGATCTGGCACATTGGGAGCAAATAGGAAATGTTTTGGATCGCAAAGAGCAGCTTCCACTTGAGGGAAGTGAGATTTCAAGAGGAATCTTCGCACCAACCATTCGTTATCATGAAGGGACCTACTATATGATTACCACCAATGTATCGTTTGGCGGAAATTTTATTGTGACAGCAACAGATCCAGCAGGTCCATGGTCGAATCCATACTATTTAGGAGATGACGCAAAAGGAATTGATCCAAGCCTTTTCTTTGATGAAGATGGTCGCTGCTACTATGTAGGAACAAGACCAAACCCAGAAGGGGTTCGTTACAATGGAGATTGGGAAATCTGGGTGCAGGAGTTAGACCTTGAGAAAATGAAGCTGGTAGGAGAGAGCATGGCTATCTGGAAGGGCGCGGTAAAAGGCGTAATTTGGCCAGAAGGACCACACATCTATAAAAAGGATGGCTATTACTATTTGCTTCATGCAGAAGGAGGCACTGGTCCAGAGCACAGCATCAGTGTAGCTAGAAGCAAGAACTTATTCCAGTGGTTTGAAGGTTGCCCAAGAAACCCTATCTTTACGCACCGCAATCTTGGAATGGATTATCCAATCATTTATGCAGGCCATGGTGACTTGGTGGATGATGAGGAGGGCAATTGGTATGTGATTATGCTTGCTTCAAGACCATGCGAAAAGCATAGTAGCATGGGAAGAGAATCCTTTCTTGCCAAAGTGGTATGGGAGAATGGATGGCCTGTGATTAATCCAGGGGTTGGAAAGCTGGAGGATGCGGTGACACTTCCATTTGCAGAGAAACATTTCTTGAATGAGATGAGCCATAACGATACATTTACCTTCTATGAAACCAAACTGGATGACCGCTTGATGGGAATTATTGAGCGAGAAAAGGCGCAGTACTCTCTTGAGGAAAGATACGGATTTTTACGTATGCCAACGATGGCCAATTCCATTTGCGAGACTGTTCCAACTGCCTATTTGGGAATTCGTCAAAAGGATTACTGCTTTGAGGTGAGAACGGCATTGGAATTTACACCACATAACACAGAGTGTGCCGGATTGGTTTATTATCAGAACCATGAGAATCATCTCCGTATGGTGGTTCGCTCTACAATTCAGGGAAGAGCGTTTGCTATCATTGCACACGTACATGGAAAAGATACACAGATAGCTACCACAACGATTCCAGAAGAAGGAATGGTGCAGGTGATTTTCCGTGCCAAGAATCAGAAGGCAAGTGTATGGGTATGTGTTGGTGAAAAGCAAATATTAGTGGCAGAGGAGGTATCCTTATTGGCATATACCACCGAAGAAGCCGGCGGATTTGTGGGATGTACCATTGGTATGTACGCCTCTGCAGAGGGAGAAAAAAGCGAAAACTACGCAGATTTTGCATACCTTACCTATCAGCAAGTGTTATAGGAATGCAGAGTATAAGACATTAAAGAAAAAAGTACATAAAAACAAAAAGGACACAAGAATCTAAAAAGACGAAAAACATAAAAGACAAAAACATAAAGAGATACAAAAAGCATAAATAGGTACAAAAAATATAAAGAGATATAAAAAGACTAAAATAGGATTGCATAAAAGAGGATTGACATGATTGCAACAAGAGAACATTTACTTCCAATTTGGGTAGAGGAAAGTGCCTTTGAAGGCGTAAAAAGAATCGCAGCAAAATCTGCGGAGGATATGAATCGTATTCTAGGTGCAAAGCCAGAACTTGTAAACACAAAGCCAGCGACGAAAGGCTGTATTGCCTATGCAACGGTGGGAAAGAGTAGCTTATTAGACGAATTACAACTGGAAAAAGTGAAAAATGAAATTGCAGGAAAACGCGAAGTGTATGGCATCTTTTATCTAGAGAATCCATTGCCTGAAATGGAGGAAATGCTTCTTGTTGTGGGAAGTGATAAACGCGGAACCATTTATGGAATCTTCGCTCTTTCTGAATGGATGGGGATAAGCCCTCTTCATTTTTGGGGAGACGTAGAACCGGAGAGAAAACAGGAATTGGTGTTGGATGCCCGCATTGAGACGATATCGAAGGAGCCAAGTGTGCGGTATCGAGGCTTCTTTATCAACGATGAATGGCCATGCTTTGGCAATTGGACCATGGAGCATTTTGGCGGATTTACGGCAGAGATGTATGACAAGGTTTTTGAACTTCTTCTTCGTTTGAAAGGGAACTGCCTGTGGCCGGCAATGTGGACCTCTTCCTTTGCCTTAGATGGACCGGGAAGCCTGAATGAAGAGTTGGCGGACTGCTATGGTGTAATCATGGATTATTCGCATCATGAGCCATGTCTTCGTGCTAGCGAAGAATGGGATATTTATAAAGGTGTGGATACGGAGTATGGCTATGAGTGGAATTATGCAACCAATAAGGAAGGCTTGCTTCGTTATTGGAGAGATGGATTAAAGCGTAGTGGCAAATACGAGAATATGGTTACCATGGGAATGCGAGGAGAGCGTGATAGCCAGATGCTAGGAAGCAATTCCTTGGCAGATTCCATTGCCATGTGGAAGGATATTATTGTCCAACAAGATAGACTTATCAAAGAGTATGCGGATACGGAGGAATATACGCACCCAAGAGTACTTGCCATCTACAAAGAAGTGGAAGACTATTTCTATGGGGATGCCAATACCGCAGGATTAGAAGGTTGGGAAGCCTTAGATCCTATTCTATTAATGTTCTGTGAGGATAATTTTGGAAATATGAGAAGAATGCCGCAGGGAGCCTTACAAAACCATCCAGGAGGATTGGGCATGTATTTCCATTTGGATTACCATGGAGGTCCAATTTCTTATGAGTGGATCAATTCTACGCCGTTGTCCAAAATTTGGGAGCAGATGACCACTGCATACGAATATGGAATCCGCCAGATGTGGATGGTTAATGTGGGAGATTTAAAAGGAAATGAATTCCCACTATCCTATTTTATGAACTTGGCATACGACTATGAAACCTGGGGAATTGATAACTTACATAGTGCAGCGGAATACACCTTACAATGGGTAAGAAAGCAGTTCGGAGAAGAAACGGAAGGTGTTGACGCAGGTAGAATTGCAGCACTTATCACAGATGGCATTCACTTATTACACTGTCGTCGCCCAGAGGCACTGCAACCATCTACCTATAAGCTGGCTTATGAGGAACAGGAACGTGTGATTGCAGAGGCGAAAAGAATTCTTGAAGAGCTTACGATATGCGAAAACATGCTTTCAGAACACAAAAAATCTGCCTATTATAGTATGGTGGAATATCCAATGAAAAGTGGAATGAACCATGTGCTGATGCATGTGTATTCTGCAAGAAACGAGCACTATGCAAAGCAAGGAAAGGTAGTTGCCAATACCTATCGAGAGCTTGTGACGCAGACAATGCAAAAGGCGAAGGCATATAAACAGGAATTTCGCCTTTTCCAACAAGGAAAATGGAGTGGCATGGAGCTTGGCGCACACACTGGATTTGTTAAGTGGAACGAGGATGGTGCGAGAATGCCACTTCGATATGAGGTAGAACCATTAGAGCATTCCCATCTTTTGGTATCAAGAACGGATGACAATTTTGTAGCAGTCAAGAATTATGGAAATTGTGATCGCATTGTCATTGATGACTTCCTTTATCCAGGAATTCATGAAGTGCGAATTGAGGTGGCAAATGATGGATGTGAGCCTCTTTCGTGCAAGGCCTATAAGCTAGAAGAGGAAAAAGCGACTGCTAACGTAGGAAAGGAATATCAGCATACTGTTTTAGAGCAATGGACGACATGTACCTGTGAAGCAGCGGAGCTTACGCTTGATTGGAAAGAGAGAGAGATTACAGAGCAGGAGTATCTTACCTTACGCTGGAATGGAGATGTGAAGGTCTGTGCGTCTTATCAGGTGCAGGAAATTGCAATTACCGATTCGGATACCACTGTAATTTTAGAAGTGCGTATTCCTAACATGGATTATGTAATAGAAAATAAGGGAAAAGGAAGACTTTTCCTTCCAAGCAAAGATGGCGTAATTATAGAGGCTGAACACTGCTCATACAATGAGTCGACACAAACCTTTGAGTGGAAAGTGCTGGAAGAATTTGGTAAATACAATTCTGGTATGAAAATGTTTCCAATCCATCGAGCTGCAACCAGACAGGAAGCACCTACTCTGGGATATCGTTTTCTTTACACAGAAGATGCATTGGCAATGCTTTCCATTTGTATTGCACCATCCAGTCCGTTAGATGCGTCAAAACAACTGCAATTTGGTGTTCGTATCAATGGATGCGATTTGGGATACAGGAGCGCGATTGGAACGGGGTATCAAGCTGGAAATCCAGTCAGTGCAGAATGGGCAAAAGGCGTTTTGGATCAGGAACGTCGCATCGAGATTAAACTTCCTGTTAGTAAAGGTGAGAACACCTTAGAAATCTATGGATGTGATGCGGGGCTGGTTCTTGAGAGAATCATGATTACAAGCAAGGATGCTAAGGAGGCGTATCTGGGACCTGTGGAGAGCGTGCAAATATAAGAAATTGCGTAAATGAGATAAGGGTACAAATCTGAAATAGGAATAAGGAATTGCGATAAAGGATAGAAATCTAGAATAAAAATAAGCAATTGCGATACAGGATAGAAAGTGTGGAAACATACTTTCTATCGTTCTTTTGAACCATATATGAATGAACGGAGGTCATGTATAATCAGTGGTAAGAAACAGTAGGAGATGGAAAGAAATGCATAGAGTGCTTGAGGGGTGGATGAATTGGATTGAGCGCAGACTAAACGATTTCTCCATTCGTGCAAAGTTTTATCTGATATACATTTTGTGTATGCTGATTCCACTTATTATGACAGACAGTGTCATTATTCATCTGGTTGTGAAATCGGAGGATACTACCCGATATCAAGAGATGCAGGATATGGCCAACGTAATCCAATATGGAATCAATAATGAAATTGAACAGGCAGCAGCGTTGGGAAAGAGTATCTACATGAGCAAATACATCAATGACTTTTTGGATCATTCGTATGAGAGTACTTATGATTATGTCGTGAGCGCGCAAGACTTTTTCCAAGAAACGCTTTTTGAAAACTGTGTTGGTGTAAATAACGTCATTATTACCATGTACGCAGACAACGAGTCAATTGTGAATGGTGGAAATTTTGGGAAGATATCATCGGTTCGGAGTAAAGGGTGGTATCAGGCAATTCATCATAGTTCACAGAATAAAATGTTATACTTTGACTATGGTTCGAAAAATTCTAAGGGCTCGGAAAATAAGCGAAGAGTTTACTTTATTCAGAAGCTGAATTTTTATTCTAAGGATATTGAGAAGCTGCTTCTCGTTGAGCTAGATTATAGCTCCTTGATTCGTCTTCTAGAGAAGATGGATTATGAGGCAGATGCCTATATTTGTAAGGATGATAAAATCGTTCTTTCCAACGGACGGCATGCAAGTGTGGGCTCGGACTTTGATGTTCTCGAGGAGAAGGACAACATTGGATTAACACAAGAGTGGGAAATCTATGGAGCCAATGTTAGTATCCACATTATGAATACAGAGATTGCGGTTATGGAAGAGCTTCGAAGGAATACATCACTTATTTTGATTCTTATTTTAATTAATGTTGTCTTTCCGATGGTTATGGTAAGCATATTTAATCGTTCCTTCTCTAAGCGATTGGGGGTTCTTACGGGAGCTTTTAAGCAGGTAGAGGGCGATCATCTGATGAAGGTTCCAGAAGAGGAAGCCAAGGATGAGATTGGAACGATGATGCGTAGCTATAACATCATGGCAGAACGTATGAATTCCCTGGTGCAGACTGTGTATAAGAATAAGATTATGGAACAGGAAATGATGATGGCAAGACAAAAGGCGGAACTATTAGCTCTGCGAAGCCAGATTAATCCGCATTTTCTTTTTAACACTTTGGAAAGTATCCGTATGCACAGCTTGATTAAGCGGGAGATGGAGACCGCAGACATGGTGGAGAAGCTTGCACTTCTTCAGCGCCAATATGTAGATTGGGGTGAAGATAACGTAGAAGTTGCAAAGGAGATGGAGTTTGTCGAGGCTTATCTTCGGATTCAAAAGTATCGTTTCGGAGATCGTCTTTCCTATGAACTTGATGTGGAAAAGGAGTGTAGGCAATGTGTAATTCCAAAGCTCAGCTTGGTAACCTTTGTGGAGAACGCCTGCGTACATGGAATCGAGAGCAAGAAGACTCCAGGGTGGATTTTTGTACGAGTATATCGCAAGGACGAGTTTCTTTATTTAGAAATAGAAGATACCGGTAAAGGAATGGAGGAACAAGAAATCGCGGTTCTTTTGGAAAAAATGCGAAATGCAGACATTGAATTGCTGAAGGGCAAGGAGCGTGTCGGAGTCATTAATGCATGTCTTCGACTGAAAATGGAGTCTCAAGGGGAGGTTCAATTTGAAGTGGACGGAGAAGATGGCACTGGACTTATGGTTCAAGTTGCAATTCCATGGAAGTATGTGGAAACGATGAGTAAGGATTGGGAGAAAAATAATGCGTAAGGTTTTATTGGTGGATGATGAACCATTCATCCTGCAGGGATTGCAGGTGGTTATTGATTGGGAACAGGAAGGTTTTGAAATCGCCGGAGTAGTAAATGATGGACAGGAAGCACTTGAATTTCTAAAAAAAGAACCGGTGGATTTGATTGTGGCAGACATTAACATGCCGGTTATGACGGGGATTGAGTTGTTACAAATTATAAGGGAAAACAACATTTCCGATGCCTATTTCGTGATTTTAAGCGGATATGCAGAATTTTCTTATGCGCAAAAGGCGATGAAATATCAATGTACAGAGTATATTTTAAAACCCGTAGAGAGAGAAGAACTGCTTCGCATTTTACGTGAAGTAAATGTGCTGAAGGCCACAACGGAGGTGAAGCAAGAGGAAGCGAAAATGTATGAACGAGCCTATCTTGCACGAAATATGTTGGCGGTCATACAAGGAAAATATGATCAAATGAATCTTTCTTCCATTCAAAAGCATCTTCGTCTATCCGAGGAGCTTCGCTATATTGAAATTCTGTTGGATGATGGGCAATACGAAGATGAGGTATCGGACGAAGAAAAGCGAGGGTACCAGAGAAAGCTTTTGGATGCGTGCAGTGCCTTCCTAAAACAGAATGAAGATCATTGCTTCTTTGATATGTCGGGGGAGGATAAAATCTACGATATTGGGTTTGTATATTGTGATTATATGGCAACTGAGGCACATCAAACGGAGACAGGATACTTAGAAAATTTCCAAAAGTATCTTTCTGATGTGGCGCAGCTTCCCGTTGTGATGTTAGTGGGGAAAAAGGTCTCGAATATTAGTGCGTTGGCTAAATCCTATGGTACGGCATTTAAGCTACGCTCTTTCCAAGGCTTTCACTCAAAGAAGAAGATTTACTATTATGAGGAAGAAGTGCAAGTTGTGAATAGCAACACAATCTTATGCAAGAAAAGCATTGATAAGCTTCTTTTGGCAATTGAACATAACAAAGAGGAAGAGATTGGCCAAGCAGTGGATGATTTCTTTGAAGAGATGCATCACATGGGAGAAAATCGTGAGACCTATAAATTGAATATTAATTATATTCTATTTCAATTGATTCATCTTGCATCTGAACAGGATAGTGAGGTTAACCAAGAGGAGATTCTTCATCGTATCAGTGAGCAATCCTTTGAGGTGGGATTCAATCGAGGCAGTCGAGAGCATGTGCTTTACTTTGCAAAAAAATATGCGCAGTATCTTTCTCAGCTTCGTAAGAAGGTTTCCAAAGGAGTTCTAGGCGAGGTAGAGCGTGAAATTAAAGAACACTATATGGAGAATCTAACCTTAAAGGATTTGAGTGAGAAGTATTATGTAAATAGTGCATATTTAGGACAGCTGTTTCGAAAGAAATATGACTGCTCTTTTAAGGATTATTTGAATCAATATCGTATGGAACAGGCAGCACATTTGCTTCTTCATTCTGACATGAAAACCTACGAAATTGCAGAGGCGGTTGGATATCATGATATTGACTATTTTGTCAATCGTTTCATTCAGGTGAAGGGGTGCACACCAGCGAAGTATAGGAAAGAAGTAGGATAAAAAAGTGACCTATAGTTAAATGGGAAATAGGTAACAGAGCGGGCGCTGAAAAAGGAGAAAAGAAAAAAGACAAAAAAGTGACATAAAGTGCGCAAGGAATGACAAGAAAAAATTGCACAAAAAAGCATGAAAAGAGACGGGATAAATTATAGGTTTTATTACTATAATTTGTCCCGTCTTTTTCTATAATTCGTCGGATTGTTAGAATGGGGATTTAAAAATACAATGGTATTACAAATTGAAAGGGAGGTTTTTTCGATGAGAAAGAAACAAGTTATGAGCGCAATGCTCACAGCAGCATTAGCTGCATCACTTCTCGCTGGATGTGGAAAAGAAGGTGCAAAGACATCTAAGACTGCATCAGGTAAAGAAGTAACAGAGTTTTCAGCATTCTTTGCTGTTCCAGGATCTGAAATTGATGATGACAACAAGATTCAGGACATCATTGCAGAGAAGACTGGTGTAAAAGTAAAAGAGACTTGGTTAACAGGTCAGACAGCTGAAGAAGCAATTGGTACTATTATCGCAAGTGGTGAGTACACAGACTTCATCGTTGGTGGAGATGCTTCTTTACAGTTATACGAAGCTGGAGCATTAGTTCCACTTGATGATTACATTGATAAATATCCAAACATCAAAGAATTCTTCACCGAGCAGGAATGGGATTCTCTTCGCTTAGATGACGGACACATTTACTGGATTCCACAGTTTAGCAACATCTATGGTGATGAGAAGGTTTGTACACACAATGATGAAGCATTCTGGATTCAGACAAGAGTTTTAAAATGGGCTAACTATCCAGAAGTAAAAACAATGGATGATTACTTCAAGTTAATTGAGGATTACAACAAAGCAAATCCAACACTTGAGGATGGAACAACAAACATTCCATACACAATTCTTTGTGAGGATTGGAGATACTTCTGTCTTGAGAACGCTCCACAGTTCTTAGATGGTTATCCAAACGATGGATCTGTTATCGTTGATCCTGCTACAAAGAAGGTTATCGACTACAATACAACAGATACAGCTAAGAAATATTTCCAGAAATTAAATGAAGAGTACCACAAAGGTATCGTAGATCCAGAGTCATTTACTCAGACATATGATGAGTACATTGCTAAGATTTCTACTGGACGTGTACTTGGTATGATCGATCAGTGGTGGGATTTCGCTTACACAGCTGGTGATGCAATCAAAACTGCTGGATTAGACAAACAGGGTTGTGAGTATGTTCCAGTTCCAGTTACTATCGATGGAAGAAAGAATCAGTGGCATAACTCAGGCGGAGTTGTTAACACTGGTGATGGTTTAGCAATCACAACACATTGTGCAGACGTTGAGAAAGCACTTCAGTTCGTAAACGACTTACTTGGACAGGAAATTCATGATCTTCGTTTCTGGGGAATCGAAGGAACTGACTACCTTGTAGATGAGAAGGGTGAGTTCTACAGAACAGATGAAATGAGAACAAACTGTGCAGATACCAACTACAAAGCTGGTGAATTATGTACATATTCATACTTCCCACAGTGGTCAGGAACAAGCCGTGACGGAATTAATGCTATGAAACCAGATGGTCAGGCAAGCGAGTTCCAGAATGGATTAAAGGATGGCGTAAGAGAGTGCTTTGAAGCATATGGCGCTAAGACATACGTAGATATGATTGGAACAAGCGAGGCTCCTGGAGATTGGTATCCAATGTGGAGCTACTCAAATAACTTAACAACTTCTACAGATGGTGGTATGGCATGGAACAAGATTGGTGAAATCAAACATGCACAGCTTCCAAAAGTTGTTATGGCAGATGATTTCGACGGAGCATGGGCAGACTACATGAAAGTATATGAAGGATGTAATCCAAAAGCATTCCTTGATATGATGCAGACTGAGTTAGATCGTCGACTCGCTGAGGCAGCAAAATATAAGTAAGATTAAGTAGTAGAATTTGCAGACAGGCAGATGTTGGTAAATGAGCTTTTTCATCTGCCTGTCTCATTTTTTGAGGAGATTAATATGTCGATTACAGCAAATAAAGAAAAGAAAGTGAATAAAGAACCAAAACAGAAGATTACAATGAAACAAATCAAACAACAAAGGGTTCTTCTCATTTGGTCTGCTATTATCGTAGTGTATGGATTCATATTCTACTATTTGCCTCTTGGCGGTTGGATTATGGCATTCCAGGATTACAAACCAGCGAGAGGAATTTTTCATTCGAAATTCATAGGATTTGATAAATTTAAGCTTTTGTTTTCCGATGTAGAATTTCTTAAAGTTATTCGCAATACACTTGCAATGGGTGTTTTGAATCTGGTTGTAACTTTTGTTATGGCAATCCTATTTGCAATCTTATTAAATGAGATTCGCTTAAAATACACCAAGAAAGTGATTCAGACAGTATCCTATCTTCCACATTTCCTATCTTGGATTATTGTATGTGGTATCTTGCATGATTCATTAAGCGGAACAGGTATTATCAATGAAGTATTAGTAAACTTACATATCATTAACCAACCAATCAATTTCTTTGCACATCCCGGATACTTCTGGCCGATTGTGGCATTTGCGAATGTGTGGAAAGAAACTGGTTGGAACGCAATTATTTATCTATCAGCTATTACAGCAATTGATCCAAGTCTTTATGAAGCAGCTTCCATCGATGGTGCAAGCAGATGGCAGAAGATTAAATATGTTACGTTGCCAGGTATCAAGCCTACCATTATCATTCTCCTTCTTATGAATGTTGGTAACGTATTGAACGCAGGCTTTGAGATTCAGTATCTCCTTGGAAATGGTCTTGTATCAGAGGTATCTCAGACAATCGATATCTATGTATTGAAGTGGGGTCTCAGTCAGGGGGATTACGCACTCGGAACTGCAGCAGGTATTTTCAAGAGCGTAGTAAGTATTGCATTAATTGTAATTGCGAACCAAATTGCAAAACGCAATGGCGAAGAGCGATTATACTAGGAGGCTGAACATGAAAAAAATGAGTTTTAAAAAGAAAAAAGCGGGCGACATCATATTTCCTATTTGTCTTGCTTTGTTTATGATAGCATTTATTGTTATCACGTTATATCCAGTATTGAACACCCTAGCCATTTCGTTCAATGATGGTACCGATGCATTGCGTGGTGGAATTCACATTATACCAAGAAAATTTACAACAAAGAACTATATTACGGTTTTACAAAAAGATAACTTAACAAAGGGTGCAATCATCTCTGTACTAAGAACCGTAATTGGAACTTTATTAGCACTTGCATCCAATGCAATTCTTGCTTTCATCGTAAGTAGAAAAGAATTCGTATTTAAGAAACAGTTATCCCTTTTCTGGGTAATTACCATGTATGTAAATGGTGGATTGATTCCAATCTTTATTTTGTACAAGAGCTTAGGTCTTACCAATACATTTGCGGTATACGTAATTCCTGGAATGCTCGGTGCATTTAATATGTTGGTCATCCGTACCTATATGAATGGTCTTCCAGAGAGCTTGGTGGAGTCTGCACAGTTAGACGGAGCGGGATATTCAACCATTTTTGTGCGAATTATTTCTCCACTTTGTAAACCAGTATATGCTACGGTTGCATTATTCGTAGCAGTTGGACAGTGGAACTCATGGTTTGATGCAATGCTTTATAACCGTTTGAATGTAAATCTTACAACCCTACAGTATGAGTTACAGAAGCTTTTGAACTCTGTAACGAGTCAAGGATCGAATGCAGAGTCCATGAAGAATGCAATCGGAACGGTAACGCCAACATCTGTACGTGCAGCAGCAACTGTTGTTACCATTCTTCCAATCATATGTTTATATCCTTTCTTACAGAAATACTTTGTAACAGGATTAACACTTGGTGGTGTAAAAGAATAAATGTTGTTCTCATTTCCATTACAAAACGTATTGCGAGAGTATAGGATACTTCGTATAATATATGTGCTTTCGAAAAGCATATGGCTTTGTAGGATAAGTAAATCCTTTCAAGCGTGGAAACATGCCTGGAAGGATTTACAAGTGATAGAGGGGATGGAAATGAGAAACAAGATAATTGCTGGAGTACTTATTGTCGCAATCGCAATTGCAGGAGTTCATATTTGGCAAGGGGAAAAGGCGAAAAACAAAGAAAACGAAATTCGTGAATATACGGCAGCTTTTAATAGCCTGGGAGAAACGAGAAGTCGAGACAATGAGATACAGACACTCATTGCAGAACGTATCGGTGCCCGTTGTTTGGAGAATTGGGCAAATGAACAAACATTTGACAAGTTGGTGAATGAATACATTGCAAACAATGAGTATCCAGATTTTATCGGTGGATCTGAAGAACTGTTAGAAGCTGATGCACTAATTCCTCTGGACACCTATTTAGAACAGTATCCAGAGGAATTTCAAAATATTCGGAAATATTTAAGTCACATTGATACGGAATTATTAAAACAAAAAAATGGTCATATTTATTGGATTCCACAGTTTGGAATTATCCGCGGCGAAGAGAACGAAGTGTTACACACGGGAGAAGCTTTTTGGATACAGACAAGAGTTCTGAAATGGGCAAATTACCCGACAATTCGTACGCTAGAGGAGTATTTTCAACTTCTTGAGGATTATATGGAGGCAAATCCACAAATGCCAGATGGAACCGCGAACATTGCATTTACTATGCTATGCGAAGATTGGCGTTATTTTGGATTGGAAAATGTTCCAATGTTTTTAGATGGATATCCGAATGATGGGTGTTGCATTGTGGATGAAAATTCCCAAACGGTTAGGGATTATAATGTTTCCCCAACTGCAAAAAGTTACTTTGCAAAACTGAATGAGGAATTCCAAAAGGGAATGTTTGACCCGGAATCCTTTACGTGTACCTATAGCGAGTACATAGATAAGCTATCTACGGGAGCCGTTCTCGGTATGGTGGATCAGTGGTGGAACTTTGCCTATGACATCACAGGTAACTACGAAAAGAAACAATTGGGAGAACTGGGGTGTGACTACGTTCCGCTACCAATTACTATTTCAGAGGACATTACCAACAAATGGCATGTGAAACGTTCGGAGGAAATCGATACATCATCCGGGATATCGATAACCAAATCCTGTGAGGATGTGGAAGGTGCGCTTCGTTTTATAGATGATTTGCTCGATCCGGAAATACAGAATCTGCGTTTCTGGGGAGAAAAGGACATTGACTATACGGTAAATGCGGATGGTGTATTTGAAATGAGCCGGGAGCAATTGGAGAAAAGGCAGAGCGATGAGGCTATTGCAAATCATTTTTGCAACTATTCCTATTTCCCAAGATTTGAGGGGTATGGAGAAGATGGAATCAATGCTTATGAACCAGAAGACCAGCCAGACATCTTTTTCAACTGTCTTTCCCAAAATTTGCAGGAGTGTTTCCGCGCATATAATTGTAAAACTTATGTGGATATGATTGGAACCAATGCACAACCGGGTAAATGGTATCCGATGTATTCATATTCTTCGACACTAACCTACAAAACAGAGGCAGGAGCGGTATGGAAGAACATAGAAGGTGCAAAACATACATGGCTACCGAAGGTGATTATGGCTGAGGAATTTGAGGAAGCCTGGAATTCCTATCTCAAAGCGTATCAAGACTGCAATCCGGATATCTTTTTCGAGGATTTACAAAAGGAGTTAAATCGTCGATTACAAAGAGAATAGGATAGGAGACAAATAAAGTGAATATAGAGAAATATTATCGCAATCTCTTCGCGGAGGCTGGTTATAGTGAAGAAGCAATAGCAAATAAGGTAGAAGAGAGTTTCCATGAGATTTTTTACGGGGAAGATCGCTTTTTCCATTTCGTAGAAGGGGACGATACCATGGCATACATGGAGGACACCGGAAACCACGACGCAAGAACAGAGGGAATGAGCTATGGTATGATGATGTGCGTGCAAATGGATAAGAAAAAGGAGTTTGACGCACTTTGGAAATGGGCGAAAACCTATATGTTCATGGAAGACGGTGTAAATGCAGGCTATTACGCCTGGTCAGTTGCAACCAATGGAGAAAAGAATGCCTATGGCCCAGCGCCGGATGGAGAAGAATTCTTTGCCATGGATTTAATTCTTGCTTCTAAACGTTGGGGAGATGGAGAAGGGATATTTGATTATTCCCGCGAGGCCAAGATACTTATGTCGACCATCATCCACAAGGGGGAGGATGGAGTTGGACGTGCGATGTGGGACGCAAGCAACCACTTGATTCGATTTATTGCAGAGTGTGATTTCTCAGATCCGTCGTATCATTTGCCACATTTCTATGAGGTGTTTGCAGAGCACTGCAATCCTGAGGATAAAGAATTTTGGCTTACAGCAGCGAAAGCAAGTCGTGACTTCTTGAAGCTGGCTTGTAACGAGAATACCGGAATGAGTGCAGAATACAGCTATTTTGATGGAACACCATATGAAAAGGATCAGGAAATCTTTGGGCGACATGATTGGTTCTACAGTGATGCTTATCGTACCATGGCAAATATTGCTTTGGATGCATCTTGGAATCAGAAGGAGCTGGAGGAAGAATATGTGGCATGGTGTAGCCGAATTGCGGCTGCAATGCAGCGCTTTTTTGCAGGAAAAAGCGAAGAGGAACGCAATACGGTATATACCGTAGAAGGTGAGCCACAGGAAGAAAAAGTGCTTCATCCAATTGGATTACTCGCAACCATTGCACAAGCATCACTGGTTAGTTCAGATGCATCAGCAATGCAGTGGGTAAAGGAATTCTGGAATACACCAATGCGAAAAGGCGACCGTAGATATTACGACAATTGTCTCTATTTCTTTGCAGTACTGGCTTTAAGTGGAAGATACCGTGCGTAAGCTTCGGAAGTTAAAAGAAAAGTCAGGCCTTGCGTATCATAGAATAGACGGATATTTGACATAATAGAATAGGAGACTATAATGGGAGAGGTTACACTGTGTGTGTGACCTCTCTTTTCAACTTATAGAAATCACTATAAGTTAAAAAAGCTCCGTGGGGATTCTATGGTGTTTTAAGAGAGACGAGAACAGAGGGAAAGAATAAAAAAGGAGCATATATGAAATACTTGAAGCAGTTTGTTATAATTATAGTAATATCTTGTCTAGGAGAGGCGTTGAAGTATGTATTGCCGTTCCCGATTCCGGCAAGTATCTATGGAATGGTGCTTCTTTTTGTAGCATTGCGTACGGGCGTACTTCGCTTAGAACAGGTGAAAGAAACAGGAAAATTTCTAATTGAAATAATGCCAGTTATGTTTATCCCTGCTGGAGTGGGATTGATGGCTTCCTGGGGCGTGTTAAAGCCAGTATTGGTGCCGGTGAGTATCATAACTGTGGTGAGCCTTGTGGCAGTTATGGCAGTGACTGGAAAGACGGCACAATTTGTTATCCGCAAAAATGCGAAGGAGGAGAAATAGAATGAACGAATTTTTTCAAGCTTCGCTTTTTACAGGAGTAACCATCAGTTTATTGTCCTATCTATTTGGTATGTATTTAAAGAAAAAGCTAAAGTGGGGAATCTTTAATCCACTATTAGTTTCCATTGTGTGCACCATTGTAATCCTTGTGGTTGCAGATATTGACTATGAAACCTACCAGAAAGGAACCGTCTATCTTAGCTGGTTTTTGACGCCGGCAACGGTTTGTCTAGCAATTCCGCTTTATGAACAGTGGGAATTATTAAAGAAAAACTATAGGGCCGTTTTATGTGGGATTTTAGCAGGTGTTTTGACAAGTCTATGTGTGGTATTAGGGTTAGCAATCCTTCTTGGTTTATCACACCAGGAATACGTTACACTTCTGCCGAAATCCATTACCACAGCAATTGGAATGGGCGTATCGGAAGAATTAGGAGGATATGTTACAATTACAGTAGCGGTTATTGTGATTACGGGTGTGCTTGGAAATATGATAGGCGAGTTCGTGCTTCGGCTATTTCAAATAACGGATCCAATCGCAAAGGGCTTGGCGTTTGGCGCGTCTGCCCATGCGATTGGCACAGCAAAGGCTATGGAAATTGGTGAGGTAGAAGGTGCAATGAGTAGCCTTGCTATTGCGGTGACAGGTATTTTGACTGTTTTATTGGCAACACCATTTGCACAGCTACTATAATGCGTACAAGGAGGAAAACGTGGTGAGAAGGTTTATTTTCGGAACGCTTGCTTTTATGGATAAATGCAAAGAAGACAAAATAAATGCATATGCGGCGCAAGCAGCATTTTTTATTATTTTATCGTTTATTCCATTTCTTATGGTATTTTCCTCTTTGCTACAGTATACGCCAATTACGGCACAGCAGATGATGGATACCATAGCACGTATTGTGCCAGATAGCTTGACTGCAAATGTGATGTCCGTGGTAGAGGAGGTCTATTCAAGACCGGTGGCGTTGATTTCTGTAACGGCCATTTTGGCCATCTGGTCGGCAGCAAAGGGAATGCAATATATCACCGATGGATTAAATTCGGTGAATGATTTGGAAGAAACCAGAAATTGGCTCGTGCTTCGCATTTGGGCTGTCCTTTACACGATTGTTTTTATGATTGTTATTTTATTTGCGTTATTTGTTGGTGTATTTGGAGAGCAATTACACCGTTTGGCAAATCAATCTGTGAGTACCTTACGCCCGATGCTTGGAATTCTACATGTAGGTCGAGGATTGGGAATGTTTGCAATCTTAATACTCATATTTTGCGTCATGTTTATGGCGTTGCCAAACCGAAAGCTTACATTCAAGGGACAGATTCCAGGGGCCATGCTGTGCGCCTTGGGATGGTATGTAATTTCCTTTGGCCTTTCCATCTATGTGGAGTATTTTAATGGGTTCTCTATGTATGGAAGCTTAACAACAATAGCCCTTGTTATGCTATGGATTTATTTTTGTATGTACACCATGCTTTTAGCTGCAGAAGTCAATGTGGTCTTTCATGAGAGAATTGTAATTTGGCTAAGGGTAAGAAAACGAAAAAAAGAAATCAAAAAAATGTGAAATAGTACTTTCGTATTGGTTTTGAAATTGCTATAATAGGAAATAAGTCAGAAAATTCTGAAAAAGCACCCTTTGGAGGTCGAAATGAAGAAAAAAAGCATTAAATCCTATTTAGTAAAACAATTTGTATTTGTAGTTGGAATCGCATTTTTACTTATTTTCTTTGTTACGTTTTACATCGTTGCACGTGATATGGAGAATATAAAGAAGCAAAGCATCTCACGAATGGTTGCAGATGGCGCGGCTAATATTACTGCGCGTATTGACGAAATGTTTGCGAGTGCTTATACGATTGCATCGGATGAGATGATTGCAAATCCCAATATTCCGTTCGAGGAAAAGAAGGCGAAGCTAGAAAAGTATGGAAAAGATCGAGAAATTAGTTCGCTGGGATATATTTCAGCAGAAGGATATCTGATTTCAACGGATGGATTTGAAAACGACATTAGTGAGCGACAATATTATAAGGATTTGATGCAGGGCGGTCTCTACATTAGTTATCCGCAGTTTAACACTGCAACGCAAAAGCAGATTATTTTTATTGGAGTGCCACGTTATTACGAAGGTAAAATAGTTGGTGCTATGACCTGTTGCTTTGATAGTTCAAAGCTATCCGAGCTGGTATCAAGCTTGAGCTATATGGATCAGGGTGAGGCATATATGATTAGTGATACGGGAATCACAATTGCCTCCTATCAATTGGATGATGTGTTGAATTCCTTCAACATCCTAGAGGCTGCAAAAGAGGATTCCGGTTTGAAAGAGGAGGCGGATGTCCATCAATATATGTTGGATCATGATGCTGGATACACAAAGTTCGGAAAGGAATTTCTCTTCTTTGATAAGGTACAGGATGGCGCCAATTGGACATTAATCTTTAAAATCTCTGAGAGCTTTTTCTACAAAGAGATTATGAAATTGATTGGAATATTTGCAGTCTTTCTTGTGCTTGGAATCGTAGTCGTTTGTATCGTTTCCTTCCGCTTAGGCTCTCGATTTGGAAATCGTTTGATGCGCCTGAAGGGACATTTAGGCGATGTGGCAGAAGGAGACTTCTTGATCGAGCTAGAGCAGAAGGAATTGGAGGAGGGAGACGAAATCGGTGAGATTTATCGCTCCTTGGAACGCATTCTTATGGATGTAGGAAATGCGTTGAATTCCATGAAGAATATTACCGTAGATTTGGCTTCTCACGTAACGGTTTTGAATGAGACGTCAACCGATTTGGAAGATGGCACTTCGAAGGTATCCGTTTCTGTTGGAGAAATCACAACAGGCAATTCCGAGCAGGCAAGTGAAATTAACATCATTTACGATGAGATGGAGAAATTCGGAGCCAATGTTGAAAAGGTGAATACAAACATAGACAACGTTGTAAAAATAACCTCATCGGCAAATGAGAAATTACTAATTGGAAATGAAGACATGGGAAATCTTCAGGCTTCCTTTGCAAAATTTAATGAAAACTTTGAAGAATTCCGCAGAATCCTTCAAACAATGAATGAAAGCTTGAATTCTATCAATATGATTACTTCTGCAATTAGTGAGATTGCAGACCAGACAAACCTTCTTTCCCTGAATGCGTCGATTGAAGCTGCGAGAGCAGGAGAGGCTGGTAAGGGATTTAGTGTTGTAGCGCAAGAGATTTCGAAGCTGGCTGAGCAATGCTCAGAATCGGTAAAAGAGATTAGTAATGTAATCAGCATGATTATGAATAGCGGACATCAGTTGATTGAATCCACATCTGTGATGGATCATCAGATGGAACAACAGGCACAGATGATAGGGGAAACGCTAGAAGCATTCAGTCAATTATCTTGCGAAATGGAAGAGATGATTCCACAGATTGCAAATATTTCCCAGATTTCAAGAGACAACCTGGATGCAAGCCAGATTATTGGAAAATCGATTGAGAATGTTAATACCATCTCAGAAGAGTTGGTGAACACGACATTGTCGGTGAGCGATGCGAGTGAAAACTTTAGCTCATCAAGTAGAAATATTGGAGATGCATCAAAGAGCTTGCAACAGATATCCGATCAGTTGAGCGAACTTGCTAGCAATTTCAAAGCATAATCAGATTTTGGGGACGGTTCTCAGTTTCTTTTAACTCGTACGAAATTCCTATAATTAAAAAGAGATTCCGGCCCAAGAAGGGAAGTGCATGTGAAAGCTTTCGTTCGATGAAGCCGTATGCTATACTTATTAAGTGAAGTATTGCAGACCAATAGAACGAGGTAGTGATACAAGCAAAGGATACAAGGATGATAAAGGATATAGAAGGGAAAGATATCATGAAAGCAACGATAGTAGTAGACAATATTCCAAATGTTGGGCTAGAGGGCGAATGGGGCCTCTGTGTCTATGTGGAGTATGAGGATAAGAAAATTCTATTGGATACAGGTGCTTCTAATTTGTTTGAAACAAATGCAAAT
>JAZUHO010000131.1:0-22585 GCA_045641745.1 Agathobacter sp. | reverse complement strand
ACGTACACAGATGGAGGTTCCACCTTCACGGAAAGCAAATGTTTTTGTAGTATCAGAGGATGCACAAATTCGTGCTGATTTGGATGCGAACAAAGAGGTATATCGAAATCTTGCTTCTGCAAGCGAAATCTTGGTTCAGGCGGATAAGAATGGAATTTCTGACGATGCAGTATCCGCAGTATTTGCTGGAGCTGTAGCATATCTTCCATTGGAGGACTTGGTAGATTTCGAGAAGGAAAAAGAACGCCTTAACAAAGAGAAGGAGAAGCTCACCAAAGAGCTTGCGCGTTCTAAGGGCATGCTTTCTAATGAAAAATTCTTAAATAACGCGAAACCTGAAAAGGTAGAGGAAGAAAAGGCGAAACTTGCGAAATATGAGCAAATGATGGCTCAGGTAGAAGAACGTCTTGCACAAATGAAATAACAAATGAAATAAGCGTCGCTTTTTCTAATAGAATCCCTGTAAATTGTCGATATAATTATCAGATAATTTGCGGGGGTTTTTAAAATACTCTTGCTATTCGTGTTGCCTAATGGTACTATAGACTTATAACACTAGGAGAGGACTATTATGGGAGAAAATGAACGAAAGGATCCGATTGTAAGAATTTCATATGATGAAATGGAAGCCTGGATAACTGTTCCTATGAATAGTTCAAACGAGGCTTATACAGTTGCGGATATCATGGGGGCACTTGACAAAGCGGGAGTCAATAGTGGAATCGACCAGGAAATGGTTCTTCGTATCGTAAACGAGCGTATGTACGGTAGAGAAAGATTGGTTGCAAAGGGAACTCCTT
Source organism: Agathobacter sp. (assembly GCA_045641745.1). Lineage (GTDB taxonomy): Bacteria > Bacillota > Clostridia > Lachnospirales > Lachnospiraceae > Roseburia. The sequence continues at coordinate 21,785 of JAZUHO010000131.1, read as the reverse complement.
GCGTGGATGGTGAGGATGGATATTATGAGTATCTGTTTAACACCTGCTTGGATAAGAAACCAACGATACGACCAGATGGTTCTGTAGATTATTGGAGTATCCATAATGTGGAATTGGTGGAAGAAGGGCAGATTATTGCAACCTATCATGAACCGGTTATGGGGCAGAATGGACGTTCTGTAAAGGGCAAGGTCAAGATGGCGAAGCGTGGTAGACCACAGCCACCATTAAAAGGTAAGGGATTTTCGAAATGTGAGGACAATATTCATTACCGTGCGGATGTAGATGGTAAAATCGAACTTACGCAGGGAAGGGTAGTTGTTAGCCAGGTATATGAAATATTTGGAGACGCAGATCTTAACGTGGGCAATATCGACTTTAAGGGGGATGTTGTCATTCATGGAAATGTTCACAGTGGAACAAGAATTTGTGCAACGGGAAGTGTTACCGTGGATGGATACGTGGAAGGCTGTGAAATTCGTGCAAATAAAGATATTACACTACGTGGTGGAATGATGGGGGGACATAAGGGAATTGTCCATGCGAAAGGGAATGTTATTGCACAGTTTGTGGAATATGCAACGGTAAAGGCAGACGGCTTTATTCAGGCAACTTCCTTTTTGGATTGTCAGGTTTCTTCCGGTGATAAGGTTTTGATTACGGGAAAGAAGGCTGCCATCGTGGGTGGAAAAATATGTGCGGTACGTGGAATTGAAGCGGATTGTGTAGGAAACGAAATCGAGCATAAGACAGAGATTCACGCAGGCGTATCAAGAGAAGTTCTAGGCCGAATTATGGAGCTGGAAGCGGAAATAGACCAGACACATGAAAGCCTTGATAAAATAGAAGAGGGCTTACGTCGTTTTGATGAAATCTCCATCGAGAAGGATGTAGATTTGAAGAATGATCCACGACGTGTGACGTTACTTCGTACAAAAATTGTAAAGCAGGCCGATTTAGCAGCTGCACAAGAAGAAATGAACAAGCTTGAGTACATTGTAGAGAGTGCACAGGGCGCGGATATTCGTGTGGCAAACAAGATATACCCAGGGTGCAGGGTTTTCGTAAACGACTTAAATGTTCGCGTGAAAGATGTGCAGAAGCACTGTGTTTTTACGATACAGACAGGTAAACTGGTAATGCTTGAGATGTATGATTAGGATTTTGAATAGGGAAAACCCGCAGAAAATGCGATAATTTAAGAGAATATTCATAGAATTATACTTGCATAACTGAGCTTCTATATTATAATGATATAGAAGCTCTTTTTTTGCGTGAAACATAATGAAATGTTGTGTGAAACATTTTTAGAATGTAGAAGAAGAGTATATATAGTATGGAATAAGAGACGTGAAACATTTTCAGTGTTTTCGTGAAACATAGATGGATAAAGGAGAAAATTATGATAAATTTTGATGAAGAATTAAAGAACTACCAGCCTAGTCTCGAGGTTGAGGATGCGGAATCTGCAATTCAGGATCGTGATTTGACGGATGTGACAGATATTGTGGCAGAAATTCTGCGTGAAACCAAGGGAATATAAGGAGAAGGGCATGATTTGTTATAGATGTGGAATGGCAGTTGGCAAGGAAAATGTCTGTCCTAATTGTGGCGCAGATGTACGAGTTTTTCACAAAATAATTCGAATATCCAATGCCTATTATAATGATGGATTGCAAAAAGCCAGTGTGCGTAATCTTTCAGGAGCAATTTTGAGCTTGAAAAGTAGCTTGAAATTCAATAAGTACAATACCGATGCACGCAACCTGTTAGGTCTTATTTATTTCGAAATGGGAGAGGTTGTGGATGCCTTAAGTGAGTGGGTAATTAGCCGACACTATCAGTCAGAGGGAAATCGGGCCACACATTATATTCAAGAAATTCAACAGAACAGACAACGACTCGATACCATTAACCAGACGATTAAAAAGTATAATCAAGCACTCATGTATTGTAAGTCTGACAGTAAGGATTTGGCGATTATCCAGTTAAAAAAAGTGCTTTCTTTGAACCCGAATCTGGTGAAAGCGCATCAGCTTCTGGCTTTGCTATATATGGAGGATGAGAAGTACGAATTAGCAAAGAAGTCACTTCGTAATGCAGGAAAGATTGACACCGATAATACAACCACACTTCGCTATTTAAAAGAAGTGAATGTGAAGCTTCGGGAGAAGCACCCGGAGAAGAAACAAAAGAATGAGGATCTCATTTCTTACAGAAGTGGAAATGACACCATTATTATGCCAAAACGATTCCGCGAAACCTCGGTGGGCTCTACACTGATATCGGTATTGATTGGTTTGGTGGTTGGCGTGGCTGCTACGAGTTTTCTATTTATTCCGAATGTTAAGAACATTGCTAGAGGAGATGCCAAAAAGCAATTGATTGAGGCGAACGATACAATCTCTAGTAATGAACAGAAGATTAAGAGCTTACAGAGCGAGATAGAAGGATTACACGGGCAGGTGGATGACGCAAATCAGAGTGCTGAGGTGGTTAAGACACAGATTACAGAATATGATAAATTGCTGGCCGGGTATATGGCATTTGTAGCAGGCGACTTTGCAACTGCAGGTGACAATTTGGCAACCATTGACACGGGAAAACTAAGTGAAGCTGCGGTAAATATCTACAACACCGTGAATGATCAAGCCCAGGCGCAGTACTTGGAATATTTGTATAACGATGGAAATGCAAAATACAATGGAGGCGATTTTGCAGGAGCTATTGAGAGTCTGCTTAAGGTTTGCCAAAAGGATATGAACTTTAAGGATGGATATGCAGTATTTAATCTGGCAAATGCATACCGCAAGAACAATGACTTTGCAAATGCAAGAACCTATTATCAGTATATGGTAGAGAATTTTAAGGGAACGCAGCGCGCAACTCAGGCACAGGGATATATCGATTCCATGCCACAATAACATAGTAAATTACGAAAGACACCAAGTGATTGGTGTCTTTTTCTTTTGGATAGGAGGTAGACGATGCAGAGAGCATTTACGTATTACATGCAGGGGGAAAGTCTCCGCGTGCGCATGCCAATCGAATTGGATCAACATGTGGCAGAGCCGATGTGCAAGGAGGTGGACAAGCTAATTGAAGGATATGAGATTCGAAAACTAATTTTTGATTTTCGCGACACCGAATTCATGGATAGCTCGGGGATTGGAGTGATTATAGGGAGGACGCGTACCATGGAATATGTGGACGGAACCGTAGGCGCGGTAAATTTGAGTGGACAAATTCGCAAGGTATTTCATGCGGCGGGGTTGGAACGACTGGTAGAGGTATATAAGGAGGATGGAAATGAAGAGAAATAAGATGCAGATAGATTTTGATGCAATTTCAGAGAACGAAGGTCTGGCAAGAATGGTGGTCACCGCCTTTTTAGCGGAGATGAATCCCACGTTGTCGGAGGTAGATGATGTGAAGACTGCGGTTTCGGAGGCGGTAACCAATGCGATTGTGCATGGATATGAGTCGCAGGGGGAAACCAATGGAAAACAGGTACATATGGAGTGCTTGCGAAATGGAAACAAGCTGACGGTAGTGGTTCGGGATGAAGGAATTGGAATGGAGAACGTGCTGGTGGCAAAACAACCCTTTTATACCACAAAGCCAGAGCAGAATCGCGCGGGGATGGGATTTAGCTTTATGGAGGCCTTTATGGACGAAATTGAGGTGGAATCCGTATTGGGCGAGTATACGCAGGTGACTTTGTACAAGCAGATAGGAAGTACTCTTGCCGGCTGAGGTGGAGGTACAAAAGAGGAAAGAGCGACGGAATCAATTGGTAATGGAAAACACTGGTCTTGTTTACATGGTACTCAAACGATTCCAGAATCGAGGCTGCGACATGGAGGAGCTCTTCCAAATAGGGATGATTGGGTTAATCAAAGCAATCGACCATTTTGACGAAGAAAAAGGGTACTTACTATCCACTTATGCGGTACCGCTTATTACTGGTGAGATTCTTCGCTTTTTGCGGGATGATGGAGTGATTCGCATTGGAAGAGGCGTACGCAGTAACTGTGTGCAGATTGCAAAGGTGCGAGAGAAATGGATGCGGGAAAAAGGCGAAGAGCCCACACTAGAAGAACTGATACAGGAAACTGGAATCAGCAAGGAAAATCTGATTCTTGCATTAAATGCGCCTTATGAGGTGGATTCCGTAAATGCAACCTATGGGCAGGATGAATCCGGAACATCAAAGGAGGAGCGGATGGTAAGCTGCGTGGGAAAGGAGTGGAATAGTAGCGAGGAACAGTGGATTAATCAATTGCTGGTGAAAGGCTTGCTAGAACAATTGGAGGAGAAGGAACGACAATTGGTGGAGCTACGCTTTTTCCAGGAAAAGAGTCAGAGTGAAATTGCACGGATATGGGATACCAATCAGGTTGCGGTCTCGCGCATGGAAAAGAAATTATTGTGGAAATTAAGACGTATGCTTCAGGTAGAGTAGAAATGGAACGTGGGAATAGAAAGTGGAATGGAAAGAAAGTAGAATAGAAAGCGAAAGGCGCTTGAACTGGCGGGGGAAGATAGGATAAAATGAGGAGAACAAACGAAGAAACGGGAGAGAAACAAATGAAAGCAGTATTGCCGAAAGACTATGCGTATTACGTGTTTGATTTATATGGAACACTGGTGGATATCCGAACGGAGGAGGGAGCACCTTTGCTGTGGGAAAAGCTGGCACTCTTTTATGGATATTATGATGCGAGGTACGAGCCGGAGGAATTGAAGGAGGCCTATCATTCTTTGATTAGGAAGGAAGAGGCAGACCTTAAAATGCAACTAGAAGCGGAGCGCAAACAACGTTGTGTCGCAAATGGTGCGCCGCGATATGTACATGAATCATCACCTGAGATTGAGATTACGGGGATTTTTAAAACGCTTTTTGAGAAAAAAGGCGTAGAAGTCGATGAAACTTTGGCGATACATGCGGGACAATTTTTTCGCGTTATATCTACGGAGTATGTTAAGCTTTATCCAGGAACGGCAGAGATGCTAGCAGAATTAAAGTCGTTGGGAAAGCGCGTGTATCTTCTTTCCAATGCACAACGGATATTTACGGAATATGAGATGCATGTGTTAGACATTGCGAAATATTTTGATGGAATTCTTATTTCATCGGATCACAGGACAAGAAAGCCGGATCCTCGCTTTTTTGAATTGCTGATGGAATGTTATGAGGTAGATCCACAAAAAGCACTTTTTATAGGAAATGATGCAACCAACGATATCGAAGGTGCTAGAAATGTGGGGATGGATACATATTATGTGTTTAGTAATATTTCACCAAAAAACGACGAAACAGAGGTTGCAACTTATGCAGAAAAGGCGTTTTCGGGTTGGGGAACGATGGAAAAATAGAACATTAGTCCTGAAAAATGGTACGGGAGCTGGACTAAAATTTTATACCAGTGCGCAGGGGCGTGCTGGTATTTTTTTGGGAACCAAAATGCCGAAATTGGTATGCGAAAAGTATACCACATACGTACAATAGAAAAGAAAAAGGGGGAGAGACGAGAAACTGGTTGGACCAGTGAGGTCAGGGTGGACACAAACCAATCCCGGTAGGGGGGATGCCCCCGTATGCGGAGTGGAAATTATAAAATTTGTGTAAACTGACAAATGTCTTGAAAAACTAAACTATGATAATATAGTGTAGTGACATTCACGGGTATATTGATAATTTTTTGTCAATATGGGTTATATTTAAGTACGTTTTGTACGCGTGAGTAGAGGAATAAAAGAATGAGTGAACAAGGAACAAAAATTCTTGCTGTAGCAGGAAAAGGCGGAGTAGGAAAGACATCCATTGCCGCCACATTAGTAAAATTATTGGTTGCGGCATATCCAGATAAAAAAATTCTGGCAATTGACGCAGATCCAGCGGTTGGATTATCAACTGCGCTCGGAATTGAAGTTGAGACAACCATTGATGACATTCGTAAAGAGGTTGTTGCCAACGCAGAAGATGGAAATACAAAAGCAGCCATCGAATTATTAGGAGAAGCTCGCTATCGTATATTTGATGCATTGGTAGAGCAGGATGGATTCTCCTTCATTGCAATCGGAAGACCAGAAGCTGCCGGTTGTTATTGCAAGATTAACAGTTATTTAAAGGAAGTAATTGGAATTCTTGCGACGAATTATGATTATATCGTAGTCGATGGAGAAGCTGGCATTGAGCAGATCAATCGACGCGTTATGGAGAAAGTAACACATTTATTATTAATTACCGATTCCAGCAAAAAAGGAACACAGGTTGTACAGACAATTAAGAAGGTTGCCGATGAGCTTGTTATGTACGAAGAAGTTGGAATTATTGCAAACCGTCTTCCAAATGAAGAGGTGGTGCAGTACATGGATTTCGGAGGAATTCCTGTACTTGCTACCATAGAATCGGATTCTTCATTGGCTGAGGCAGATTTGAAGGGTGAGAATGTATTTTACTTAAAGGATGATGTAGCCATTGTGTCGGGGGTAAAGACTGCATTACAAAAGATACATATCATAGATTAGTATGTGGGAGCATATAAATAAGCAATAAGAGGGAATATACAGAAGGATTCACAGGAAAGAACGTGAGAACTTCTAAGGTAACACATGATAAAGGAAAGGGATAAAAATGAAAGATTTAAAGCATCTGTATTACTTTGAGAAGCTGTTAGAAGATGCTGACAATGAATTGGTTCGTAAAGCGCAGGCAGAAGGACGAATTTGTGTTGGTAATGTTTGCTATCAGATTCCAGAGGTATTATTGGAGCTTCCTGGAATATTTCCAGTAAGACTTCGTGCACCAAGAACCGGCTCCATGGAAATGGGAACCTATTATCTTACCAGCTTTCTATGTGAGTATTCTAGAGCTCTATTAGAGAGAGCAATTGAGGGTGGATATCAGTTTTTGGATTGCCTGATGGCGCCAGACGGATGTACGATGATTAATCGATGCATCGAAAACATGGAACTTCTTAAGATTAACGACAAAGAAAAATTCTTCTATAAATATTTAGAAGTACCAATGAAAGCGGATGACAATGGACTCAATCTTTATGTTTCGGAATGCCGTACAAAGATTTTGGACAGTCTTACAGAGGTGTTCGGAATCGATACCTCCGATGCAGCAATTCGTAAGGCAGTAGAGGAATACAATAAGACCTGTCGCATCATTACAGAGATTGGAAACTTCCGTAAGGAAGAGAATCCACGTATTACAGGTTACGAGTTCCACATTATTTGTCTTGCAACTTATGTATGTCCAAAGGACATGATTCTTGACAAGCTAGAGGAGACATTAGAAGAAATCAAACATCGTGAGCCTGATGTGAAACCACCTTACCGTGCACGTGTAGCAGTGGTAGGTTCTGAAATCGATGATGTAGATATGATTAAGCTGATCGAGGACTCTGGAGCTCTTGTTGTAGCAGACCGTTTCTGCTATGGTTCACTTCCAGGAAGAGAAGAAATCATTTTAAATGACGAGGAGGATGCATTAACACAGATTTGTCGTCACTATATGATGAGCTGTATGTGTCCACGTCATATGGATACTCCTAAAATGAATCGTAGACGTGAATACGTAAACGAGATTGCGAAGGAGTACAAAGCAGATGGAATTATCTACGAACAGATGAAATTCTGTGATCCATGGGCTTATGAGAGAATGGTTGGTTCTCATGTACTTCGAGAAGAATATGGATACCCAGTGCTTACAATCGACAGACCATATGCAGTCGGTAATTCCGGACAGATACGTACCCGTGTGCAGGCCTTCGTGGAGAGTATTGAAATTAAGAAAATCCAAGGAGGTAAGAACTAATGGGAAAAGAAGTAGGAAGTTCACAGCTTGGTAAACTGTATAGTGCAGATTCCAAGGTATTTAAGCATAGAGAGTGGAGAGGTATCAAGGATACTTGGTACGATTATACAAGATGGCTTGGCGTAATCAAAATGCTTGGAAAATTTATGCTAAAGCCTAAGAACGTGAAGGGATTCTTCCGTTATCGTTGGATGCTCAGCTACTTAGCTGTTCCAATGATGATTGACAAGCATTCTGCAGGTCTTAGAGGAACTGCACTTCGTATTTGTAGAGAAGAATATGACTTGGTTGCAGATGATGTTGCTAAGCTATTAACGAAAATCTTTTCTATGGACCAGAATTTAGGAGCATCTCCAGAGGCTTCTAAAAACGTAGTCCTTATGGATGAGAATGAGATGACCAACATTATGTGTGGTTTCCCAAATCTTCAGGGACTTAGCTGGGAGACAGCATCTTGCTATGTATGTGTATTGTTATCAGGACATTCTATGGAGCATTATTTGGATGTGATTCAGGAGTCTGGTCTTCCAGGTGATGTATGTCCAATGCCAGCCTCTGAGGCAGGTATTGTTATCGATGATGATATGCCAGTATTCGGAAAGTGTGCTGTACAGTGTAATACCACCTGTGATGGTTCCCTTATGAGTAACGGTGTAATTTCTCGTTCTTTGGAAAGACACGGAATTCCAGTGCATCAGCTTGCAACTCCATTGCGTCATACAGAGCCAGGAGTACAGGATTATGCAGCACAGGAAATTCGCAATGCTATCGCATTTATTGAAGAGCAGACTGGCGAAAAATTTGATTGGGATTATTATTTCGAATGTGCAAAGCGCATCAATATCGGTGCAAGAGAGTGTACAGAGTGGCTAGAGCTTACAAAGACAGACTATCCACAGGTTATCGGTAATAACATTCTTCTTTATCGTGAGACAGAGTACATGGCAATCGCAGGAAAGGTTCCTGCATTTGCAACCTTGGATCAGAAGATTACCAAGATGGCAACCGAAGCATATAAGAATAAGACAATGCTTGCGAAAGAGTATCGTCATCGTGCGGTAATCTGGGGCGTGCAGTCACAGTTCTACACAGATTTCGTGGCATGGCTTTTAAACTGCTGGGGCATCGTACCAATGTTTGACATGCTTACCATGGTATCCTTGGATCCAATTTCAGAAAATGATAAAGACCAGGCAATTTACGATATGGCACACCAGTATGAGAACATGATTATGAGAAATCGTACCCATGGTGGTTATGAGGTTCTTTTGGATGATCTTTGGAGATATTGTGAAGAATTTAGAGCTGATATGGTTATTCTTTGGGAACATATTTCATGTAAGGCCTTGGATGGTATGCATGGAATGTTCGAGCAACAGGCAAGAGAACATGGCATTCATCTTGTATGGGTAAACCATGACTTATATGATCCACGTGTGATTCCAAGAAAGAATCTTCGTCAGGACGTAAACCGCTATATGAGATCCGTTCTTCGTGAAGAGCCACTTGACCCTTCATTAGAGGATTACGATGACACAATGCTTTGGTAATTAAGGAGAAGAGAATTATGAAATATTTTGGTGGATGTGATTCCGGTAGTACATATACAAAATGCGTGATTATTGATGAAACAGGAAAGATGGTAGCCAATGTTACCTTGAGAAGCCGTATCAATTCTGTTCTTAGCGCGCAGGACGCATTAAAAGAAGCTGTTGCCCAGGTTCCTGGTTTAAATTCAGCTGAGGAATTGGATTATTTAGTAGGTACTGGTTATGGACGTAACAAGGTTCCATTTGCAGATGAAAATATCTCAGAGATTAGCTGTCATGCGATGGGTGTGCATGTGGCAGATCCAAAGGTAAAAGCCATCATTGATATTGGTGGACAGGATGTAAAGGGTATTGCAGTAGACACCGATGGAACCGTATTAAACTTTGCAATGAATGACAAATGTGCAGCAGGAACAGGACGGTTCTTTGAGGCAATGGCAAAGGCGTTTGAGATGGAGCTTCCAGAGTTCTCAAAATTATCTTTGAAGGCAAAGAACGTGATTCCAATTACTGCACAGTGTACCGTATTTGCAGAGTCTGAGGTTATTTCTTTAGTTGGTGAAGGAAAACCAATGGATGAGATTGCTGCTGGTATTGAATTATCAGTTGCAAAGAGATGCTTCGTAATGTCAAAGAAGGCTGGTGCCGTGGATGCTATCACACTTACCGGTGGATGTGCAAAAAATGATGGACTTAAGGCTGCAATTGAACAGGTATTGAAGTTAAAGGTTATCGACCTTCCAATTGACCCACAGCTTATGGGAGCACTTGGTGCTGCAGAATTTGCACGCCAAAAGGGAATGGCAAGATAAAGAAATAGAGAAAGGATAGCGATTATGGGAGTCTTTTTAAAGGTTTTATTGATTATAGCGATTGTATTCGTATGTCTCTTTGTATTATCACTTGTTGTTTATTTCTTTAATTTAGATATGAAGCTTACATCTGCTTTAGAGCCAATGCTTGCGAAACACTATGATAAGATCAAAAGAGAGCGTAAGATTTAAAAATGAAGTTATATGATGAAGTAATTCAAAGCTGGTATGGCCTTATGCAAGGTCATGCCGCTGAGAAATTAGTAGTATCCACAGACGAAGATCGTTGGGAGGATGTTGGCAAGAATAACGTAATTTTGCGCGGAGATATGGCGTATGAATTAGGCGGTGGAACACTTCCTGCAATTGGAGGAGTTGCATTAACCGATTCCAAGGAATTGGTGCCAGAGGATGCGGTATACCGAATTGGACCAGATTTGCATGAAATCACGGAAGATACTTGCTATGCAAGACTCGCGGTTATTCGGGTAAAAAGCGAAGCAATGGGAGAGGGTGATACACTGTATAATGCCATTCGTAAGATTGAGTATACAAAGTATCATATGAACCCGAAGGGATTCATGCTTCGTATTTCTGCTGCAAACGAGAGAGAAACTGCCAGAGTGGCAAAGGCTGCAATTGAAGAAGGAATGGATTTTGCAAAGATAGGAAGATGTTTTATCGAATCCTACCATGAGAATCCAAACGTTGAAGCGGTACAGTTGTATTTTATTACAGAGAAGGATTTTCCGTATAAAGACTTAATAGCGCAGGTGCATACTGCGACGCAGATTACAGCAACGGTGGATCATATATTTAAAAATCTGATTATGGATTGCAAGGCTTGTAACCTGAAGGAAATCTGTGACGAAGTAGAAGGCATGAAAGAGTTGCATTTTGGACAGATGGCGAAATCCGGCGAACAGATGAAAGAACTGTAAACAATAATGCAAATTGTAATGTAAATAATAATGTAAATAATGTGTGGACTTAAATGAAAATGTAAGCTTCACACATTGCGCTAGCTGGAAACAGATAGCATATATAAGTAACACATAGTAACACATAGGATTTAAGGGAGAGTAAAAATGCCAGAGATGAGTAAAGCAGTCATCCCACCACACATGGGTGACAAACAGCCAAGCGAGAAAATTATTGCTTTGGGAAAGAAAATTACTGACGTAGCAGGTCATAAATTAGGAAAGGTTACAGTTGAGGATCCAGAGTACTGGGGACTTGCTGAAATCGTAACAGAGGAGATGGCTGAGGTTGGTCTCACAATGAAGTTACGTCATCACTATACGTTTGCTGAACTTTGTAAAATGAATAAGATTACAAAGGATAAAGAGGAAGAATTCCAGAAGCTTTTGGATGAGATGAGTTACATTGGATTGATTGAGTACGATTATGGTAACCACTATGATCACAATGGTCGTACAGCTCCACAGAGTGAGAGAAGATATACGCTTCCAATGTTCGTTCCAGGTTCTGCAGAGCTTTTCAACATGGAAGAGAAAGTTCCAGGTGAACCAAGTAACGATCGTTTAAAGAATCATCCAGCACTTGCATCTTTCTTCGAGCGTATGACATTCCTTCCATTGGATGGATTAACACACTTAATTCCACCAGGAGGAGCTGGTGTCGGAATGCACGTTATTCCAGTTGAAAAGGCAATCCAGATGGAGAACAAATCCGTAGATCTTGAGCACCTTTCTTACTGGTTAAAGAAATACGAGGGACACCTTGGAGTTGGTCAGTGTTCATGTCGTGTGAGCCGTAAGGCATTAGATGAAGGTTGTGCAGACGATGAGATGAACTGGTGTATCGGAGTTGGTGACTTCGCAGATTACTCTCGTGAGACTGGAAAAGGTCATGATATTACTTATGAAGAGGCTATGGAAATTCTTCGTAAAGCAGAGGACAACGGATTCGTTCATCAGATTACAAACATTGACGGAGAGAACAAAATCTTCGGTATCTGTAACTGTAATGTAAATATCTGTAACGCACTTCGTACTTCCCAGTTATTTAACACACCAAATATGTCACGTAGTGCTTACACTGCCCGCGTAGAGAAAGAGAACTGCGTAGCTTGTGGTAAGTGTGTAGAGTACTGTCCAGCAGGAGCTGTTAAATTAGGACAGAAATTATGTACAAAAGATGGCGAAATCAAATATCCAAAGGTAGAGCTTCCAGATCATATGCCATGGGGCAAGGATAAATACGATGAGGATTATCGTGATAACAACCGTAAGAACTGTTATGACACAGGTACAGCACCATGTAAGGCAGCTTGTCCTGCTCACGTTGCAGTACAGGGTTATGTGCGTATGGCAAAAGAAGGCAGATTTACAGACGCATTAGCACTTATCAAGAAGGATAACCCATTCCCAGCAATCTGTGGACGCGTATGTAACAAACGTTGTGAAGCAGCTTGTACACGTGGAACAATCGATGCACCAGTTGCTATCGATGATATCAAGAAATTTGTCGCTGAGCTTGATTTGAAAGCTGAGACAAGATATATTCCAAAGGTAGTTATTCCAAGTAACCGTCTTGAGCATTTCGACAACAAGATTGCCATTATCGGTGGTGGTCCAGCAGGACTTTCTTGTGCATATTATCTTGCAACAAAAGGATACCTTCCAACTGTATTTGAGAAGAATGCTCGTCCAGGTGGAATGCTTACATATGGTATCCCTTCTTACAAGCTTGAGAAAGATGTTATCGAGGCAGAAATCGATGTACTTCGTGAGCTTGGTGTAGAGATTAAGTGCAATACAGAAGTTGGTAAAGACATTACCTTACAGCAGTTAAGAGAGCAGGGCTATGAGGCATTCTATGTAGCAATCGGATGCCAGGGTGGAAAGATTCCTCCAATCCCAGGAACAGATGCTAAGAGCGGAATTGATATCGCTGTTAACTTCCTTCACAATGCAACAGAAGACCAGACACAGAAGATGGATGGTGGTGTAGTTGTAGTCGGTGGTGGAAACGTAGCAATCGACTGTGTACGTACTGCATACCGTTTCGGTGGAGCAAATCCACAGATGTTCTGTCTTGAGTCAAGAGACGAGATGCCAGCAAATAACGATGAGATTACAGAGACCTTGGAAGAAGGAATCGCAATCAACAATGGTTGGGGTCCTAAGGAAATCTTAAAAGATGCTGAGGGAAATGTAGCTGGTATCGTATTTAAGAAATGTACTTCTGTAAAAGATGCAGATGGCAGATTTAACCCACAGTATGACGAGAATGATCTTATGACTGTAGAGTGCAAGAACATTATCTTCGCTATCGGACAGGGAATCGAGTGGGGTAACCTATTAGATGGCGCTAAGGTTGAGTTCTGGCATGGAAACTACCCAGTTGCTGATAAGCTTACATACCAGACCGCAGAGCCAGATATCTTCGTAGGTGGAGATGTTTACTCTGGTCCTAAGTTTGCAATCGATGCAATCGAAGCTGGAAAATGCGCTGCAGAATCTCTTCATAGATTTGTTCATACAGGAGCAAGCTTAACAATCGGTAGAAATCGTCGTGATTTCATCGAGTTAGACAAAGAGAACATCGTAATTGATACTTACGACAATGCAGGAAGACAAGAGCCTGCAATGAACACAGCAATCGACCATAAAACAAGCTTTAGAGATGCGCACCTTACTCTTACAGAGGAGCAGGTATACAAAGAAGCTTCTCGTTGTCTTGGATGTGGTGCATCTGTTGTTGATGAGAACAAGTGTATCGGATGTGGTGTATGTACAACCAAGTGTGAATTTGATGCTATCAAGCTTCACAGAACACATCCAGAGTGCACTAAGATGGTAAAAGCAGAAGATAAGTTCAAACACATTGGTGCTTATGCTGCAAAACGTGCCATTAAGATTGCCGTTACTCCAAAGACTCCTGAGGAGAAGCTTTCAAACAAGAAGCACAAAGAATACAAGAAAGCACAGAAGAAAAATAAATAATAGGGGATAGGAAACGCTAATTTAAATTAGTGTACCGAATAACCAACCACAGGTAGCAGAATTCATGGATTCTGCTACTTGTTTTTTGCTTGTTTTTCCATATAATCATAAAAAAGTGTAACTGTTTGGCTTATGCAAACATAGAATGAATGCAAAATAGAGTTGATTTGCGTAGCATTTTGCAGTTATGCAAACAAATACTTGAGTGAGGAAGAAGCATGAATTTTGAAAAGACAGCAATGCGGGTATCAAGAATAAGCATAATATGGAATTTTATCCTGTCTGGGGTGAAGTTGGTGGCTGGAATTCTGGCAAATTCCGGAGCTATGATTTCTGACGCCATCCATTCGGCCTCCGATGTACTTTCTAGTGTGATTGTAATCATCGGAGTAAAGATTTCTAGTAAGGAGTCTGACCAGGATCATCCATATGGACATGAACGCCTAGAGTGTGTTGCGGCGATTGTACTGGCAACCGTTTTGGCAGGAACTGGAATAGGGATAGGGTGGAAGGCAATTCTATTACTGAAATCGGGGGCTTTTTCAACCCATATCCCAGGAGAACTTGCACTGTGGGCTGCAGTGCTATCGATTCTTGTGAAAGAGGCAATGTATTGGTACACACGGCATTATGCCAGGATAATTGATTCAAGTGCACTTATGGCGGATGCCTGGCATCACAGATCGGATGCCTTATCATCTGTTGGTGCATTGGTGGGAATCGGTGCAGCGCGTAGAGGCTATCCAGTAATGGAACCTATCGCAAGCCTGATAATTTGTATATTTATTGAGAAAGCAGCAATTGATATTTTTCGAGATGCTATTGATAAAATGGTCGATAAATCGTGTGATAGCGAAACTGAAAAAAGGATACGAGCAGTCGCGGAGAGTGTCGAGGGGGTAAAAGGCGTTGATGTCTTGAGAACCCGCGTATTTGGAAATAAAATATATGTAGATATGGAAATATCTGCAGATGGAGAAAAGCCACTAAAAGAAACCCATGCAATTGCAGAAAATGTTCACGATGCAATTGAGAACAATTTTCCCAAGGTGAAGCATATTATGGTGCATGTAAATCCGTTTCAGGAATTTATGTCTTCATAAAAACTTAAGAAAAGTGTAATCGATTTACCGCTAGATATTAAGTGAATGAAAAAACATAGAATCATAAGTTATGATAAGCTAAGAGAGGTGAGAAGAAAAGTCAGGAAAGACTACGCTTATCGAGAATATCGTAAGGACATTTGCAAAAGAATCGAGAAAATTTAAGATTATATTGAGAATGCATAAGAATACGATAAGCGATAATACTTTTCTATAGAATGTTATGACGAGTGAGAGGAATGAAGAATAAAATGGAACAAACATATAACCAACGAATGGAAAGACGCAGAAGGGCAAGAGAGGCCAAGCTTAGAAGACAGAAAAGGCTACGTAGAATTCGAACAATTGGTATCGCAGTTGCGGCATTTGTGGTTGGAATTGTAGGATATAAATCTTATTTACAAATCGAGGCAAACGGTGGTTTGCTTGAACGGCGTTCTATCGTTGGTATAGGGAGAGATGAGAAAAGAGGAGAGGAAGCAAAATATACCGAGAAGGATGTGGTAGCTCCTGTTTGCTATGAAGGAGAAGCGCTGGATGCAAAGCTGGAATCCCTGGCTGCAAACTCAGAGGACTACAAGATGTTGTACGATAATCGCAAACAGTATCCGCAGGAACTTCTTTCCGCAGTATGTAATAATGCAGACATGATGACATATGCAAAGTCTTATGTAAAGGATGAGGGGAAAAACGAAGGTGGCTTCTCAGAGAAAGAGCGTAAATCGCAGTTTCCTCTATTACTTCAGTGGGATGAGAGATGGGGGCATGTCCAGTATGGAGAAGATCAAATAGGATTAAGCGGATGTGCACCTACATGCCTTTCTATGGTAATATATGGATTGACGAGAGACGCGGATGCGACACCAGCCCTGTTTGCTGAAAAAGCAAAAAATGGTGGGTACTATCAGGAAGGCGTGGGAACGACATGGAAATTCCTGACCGATGCATGCGAAGAATATGGGGTTATAGGAAGAAAGATAGAATTAAGCAAAGATAGAACCTTGTCTGAACTAAAGAAGGGACACCCGATCATTTGCAGTATGCGACCTGGACACTTTACGACAGGGGGACATTTTATTGCCTTGGTGGGGGTAGAAGGAGATAAGCTTGTTGTCAATGATCCGAATAGTAGGATGAGAAGTCAAGTACTTTGGAGCTTTGAAACCATTCAGAGGGAAGCCAAGAGTGCATGGGTATATCAGAACTCGGATAAGGCAACGAGAGATTTTTGGACAGCAGATGTATTTTAACAAAAGAGGAATGATATGAAATATGATGTGTTAGTATTTGATATGGATGGAACCATTTTGAATACCTTAGAAGATTTATGGAATTGTACGAATTATGCTTTGCGCGCACATCAGATGCCAGAGAGAACACTTGAGGAAGTGCGGCATTTTGTTGGCAATGGTATTCAAAAACTAATCGAGCGTGCAACCCCGGATGGGACAACAACAGAGGAAAATGAACTAGTGTTATCCACCTTTAAGCTTTATTATAAAGAGCACTGTGCGGATACCACACGCCCATATGAAGGAATTACCGAGACG
Source organism: Agathobacter sp. (assembly GCA_045641745.1). Taxonomy (GTDB): domain Bacteria; phylum Bacillota; class Clostridia; order Lachnospirales; family Lachnospiraceae; genus Roseburia. Next base: position 4,968 of record JAZUHO010000131.1, on the reverse strand, counting down.
ATTAGAGAAGCAAGAAGACGTGGGTATCGGACGGCTGTTGTGACAAATAAAGCGGATTTTGCCGCACAGGAGTTGGCAAAGGAATATTTCCCGGAATTATTTGACCTTGTAGTGGGTGAGAAGGCAGGGATTAAGAAAAAGCCTGCACCGGATACTGTAGAGCGCGTATTGGACACACTAGGCATTGACAAAAAGCGTGCCGTATACATCGGAGATTCTGAAGTGGATTGTCAGACGGCGCATAATGCAGAGGTGGACTTGATTGCTGTAAAATGGGGATTTCGTGAAGAGGAAATCTTAATAGAAAATGGTGCAGAGATTATTGTAAGTACGCCAAAAGAAATTCTCGCATGGATATAAAAATTCCCTGCTAGAATGAGCTAACAGGGAACATGAGGATTTTGAACAATAAAAATATTGTTGTAAACGTTAGAAAGAGCCAGGCAGGCTCTTTTCTTTTTGGTTAGAGATAGAATCTCTAAAAGTGATTTATTATGACAAATATAATTCCATATAGTATAATAAACCTGTACGTAACGTACAGGTCAATGATGTTTTTTAATAAAATATTAACATAGACTTTTTATAAAATGTAAATCCAGCTATTTTTGTAAAATTTCAATAATGAATTTTATAAAATTTCAATAATGGATGTAGGAGAATAAGTCCTACAGTGGATGGAAGGAAAATTAGAATGGTAAGAAATGATGGGCAATATCTTACGGTTTCTCAATTTGCAAAGCTTTGTAAGGTTACGCCGAGAACATTAAAATACTATGAGGAGATGGGGTTGTTGCAACCTGCTAAAACGGTGCCACATACGGGGTATCGTCTATATGAACCAACGCAGGCAGATGAAGTATCCATGATTTTGGTGTTTAAGGAACATGGTTTTTCATTGAAGGAGATTGCCTCCATGGATTTTGGAAATAATTTGGAAGCAATTAAGACTCGTCTACTATTGCAAAAAGAAATGATTGAAGATAAGAGACGAGAGCTAGAAGAGCGGGAGAAAGCACTCGAAGGCTCGCTTTTTCACATAAATAGGGCTTTGGAGCATTTAGAGGAGGTTACAGAAGGTGAAATTCCATGTCAACGATTACATATTGACCCGTTAACGATAAAAAAGAATGAGGTCTTTTACATGAATTCCATGTTGGACGGCAGTTATAGTGGAATTTGTTATGACCTGCACTCTCTGAATCGTGTGGGAGTGATACATACACGGGCAGATGGAGAGTACCAGGTTGGCGGCAAGGGACTGCAAATTTATCATAAAGGTGCACCAGCATTAGGAAATGAGGCATTATATAAGATTCAGGCGGAAGCGATGGTGCGAGGATATCAGGATCCGCGTATTTTTTGTATTGCAGTATTTGAAGACGTGAAACCAGAGAATTGCATCTTTTGGTATTTCTGCTTTGCGTAGTGCGCTGGCTTGAAGGGGGGAGCCGGAAGAGATATAATATAAATAATAACAATGGCAAGAATAAAATTGATGATGAAGCAAATGAATTAAAGAAAACGAAATAAAGCAAATGAAATAAAGCAAATGGAATAAAGCAAATGTAGGAAAGGAGCGATGAGATGCAAAGAATTACAGATGCGCAGGTACAAGAGTTTGAAATCAGGCATGCGAATGCGGTGCGTAAGCTTGCGGCAGAGAGTACAGTTCTTTTGAAAAAGGATGGAAGATTTCCATTAAAACAAGCTGGAACACTTGCATTATACGGAAGTGGCGCAAGACATACCATCAAAGGAGGAACTGGGTCTGGAGATGTAAATGTTCGCCACTTTACTACGATAGAGGAAGGTCTGGAGAAGGCGGGCTTCACCATCACAACAAAGGAGTGGTTAGACCAGTATACAATCTATCGCGATGAGACCAAAAAGAGAGTCATTGCCGAGATAACGCAAAAAGCCAAAGAAGCGGGCGTGAACCCTATGTTTTGGGCTATGGGAGCAACCTATCCAGAACCAGAATATGAGCTTCCTATTGAAAAGAATGCAGAAGCTGCCATCTATGTATTAGCAAGAAATTCTGGCGAAGGAAATGATCGTAAAATTGAGGGAGATATTAATCTAACAGAGACAGAGATTCGGGATATTCTTAAAATTAACGAATTGTATGAGAACTTTATGTTAGTTCTCAACGTTGGTGGGCTAGTGGACTTGTCGGCCGTGCAGGAGGTTAAGAACATTCTTCTTTTAAGTCAATTGGGAACACCAACAGGAGAGGTGCTTGCAGACCTGTTGACAGGAAAGGCTTATCCATCAGGAAAGCTGACGATGACTTGGGCTAACATAGATGATTATCCAAGCACGAATGGTTTTGGAGATATTAATGACACATTTTACAAAGAGGGAATTTATGTAGGATATCGTTATTTTGATACGGTAGATAAGACACCGAATTATCCATTTGGTTATGGGTTGACTTATACGGAATTTGAGATTACCCCAGATAAGTTCCACGCAGATGAGAAAGAAGTTACGGTGTATGTTGCAGTAAAAAATACAGGTGCTTTTCCAGGAAAAGAAGTGGTGCAGGTGTATTATAGTGCACCACAAGGACTGCTGGATAAACCATATCAGGAATTGGCAGCTTTTGCCAAGACGGTAGAATTGGCACCTGGAAATGCGCAGACTATAAAACTATCATTCCCAACAGAATCAATGCGAAGCTTTGATGAGAAAACCAGTAGTTATATTCTGGAGGCTGGAAACTATGTGATTCGTGTGGGAAATAGTTCAAGAAATACAAAGATTGCAGGTGTAGTTTCCTTAGATAGGAATGCGATTGTTGAGAGAACGAAATCAATTTGTACGGGATGGGGATTTACAGATTTCCGTCCAACCGAGGTTCGACAGGAAGAGACGCTGTATGGGGCGCCACTTTGTGAGTTGGACGCTTCGCTTTTTGTGGAAAAGGCGCATCGTTATCAGGAACTTCCAAACGCAGTTGCACCAACGGAGGGAGTCACTTGGCAGCAGGTTATGGCAGGAGAGGCCACAATAGACGAATATATAGGAGGACTTTCGAACCGACAGCTGGCATATCTGTGTATAGGTAAGTACAATGAGGTGGCAAAAGGCATAGCTGATGTGATTGGGCAGGCAGCAAGCTGGGTGGCTGGAGCTGCTGGAGAGACGACAGCATATTTAAAGGATACAGGTTTGGGCTTCCTTGTTATGGCGGATGGACCGGCGGGACTTCGTCTTGCAACAAAATATAAGGCACTGAAAGACCGCACAAAATCCATTGACAGCGCAGCAATTGCCATGTTTGAAGACTTTATGGATGAGGAAACACTAGAACAGATTAAGCAGATGCAGCAGAATGAGACCCCAGAGGAACAGGCTGCTCCAATTTGCTATCAATATTGTGTGGCAATTCCAATTGGAACAGCACTTGCACAGAGTTTTAATGAAAGTATTTGGAAGACCTGTGGCGATATTGTAGCCGAGGAGATGGAACTGTTTGGCGTGCATTTGTGGTTAGCACCAGCTATGAATATTTATCGTTCTCCACTTTGTGGACGTAACTTCGAATATTATTCGGAAGACCCTCTGGTAAGTGGTAAGGTTGCAGCTGCAATTACCCAGGGCGTACAACGTCATAAGGGATGTGGAACAACAATCAAGCATTACTGTTGCAACAATCAGGAAACGAATCGATATGGCTCTAACTCTGTGGTAAGTGAGCGAGCACTGCGTGAAATCTATCTGCGCGGATTTGAAATCTGTGTAAAGGAAGCACAGCCTGAGACGCTTATGACTAGTTACAATTTGGTGAATGGGGAACATTCTTGTTCTTCCAAGGATTTGGTGACCTATGTTCTACGTGATGAATGGGGATACGAAGGCTGCGTGATGACGGATTGGCTTGTTACAACAGATTTAATGATTAATCCGGCTGGAAAGCATACCTACGCGTCAGCTGCGGGATGCCTAAAGGCTGGAAATGATTTGATTATGCCAGGTGGAAATTCGGATCGCGATGATATCTTAGCGGCAGTAGAAAATGAGGAACATGCTTATCCATTATCGAGAGCGGAGATGGAGTTGTGTGCGCGTCGAATTTTGCGCGCAATTATGCGAATGACAGCGTAAGCGGTTAGAAGGAGTCACGACGAAATTACAAATTAGTACTTTGGATATAAAAATCTTCAAAAAGGATGGCGAAAACCAGAAAGATGATATAAAATAAGAAAAAAGCACTAGTTATGTTGAAAACGGGAAAACAAAAGTGACTACGTGTTAGAGGCGGAGGTCAAATAAGATGCTATTACATGAACTACAACCTGGAAAAGAAGTCATCCTTCAGCTGATTATCGGAAATTCGAAGGTAGAGATTGGAACGAGTGTGGTAGGACGAGCGGACAACAAGGAGAATCGTATTCTGCTAAAACCATTCGTGTATAAAGGGGATGTGTTAGACTTGGGTGGAAAGGCCATGTCTAAGGTAGTGTATAATCTCTTTGCAGATGATAGTAATCAGGAACGTGTGTGTTGGGCTGGTGTAGAGGTTGAGATTAAGGAATATCGTGGAGAAAGCTACTATATTGTTAAATCGAAAGCCTATAAGCCACTAAGTGTTCCAAATGATCGTAGAACGCATAATCGAATTGAGTTGCATCTACTAGCAGTGCTTACCAATCGTCATACAAACGACTGCTACAATGTTGAAATCAAGGATATCAGTGACAACGGAATTGGATTCTTCAGTAATGCGGAAATCCCAATTTTACAAGCATCGTGTCGAGTCGAATTTTCGGAACATATTAATGATAACCTTTATAATTTGAAAATTGATTGCCGATGTGTGCGTGAGCAAAAGCTACAAAATAGATATTTGTATGGTTGTGAGATTAATGAAGCGTCGCATCAAATGCTTGCCTACGTTTATATTAAGAAACTTATGGAGAAGCAAGAAAAAATGGAACATGAGCATGAGATGGTGGAAGA
>JAZUHO010000130.1:0-5776 GCA_045641745.1 Agathobacter sp. | reverse complement strand
AATTTGCCATACTATATAACGACACCAATTATTATGGGACTTTTTGAAAGTCATGTGCCAATTGACAGCATTACAATTATGGTGCAAAAAGAGGTGGCGGATCGTATGCAGGTAGGACCTGGAACGAAAGACTATGGCGCTCTTTCACTTGCTGTTCAGTATTATGCACATCCGCAAATTGTGGTTAATGTGCCACCAAGTTGTTTTATGCCACAACCAAAGGTGGGATCGGCAGTTATTCGTTTGACCAGACACGCGAAACCACCTGTAGACGTAAAAAATGAAAAATTGATGTTTCAAATTATTCGTGCTTCCTTTAATCAACGTAGAAAAACCTTAGCAAATGGATTAAATAATTTTGGATTTGCACTTACGAAAGAGCAAATTCAAGAGGCAATTGAAGAGTTAGCTGTTCCAGTGACAATTCGTGGAGAAGCTCTTACCTTGGAACAGTTTGCGCAGCTCAGCAATATTATAGGAGCCAAAATGAATCAGGAATAATCTCGGGCATCCCAGTTCTTAACAGGAAAAATGTGAATAAAAAGAGAATCATCTGTCCATACTTATGTTATCAAGAAGAGATAGCATTGGAGGAAGGTCGATGAGGAAGAGAACAAAACAACGATTGCTCCTAATCTGTTTTCTTTTAGGCGCGCTTGGCTTTGCAGGCTCCTATTTTGCAATAAGAGCAAAGGATAACGCCAGAAAGAACTTTGCATTGGAGCGAACAACAGAACGGGATACACAAGATGATAAGGATAGAGCGCAGGTTTCCTCTATTCTTGAACCCAAAAAGAAGGAACCGGTAAAGTCACCCGTGGAAGAGCAGACAACGGAAAAGGCGACGAGTGACCAAGAGGTGCAAGCGAAGGTGAAGGAGGAATTCCACTTTTTGCAAAACCATGAACTGACATGGCCATACAAAGGGGATGTACTTCTAAACTATAGCATGGATGCGAGTATCTATTTCCCTACCTTGGAGGAATATCGTTATCACCCAGCAATTGTAATTCGTGCAAAGGTGAACGAGCCAGTGTATGCGGCAGCGAGTGGTACAATAACTAAGGTGGAGACGAACGAAGAGACCGGAGTTACAGTAACCCAGGACTTGGGAGACGGATATACGGCTACCTATGGGCAATTAAAGGATATAAATAGGAAGGAAGGGGATATCCTTCGACAAGGAGAGGTAATAGGCTATGTAGGAGAACCTACAAAGTACTATGCAGTAGAAGGCGATAATGTGTATTTCGCCTTGCATAAAGACGCCGAACCAGTTAATCCCTTTCAATATCTGCAATAATGTGATATAATGCGGAAGTTATTTGCATGTTTATGAGAAGGAGTATGCATATGGACGTTAAGGGATACAGTTCATTTATTCAAGAATGGATAAAAGGCGTAAAAGAAAATAGAGGTAAAAATCCAGAAAATACAATGAGATATTGTAATAACCTACTTTCCTATGCAAGTCCAAATAACGACATTGATTTGTTAGGTTTCGCCTACTATTATTTAGGCGAAACCTATTACTACATAAATGATGGAAGAAATTTCTTTACCTGTATCAGTAAAGCAATTGCCTATTTGGAGAATTCTACACAGGATGACTTGCTAGCTGCGGCTTATAATAGCATGGGCATCATGGCTTCTAGTAGAGGCAATTCTCTGGTTGCTATGGATAACTACAATAAAGGATTGGCGGTATGTCTCAGATTAAAGGATGGAATCTCTCAAAGAGCTGCGATTCTTTGTAATATCGCGAATCTCTGTATGTCCTGTGATAGAAATGAAGAAGCAATTATCTATTTATTAGAAGCGCAGGAACATTTGTTGCAAGAACAAGCAATAGAGACGTATCACATGTTCTATTCCTGCATTGTGTCGAATCTTGCAAAGTGCTACATCAACGAAGGAAAGATCGAGCAGGCAAAAATGTGCTTCTCGGATTTAGAAGAATATCGCCTTTTCTTCGATAAGGTAGATGAAATCATCATTGCATGTATCAAAACAGTTTTATACCATCGAACGGAAGAGACGCAGCTAAGAGATGCCTGTATCGAAAAGGTGGGAGAGCTTGCCAGTGTAGATATTCCAATTATGGATGTGTTTGATGACTATTATGCATATGCGGAAGTTCTCTTAGAGATGGATAAGGATGACGCCTTTTGGGAAATGTTGGACATTCTAGAGCCATTGGTGCGTCAATCACAAATGATAAATATGCAGATGCGATTATTGAGTCTTAAAATCCGATATTATCGCAGAAAAGGAAAGAGCGCAGAATACTTGCAGGCAACAGGGCTGTATTATGAGCTCACAGAATTGCAAGAGAAGGAATCGAAGTCCATGCTTAGTGTTCAGATTGAGATTCAGAGAAATCTTGCAGTATCGGAAGCAAAACGTGTGCAAATGGAAATTCAAAATCGAGAGCTTCGGGCTCGTTCTGAGCGCGATCCACTAACAAAGATGGCGAATCGTTATCGATTAAATGAATTTTCAGAGTTGGCATTCCAGAAGGCATACAATAATCATACAAGTCTTGCAGTTGAAATCCTGGATATCGACTATTTTAAAGAGTTTAATGACAATTATGGACATCAGCGAGGCGACGAGGGAATTGTTGCAGTGGGAAATATCATACAGTCGCTTGCGAATCGACATAATGGATTCTGTGCGAGATATGGTGGAGATGAGTTCATACTAATTTATGAAAATGTAACAGAGGAGCAGGCGATTGCGTTCGCAAAGGAACTTAGAAAAGAAATCATGGACTTACACATGGAGCATAAATACTCCAAGGCATTGCCATTTTTAACCGTTTCTCAAGGGGTATGCTGCGATATACCAAAAGAGGACAATAAGGTGTGGGATTTCTTACATGCGGCAGACGCAATGCTTTATAAAGTAAAGAAGGAGAGCCGTAATAATTATGGTGTAACTAGTCTGCAAGGGAGCAGATAATGCCCTAGACTAGTGTGGGTTTACCTGGGGGTAAACATGTGTCAGAAAGGAAACAAAAATTACATATGGAAACCGTAAAATTTGAAGAACTTAATTTGTATCCACAAATTCTAAGAGCAATAAAAGAGATGGGATTTGAAGAGGCAACTCCAATCCAGAGTCAGGCAATTCCGGTTGTATTGTCCGGTGTTGACGTATTAGGTCAAGCACAGACAGGAACTGGAAAGACTGCTTCGTTTGGAATCCCACTTTTAATGAAAGTAGATCCAAACAGCAAGAAAACCCAGGCGATTGTGCTATCTCCAACGCGAGAGCTTGCAATCCAGGTGGCAGAAGAGATTCGCAAATTTGCAAAGTATATGCATGGTGTGAAGGTGCTTTGTGTGTATGGTGGACAGGATATTGGAAGACAGATTAAGGCTCTAAAGGGTGGTGCGCAGATTATTATCGGTACACCAGGCCGTGTTATGGATCATCTGAGAAGAAAAACGATTCGTTGCGACCATGTGAATACCATTGTATTGGATGAAGCAGATGAGATGCTTAACATGGGATTCCGCGAGGACATCGAGACCATTTTAGAGTACATTCCAAATGAGGATAGACAGACGGTATTATTCTCTGCAACCATGCCAAAACCAATTTTGGATATTACAAAAAAATATCAAAAAGATGCGACCATGATTAAGGTTGTAAAGAAGGAGTTAACGGTATCGAATATTGAGCAGTATTATTATGATGTAAGACGTCATGATAAGTTGGATGTGTTGTGTAGATTATTAGATTACTATTCTCCAAAGCTCTCTTTGGTATTCTGTAACACCAAACGAATGGTAGATGAACTTACTTCTGAGCTTCAAACACGTGGATACTTTGCAGAAGGTCTTCATGGAGATATGAAGCAGCAGGCGAGAGACCGTGTTATGAAGAGCTTCCGCAATGGAAAGGCGGAGATTCTCATTGCTACCGACGTGGCAGCAAGAGGAATTGACGTAGATGACGTGGAGGCAGTATTTAACTACGACCTTCCACAGGATGATGAATATTATGTGCACCGTATCGGAAGAACCGGCCGTGCTGGAAGAACCGGTCGTGCATTTAACTTCGTTAGAGGAAAAGAAGTATACAAATTAAAAGAGATTCAGCGTTACTGCAAGACAAAGATTAAGGCACAGCCTATCCCTAGTTCGGACGATGTCGCGCAGATTAAGTCTGAAAAAATATTAGAGGATATCGGAAATATTATCGAGAGAGAGAATCTGCGAGATATGATTGATCTCATCGAGGAGCAGGTAAATAATTCTGATTATACAGCAATGGATATTGCGGCAGCATTTTTAAAGCAGGCAATTGGTGGACTTGAATTATCAAAAAATGATGGCGATGAATTCGATGAGGAGTTTGCACAGGATACTGGAGCAGAAGAAGGAATGGTTCGCCTTTTCATTAATATTGGAAAGAATCAGAAGGTTCGTCCTGGAGATATTCTTGGTGCCGTAGCCGGTGAGGCAAAAATTCCAGGAAAGCTTGTTGGAGCAATCGACATGTACGACAGCTATACATTTGTTGAAGTGCCACGTGAGTACGGAAAAGACGTATTGAAGGCGATGAAGAATGCGAAGATAAAGGGAAAAGCCATCAATGTGGAACCGGCAAATAGAAGATAGGATAGAAATAGCGTAGACTACGCCCTTTCTTAATCAATTCTTAATCTACTAACTGATTGGAAATTAATAATAAAACCGCTACAATAGAGATATGATGAATCATAACTCAAGTGTGGCGGTTTTTTCGTTATAACCCAGGAGACTCCGGAGGGAAAAATGTATAATATTTTAATTTGTGATGATGAAAAGGATATTGTTTCAGCTCTTAGAATTTATCTATCCACCGATGGCTATCGGATATTTGAAGCTTACAATGGAAAAGAAGCCATCGAGGTGATGGAGAAAGAGGAAATCCATCTGATCTTGATGGACATTATGATGCCGGTTATGGATGGAATCAAGGCTATGGTGAAAATTCGTGAGCATTCCAATGTGCCAGTGATTCTGCTAACGGCAAAAAGCGAAGATACCGACAAAATCGTGGGACTCAGCATTGGCGCTGACGATTACATAACAAAGCCGTTTAATCCAGTTGAGGTGCAAGCGCGTGTAAAGTCACAGCTTCGCAGATATATGCAGCTCGGAAGTGGAAATATCCAGAAGGATAAGCTTATTATGGGTGGAATCGAATTGGATGATCGCGCCAAGGAAGTGACACTGGATGGAGAACTTATTAGCCTAACGAGAACGGAATATGACATACTTAAATTGCTGATTTCGAATCCGGGCCAGGTCTTCTCACCAAATGAGATATACGAGCGCGTGTGGAATGATAATCCATATGGAACCGAAAATACCGTTGCTGTGCACATCCGTCATCTTCGAGAGAAAATCGAATATAATCCGGCTGAACCTAGATATCTAAAAGTAATCTGGGGACGCGGTTATAAAATGGAGGGTTAAAAATGACCAAGAAATGGTATCGAACCAATATAGCCAAAGGAATTGCGATTGCACTTACCATTTTTAATGGTATGGCACTTGCGGTTACAGGCAGCCTATCTATTGGATTTATTGCATGTGATGCCGACCAGACAACAGAGCAAGAGGCGCGGAAGGCTCTTTTAGGAAATATACTAGAAAATTACGGTGCCTATCTGATGGATAACGTAGAATATACGGAAGATGGCAATGCTAATTGGGATCTGTTATCAGGGGGAAACTTTGATTATCTGGTGATGGATGGAGATGAAACGACGAATGCA
>JAZUHO010000129.1:0-13525 GCA_045641745.1 Agathobacter sp. | reverse complement strand
AGTAGGTCCAATCTGGCATGGAGGATCTGATGGAGAAGCTGAAAAGCTTGCTAATTGCTATTATAATTCATTGAAATTAGCTGCTGAAAAAGGAATCAAGAGTGTTGCATTTCCATCTATATCAACAGGCGTGTATAGTTTCCCGGTTGATAAAGCTGCTAAGATTGCAGTAGGAACTGTAAAGAGGTTCCTAGATGCTAATCCAGGAACCGTAGATGTTGTAGAGTGGGTATTATTTGACGCAGAGACATATTCTTATTATGAGAAGGAAGTTGATGCACTTTATAAGTAGAGGTGATGGATGCAGATACTGGTTGATGCGGATGCCTGCCCAGTAGTAGGTACTGTTGAGAGAATTGCAAAACAGAATAATATTCCATGCACTTTGTTATGCGATACAAATCATGTGATGAGTTCTGAGTATTCGGAAGTTAAGATAATTGGAGCAGGAGCAGATGCAGTTGATTATGCACTTATCAATATCTGTAAAAGGGGTGATATCGTAGTTAGTCAGGATTATGGTGTTGCAGCTATGGCTCTTGGAAAAGACGCTTATGCGATTCATCAGAGTGGTAAATGGTACACAAATGAGAATATAGATCAGATGCTTATGGAACGTCATATGGCGAAAAAAGCTAGATTGGGTAAAGGAAAAAAGCATTTAAAGGGACCTTCTAAAAGAACCGACGAAGATGATAAAAGATTTGAGGATTCCTTTATACGTTTGATAAATAAAGCAATTGGAGAAAATGATTAAATGGAAACATGGTTTTATGAAGTAGTATCTATCGATGGAGACTATGCTAATTTGAGAAGAACAGATATAGACAGTACAGACTTAAAGCTTGTGGCACGTGCGTTGCTTCCAGCTGAAATATATGAGGGGTGCGAACTTAAATATGAGCTTATGCAGTACGAGCTTATTTAATAATTGAGAGGTTTTAGCTGTATTATACTGAAAAACTCAATATAGGAAGAAATTGAAATCGGAGAAACGATAATGAATATACAAGTTTTTGGAACAAAAAAGTGTAATGATACTAAGAAAGCTGAAAGATATTTCAAGGAGCGTGGTATCAAGTTTCAGTTTGTCGATATGAAGGAAAAAGGAATGAGTAAGGGTGAGTTTAACTCGGTTGCCCAGAACAACGGTGGTATCGAAAATATGATTAACTGGGATGGCAAAGACAAAGATACGCTTGCTCTTATTAAGTATATTGCAGATGAAGATAAACTGGAAAAGATTCTTGAGAATCCGCAGGTAATTAAGACTCCAGTAGTTAGAAATGGAAAGCAATCTACAATTGGATATCAGCCAGATGTGTGGAAGGAATGGCGCTAAGAAAAATCCACAGGAGACAATATGCACGTTACCGTAATAAAATCAAACAGAAAAACAGTAGCAATCCAAGTGAATGAGGATTTGTCTGTAACAGTCAGAGCACCAAGACGAGCTACACAAAAAGATATTGATAGAATTTTAAAGGATAAGGAGCCTTGGATTCTAAAGCATATCGACCAAATGCAAAAGAAAAAGGCGGAGTATGAAGCGGAGTACAAAAATAGACTTACACAGGAAGATATTAACGACTTAGCCCAAAAGGCTATGCAATATATTCCGGAGCGGGTAGCGTATTTTGCGGAAATTATTGGTGTAAATTACGGGCGTATTACCATACGAAACCAGAAAACCCGGTGGGGAAGCTGCAGCAGCAAGGGAAATCTTAATTTCAACTGCCTTTTGATGCGCATGCCACCAGAGGTAATTGACTACGTAGTAGTACATGAATTATGTCATAGAAAAGAAATGAATCATTCCAAAGCCTTTTGGAATGAAGTCGAAAAAGTTTACCCTGCGTATAAAGAATGTATCAAGTGGTTAAAAAGCGAAGGAGGCAAGTTATGGTTAAAAAGATAGTACGAGATCCGCTTTTTCTTGCACAAAAATCAGTGGATGCAACGGAGGCTGATAAGCAAGTAGTTACGGATCTTTTGGACACGCTTAGAGCGAACCTTGACCACTGTGTGGGCATGGCCGCAAATATGATAGGGATAAAGAAAAATATTATTGTGGTTGCTGCTGGGCCTTTCCAATTTGCAATGATTAATCCTGTTATCACAAAGAAAACCGGTGCATTTCAGACCGAAGAAGGCTGCCTATCTCTAGAAGGGGTAAGACCTTGCACTAGATATAAGGAGATAGAGGTTGACTACCTGGACCAGAATTTTAAGAAACAGCATGGAAAATATTCTGGATGGACAGCACAAATCATTCAGCATGAAGTGGATCATTGCAACGGGATAGTCATTTGACCTGTAGGTAATTTAATGATGGGAGTGAACGAGATATGAAAAAGCGACGTATTGTTCGGATAATTGTAGTGGTTATTGTGCTAGTTATCGCAGGATTTTTTATTTGTGAACGAATGCATGGATTCCTTCATGAAATGGAGGAAGGTGGCGTCACGGTAGGCGAAGGCGCTGATGGACCAACATCCGCTTTTTTCGCAGGAAAATTAGGCGGGGATAATGAAGAGGTAGAAGATATGAGTCAGGATGAAAAAGCGGAGCTGAAGTTGACAATTGCAGACACAGAAGTTGAGGTTTTATGGGAAGAGAATGCAGCAGTTGATGAACTCAAAGCAGTTGTAGAAGACGAAACAATGACAATAGAAATGTCGATGTATGGTGGATTTGAGCAGGTTGGTTCCTTAGGGCGCAGCTTTACAAGCGAGGATGAACAGACAACCACAGGAGCAGGAGATATCGTTCTTTATAATGGCAATCAGTTGGTGGTATTTTATGGCTCTAATTCATGGGCATACACCCGTCTTGGAAAAATTCAGAACCTGTCAGAGCAGGAACTTACAGAACTTCTCTCAAACGGAGACGTAACAATGACGATATACGAATAAGAGATACGGGATTGTGATGAAAGCAAATAGTTTCAATTATGAAGGTAAAAGGGGGCACGTTTATGAATGAAATATTTACGCTAGAAGATTCCCTACAGTTGTTGGCAAATAACTATCACAAAATATTGCGAATTAATCTGACAGAGGACTCTCATACGGAATTAAAAATGTATGCAGACGAGAAAAATGCACAAAAGGGGTATTCAGTAAAAATATCTGAGTGGCTTAGACAGTTTGCGCTGACGGGGCAAGTGGACCCTAAGGACTGCGATATGTATCTAAAGTTTACGGATATTAATAATATGAAGGCGCACTTTGAGCAAAGCGATGAAAGAATGAGATTTCGTTACCGCAGAAAAACAAATGGAGAATTTAGATGGGTAATAATGGAAATCATGAAGTCTTCTGAGTACCAAAGTGACAATCAGATTGTTATTTTATATATTCAGGATGTGCATGATGCATATGTGAAGGAACTCGAGCATCACAAAGAACTTGAATTTTATTGCAATTATGATTCCATGACTGGGCTTGCAAATTTCTATTCTTATCGTTCGTTTTGCAATTTGTTTGCCGCGAGCTTGTGCGAGAAACCGGTTGGCGTAATGTTTGGGGACTTGAACAGGCTAAAACATGTAAATGATACAGAAGGTCATGAGGCAGGTAATGCTTATATTTGTGCCTTTGCGGAGAAATTAAAAAAAGAATTTTGGGACTGGAATTGCTATCGTGTCAGTGGAGATGAATTTATTGCGGTGTATTCGGGTGAGGACGAAGAAAAGTTTTACCAGCGAGCAAAAGCATTTCAGGGACTAATTCAAGCGGATAGTATTCCCACTGCATCAATTGGATATTCGTTTGGGATTACGGATGAAATTGAGCCGATTACAACGGCCGCGGAACAGTTAATGTATGCGGATAAGCAAGCATTTTATAAACGGTTTCCACAGTTTAAGAGAGGTATTGCGGAAGCGAATTTCAAAAAAGAAATGGATGCACTTGTAAAAATCCTGACAGATTCATATGAAACACTTTTGCTTATTGATTTGACCTTGGATGAATACCATATTATGAAGAAAAGTGAAACCAGTGTTGCTGAAAATGAAGCGGAACGAGGCGTGTATTCACTTCGAAATAAGTATTTTGCGAGAACTTATGTTGCCAGCGAGTTTCAAGGATTGCGAGAAGAAGTTGGTACAATAGGAAATTTGAAGAAAAGACTGTTAGAGGAGGATCATATATCTTGCGATTATCAGCTACAGAATGGCGACTGGAGAGAAGCTGTTTTTTGGCGACTGGAGATTTTTGCAGGCGAAGTGACAAAGGTTATCTATTATTCTCAGGATTTGGATACGGCGATGGCGAAACGAATGGAACAACGACAGGAAATGACAAGTGAGTTCCAAATGATAGCTGGACTCCGCGAGGAATATAGTATGATAGGTGTTATTGACCTAGAAACAGAACGTGTTCAGATGCGGGATGTTTATTCGCAGGAACATAAGGTCTTTCGGGATGTTGAGGACATAGATTATCAGGATGGAAATGATATTATGGCCGAAAAACTAATTGTACCAGAGGAGAGAGACGCCTTTATTGAAGAGTTCAAGCTGAATCGTGTGATAGAGGAACTTCAGAAAAAAGATTTGCTATCCTATTTTCACCATGTGATTAGTGATGATGGACAAATAGCTTGTTATCGCTTTAATTTCTGCTATGAACAAAATGATAATTCAAAAATTGTGTTGGCTATAAAAGACATTTCAGATATTGTTGAATGGGCAGAGGGAAAGTAAAAAGAATCGGTAATAAAAGGCTCTAAGTCAAGCGTTGAGGTGGGATTCGTTTGAATCATGACTCGCGACTGGACTTAGGGCCATTTTTATTGTGCGTTGCCGAAATAGTAGAGAATGCACTATTTCTTGAGGAGCTCACTATCAAGCTCACCCGAGGCAATGGTATTGTCAACCCAAAGCTTCAGGGAATCAATTTCTAAGGACATAGCATCTAGGAAATTTTTGATTTTCAAGAAATCAGGAATTTCATCTTCGGTTAACTTTCCGTCTGCCGCAATGTCAATAAGGCGATCCTTCTCTTTGGCAAGATTGTTAAGCGTAGACAGAAGTTCAAGCGTAATAACAGACAGGTTTTTGGCTTGTACCTCAGGAACATATTCCTGGCCAATTGGGCACTCGTGAGAGCAATAGTAGTTACAGAGGGATGGATTTTTGTAGCAGTCTGCCATGGCAAGAATTTCTTCTGGATGCGGTGTGGTTCTTTCGTTTTCTATTTTTTCGATGCGATCAGAGGAAATGAATGTAAGCTGTTCAGCGGCTGCCTCTCGGGTGAGGTCTACGGCTTCACGGCTTGTTTGATAAATATTCTTGTTTTCTTTTGTTGATTTTCGACCCATAAATAATCTCCCTTGTTAAGTAATCTCCCCTAATTGTAGCAAGGATAGGGACATCAATAAAGAGAAAAATACTTATTTTGCGAAATAGCGTAGCTTATTTCGCTTTTTTTTCGGTTTTTTGAAGATAGAAATGCGGCTATACTGAGTTCATCAGATGAGCAAATGGAATCCGAGGGAAGGGGCGTGCATGAAGGTACAGGAAAGAATCAGAGTATGCAGATTGCTAGAAAAGATGGAATTACAGGAGGAATGTTGCATTCGGCTTAAATTAGAAAACCATACAACATTCCATGGAAAAAACGTAAAAGAATATGAAATAAAGGATGGTAAATAGTATGAAGAGAATAACAAAATCGTATGATAGAAAATTATGTGGAGTGTGCGGTGGCATCGCAGAATATTTGAATGTGGACCCTACCATTATTCGATTGATTTGGGTATTATTGGTGTTCTGTTTTGGAACTGGAGTATTGGCATATGTGATTGCGGCAATTATTATGCCAGAGGGGTAGGCGAATATGATAACAGTAATCATTTGTTTTTTTATCCTTATGGGTTTATTTGGAATTGGTCTGAAGCTTACAGGAGCTATATTAAAAGCCCTTTTGTGGATCTTTATTCTTTTTCCTGTTGGAACATTTTTATGGACGCTCGCATTGGTGTGCTGTTGCACTCTTATTTTGATTCCACTAGGAATCGTTCTATTTAAGGCGGGGTTAAAGCTAATGCTCTTAGTAATAGAATAGTGTGCTATTGATAAATGAATCGCTTATTCTTCTAGGAATTGAATAACTTATGTGTTTGGAGAATGAATCGCTTATGCTTCTGGAAATTGAATAACTTATGTGTTCACAGAGATTGCATCGCATTTGGGAATGTGAGAAAATAACATTTATGTACAAGGGAGCAAAAAGAAAGGATGAATTGATTTGTGGATAATAGGGAAGTGCGTAACGCATGCATAAATAAAGCAATTGAGTATATCTTTTGCCATCTGAATGAGAAAATCACGATTGATGATGTGGCGGAATACTGCAATTTTTCGAAGTACCACTTTTCACGCCTTTTTAAAGCGGAGACGGGAATGAGCATGTATGCATTCATCAAGATTAATCGTATGGCACAAAGTGCGACAAAGGTGAAAGCAGAACCGGAGAAGTCGATTACGGATATTGCACTAGACGCGGGCTACTCTTCTTCCAATTATGCGACCGCATTCAAGGAATGTTTTAATACGTATCCGGCGGAGTATCGTGCGAGTAGAAAAGGCGATGTTTTCACACCTAAGCATCCGTATCTGGATATGGAGTGCAGCTTGAAAACGTTTGAGGAATACGACGCAAATATCAGCATTGTTGAGCTACCTAATCGCCTAATGTATTACAAAAGATTTATCGGAAATTATCATGAGCTAAAGGACTGCTGGCGTGCGTTTTTGGAAGCGGTGAGACCGTATGTTACAGAAGAGACTATTTTTGTAGAACGCTCGTATTGCGACCCGGATGTTATGGAAAATGAGCGATGCATCTCGGATATATGCATGAGTCTTTCAGAAGGTGTGGAATTGCAGCCACAAACATTGCTTCGCGGCGGATTATATGCGAAATACCATTTTTGCAGTAGCAGAAAAGAAATCTATGAAACCTATCAGGGACTATCGTGTGTATGGATTCCAAAATCAAAATATGTGTTAGACCGAAGGGATTTCTTTGATGAAAGCATTTCTTACGACCCGAAGACAGATGTGATAGAGATGTATATCCATATTCCAATTCGCGAGAAGTGAATGCTGCTATGTGGGACGAGTTGGAAAGATTAAGAAAAGATGGAAGAGTAATCGTGCCTTGTGATATAGAGCAAGAATTCAGAAGTATAAAATAATATGTGATGTTAAAATGACCTCCTGATGAAAAATAAGGAGGTCATTTATGAATTTAGAAGAAATTAAAAGTAACAAAGTAGGAAAATTGCTTGCTTATAGTATTCCTTGCATTATTGGTATGCTTCTAACGGCTACAATTACCCTGGTAGATAGTTATTTTATTGGAAACTATGTGGGAAAAGAGGGAACGGCAGCCGTTAGTCTTGGGCTTCCAATTCTGTATCTTTACCTAGGAATCGGATTAATGATTGGTGTTGGTGGAATCTCGCTTGCGGGACGACTTCTTGGAGGGAGAAAGCTTGCGGAAGCGAACAATGTATTTCGAGAAAGCATGCTTTTGACATTGCTAGTTTCTGGCGTATTGTCAATCATAATGCTTTTGACATTGTCTTCTTTCGGAGGGGGGCTGGTGAATGATGCAGAAACGCTTGAACAATTTATCCGTTATTATAGCATTATGATTTTCGCATATCCTTTTATGATTATTAACAGCAATTTTGGAATGTTCCTGCGTGGGGAAGGGAAACCACAGGTGGGGATGCTTCTAAGTATTCTAAGTTTAGTCTTAAATTTGATTATGGACTATCTGAGTCAAGCGGTATTTGCGCTTGGAATTCGCGGAATTGCACTTGCATCGTTGATTTCCATTCTGATTAGCTTTGTGATATCAATTGTATATTTTGTGAAAGGGACCAAAGTGTTTCATTTCGGAAAGGTCGCTTTTTCTAAAAAAGAGATATTTGAAATTCTGGTAAATGGCAGTTCCGAGATGATTGGAGAGCTGTCCATGTGCATTACGATGGCGGCTTACAATGCGGTAGTTTTAAAAATCGGTGGAGTATCTGCACTCGCTGCTTTTGCAGTGGTTGGTTATGCGTCTTACATTTTTGGCATGATTATGACTGGAATTGGTCAGGGATTGAGTCCTTTGGCTAGTTTTGCCTATGGAGCAAAAGATGTGACAACGACAAAGAATTTGACTCGTATTGCGACGATTTTTGCGGAAGTGTGCGGAGTTATCGTGTGCGGACTTCTTGTGACGTTCCGAGGATTCTATGGCTCGCTTTTTGTAAAAGATACGAAGGTGTCTGCGCTAATCATATCCGGGATCGTTATTTTTGCGATATCATTTCTGGTTTCCGGATTTAATGTGATTGCGTCCTTCTGTTTTACGTCGATTGGTGCAGCGAAGGAATCGGCGGTCATCTCATCTGCGAGGGGGCTGGTAGTGCTTTTGATCGCACTGTTCGTATTATCCAAATTATTTGGACTTACTGGGGTGTGGCTTGTAGCACCAGTGACCGAAGCTCTTACAGCGGGGATTTCCTGCTTCTACTATAAGACGAGTAGGAAATTATATGCATGAGGGATTTAAAGAAAATTAGAGGCAATGTTGAAACCTAAAGTGAAGAAGGAGACATTTTGTATCAAAGATGTCTGGAAGAACAGGAACGATTAAATAAAGTGCGCAGCTAATTTGCTTGAATATTACCCAATTGGCTTGAAAATTATCCAATTTGCTAAAAAATTAACTTGTTGTGGCGCAAATTATGAAATTTTGGTAAAATGGAAGTGTTGTGTGGATTTAGAAATACAAAACACTGGGGGAATGAAATGAAAAAAGGACTAGTTTTTACCAATGAAAATTGCGTAGGATGCAATAAATGCATTCGCGCTTGTAGCTGCATGGGTGCAATGATTGCAGAGATTGATGCAAATGGGAGGAACACTATCGAAGTAGACGGAGATAAGTGTATATCCTGTGGTGCATGCTTTGACGCTTGTGAACATAATGCAAGAGAGTTCAACGATGATACGGAAGAATTCTTTGCTGCACTTAAAAGAGGAGAGAAGATATCTATTCTTATTACTCCTGCATTTCTAGCAAATTATCCTAAGGAATACGGAAGAATTTTGGGTGGTCTTAAGGCATTAGGAGCGAATAGACTTATCAGCGTTTCCTTTGGTGCGGATATTTGTACATGGGCTTATATCAATTATATTGTGAAAAATAATTTCCTAGGTGGAATATCACAGCCATGTCCAGCAGTAGTAGGCTATATTGAAAAATATGTACCAAGTCTTATTCCTAAACTTATGCCTATTCAGTCACCGGTTATGTGCACTGCAATATATGCAAAACAGCAAATGGGTGTTACCGAGAAGATGGCGCTTATTAGCCCGTGTATTGCAAAAAAAGAAGAGATTATGTCCAAAAGAGGAAAAGGACTTATTCAGTATAATGTTTCCTTTGACCATCTTATGGAGTACTGTCGTAAGAATAATATTTCCGGACCATCTGCTAAGGATGAAATCGAATATGGTTTAGGCTCTATTTATCCTATGCCAGGAGGCCTAAAGGAAAATGTATATTGGTTTTTAGGCGAAGATGCATTTGTGCGTCAGGTTGAGGGCGAAGGCCATATGTACCACTATCTGGAACAGAATAAGGATAGAATCGCTAGCGGCAATACCCCTTATTTGTTTATAGACGCGCTTAACTGTGCTCAGGGCTGCTTGTATGGTACTGCAACAGAACCGGCTAAGAATGCAACAGATGATGTGCTCATGGAAATGATGCGCATAAAGCAGGCTAGTAAAAATGATAAATTCAAGGATACTTGGTCAAGAAAACTCACGCCTAAACAAAGATTAGCTCAGCTTAATAAGCAGTTTTCAAAGCTCAAACTGGAGGATTATATATGTGAATACGAGGACAAGTCTTCCACTTGTGCGCATGTTAAACCGAGCAAAACAGAACTTGACTCAACCTACCTGGAAATGCAGAAAACCACTGTAGAATCAAGAAATATAGATTGCGGATGTTGCGGTTATGAAACCTGTGAAATGATGGCAACAGCTATTTTTAATGGGTATAATTATAAGGAAAACTGTATCCATTATGTGAAAGAACAGGTAGAGGTTGAAAAGAATAGAGCGTTAGCCCTTGCAGATGCGGTTAATGTAGAAAAGCAAAATCTTGCTAGTCAACAGGAAAATATGCTCGAAACGATAGATTCGATTAATAAAAGATTTGAGGCAGTTTATATTGCTCTTGATGAGATGGGGAAAGGCAATGAAACGAATGCTTGTGAAACCTCAGCAATCGCAGAAGATATGCTTCTAGTAGCCGATTTCAGCAAACACTTTAATGAATCTACCCAAAATATTACAGCTCTTATTAATGAATTGTCTGAAAATAATGAGGAAATTATGGCAGTTGCGTCTCAGACGAATTTGTTGGCACTAAATGCTTCAATTGAGGCTGCAAGAGCAGGGGAAGCCGGCAGAGGTTTTGCGGTCGTAGCCAGTGAAATTAATACACTTGCCAGTACTTCATCTGTTACAGCCAGACGTAGCACAGAATCGCAAGCTAAGATTTTAGAGGCACTATCACTAATCCAAGAAGATGCAGAAAAGTTGAATGCTATTGTTGAAAGTATTAATGGAAAGACAGAAAATCTCGCTAGTGCTTCTCAAGAGATTGCGGCTCAAAATGATGTTGTCGTATCAGAAACGAAGGAAGTTAAGAATAGCTTACAGAATCTTATCAAATAAAACTAAAACAGGAATATGAAGGATGCGAAGTACCAGTCATTAAGGTGGTTGGTACTTTTGTTTATGAGAAGAATAAGGGTAGAAAACGAGATGAGAAGAGAACAAATACAACAAATCATAATTTCAAAGGATTCCTATGAAAACAAGATAAAGCGATTATTGCCGGAATTGGCAAATGAGGATGGTACAATACGAGATGACCTTGTATTTAATAGTATCGAGGAATGGATAGAAGCAGGCAGCTTGGATGAAAAGGCGTTGTCCTCGATTCTTGATACCATATTGGACGAAGCATATCTAGACGAAAAGAACAGCACAATTCTTCGCTCTTTCTCGATGCTTACCATTGCAACAATTTTAGCGGGATTGAATGAAACAAATAGTACCATACTTAGCGAGGCGCAAGAGGAAAGAGTATGGGAGTGTTTGACTGCGTGCTACCAGAGTGAGAAGAATTATGTTGGATATGCAGAGAAATATGGTTGGATACATTTTGTTGCACATGGAGCGGATGCGTTTCGCGAATTATTTCGCTATAAGGTGTGGAACGCAGAAAAAATCGCGGTTGTCTTACGCCTTTTTACGCAAAAGATTTGCCAGGGAGAGTATGTATTTATCGATCGAGAGCCGAATCGCATTATTTTCGCACTAGAGGTGTTAATACAAGAACAGGTATGGGGTGATCAGTCGGTGATAGATTGGCTGGAAAGTCTTCAAAATCCATATGAAGATACAATGGCTGCAGATTACTTTCACTCACGCGTTAATATAGAGAACTTTTGCAGATGTCTTTATTTTGCATTGGAGAAATATGAAAGCTATAAGGCTGTGCAGAGATATTTAATGAATCGATTGGAAGAGTAATTAGAAAAACATAAATATAAAAGTCTAGGAAGCAGTGTATAATCAATGCGTACATTCGCTTCCTAGACTTTTTGTTGTTTTTAGAATACTTTTCTTCTACATGCTGCGATAGCGATGCAAGCAAATCCGAGCATCATAGTTGCTGCCATTGGCATAACAGGAGCGTTATCTCCTGTCTTTGGAGAAGCAACGAGATTAGCTCCCATAGCAATTGCATAATCAGAAGCATGTTCAAAAATAAGTTCCGTGTTTCCGTCCGCATCTACTAGGTGAGAATTCTCAACCTGCAATCTTCCTTCTGTATAGTAGAGAAGGTTTGCATACTGTCCGGCATACTCTTTTCCAACGTAGTATTTCAATTTCACAGGGAAACCAAACCATCCGTGGGTTGGAAGTGTAAGCTGGATATTAGGCATATCCTTTGCTTTGGAATCTGCAAATACAGACTTTGGAACAACCTGATCCACTTTTTCAAGCTTCAAGTTTACATCCTTTAATTTGTCAGCTGTAATATCCTTTCCGTTAAAGGTCCAAGAGTATCCGCCTTCCATAACGAATTCGACATCTACGTCCTTACCTTTGGCCTGTTCGAGGATTTCGGTTGGAATTACAGTTGCAGAAGTCTTAACCTGAACCTTTGGAGTCTCGGTTTTTTCTGTCTTACCAAGCTCAAGATTCTTTGCGATGGCATCTGTAATCATCTGATTGATTTCCTGCTTTGCAGTAGTGCCTAAAGCGACACCATTATCTACTGCAACGACATCGTCTTTTCCAATAATGATTGGTTCTACCACTTGTTTCTTTCCACTGGTGGTTGTTTCCACTTTTAATTCTTCTTTCTCTGTTGTTTTAGGAATCTCAATTCTTGTTCCGATGATTGGATCCTTTGCAGAGCTTGTTGGTGTGGAATCAGCTGGAGTGGAATCCGTAGGAGCAGTAGTTTGACTATCACCGTCTAATGTTAAGAGTCCCTCCGCATATGCATAATTGTCATTTGAGATATGGAAATTCTCAATTCCTATAATAGTTTCTGTATCGGAAATCTTGTATCCAATAGCAGCCTTCATAACAGCGTCTTCTGTTAATTCTCCATCAATTGGGAATATAACATCATAGTACCTTTCTATAGAGTATTCTGGATATTGTGTTCTTATAACGGAAACAGTACAATATTCTTTGCTCATAATTGGACGTATATAAGCGTAGTATCGCATATCTGTTGTCTTGACATATTCTTCGTTGTAACTAGCGAAATTCAAGTCCTTTACGTAGAAGTTATCATCCTGCTCTGTCATTTTTGCCATAAGCTGTGTTTTTAGTTCGGCAGCAGAAGGGACAGCGCTTCTGTCACAAATCTGAAGCGGAAGAGATACAGCCTCATAGAGATAGCCAGTTCCGGTTTTTTTATAATAGTATCCAGAAATGTCGAGAGCAATTTTTTCTGTCTTACATGTAATGTTAAGGGCTCCGTAACTTCCGTTAGTTTTGGTGTAAGTAATACTACCAAGTTTATCGGTCACTTTCTTTGAAACGACCGCTTTTGCAGCTTCGATTAATTCGTTTTCAGGTGCTAGAGGAAGTATCATATTCTCAGATTGCCTGAAGATGGATAGTTCTCCATTATCTGTATATTCTCCTGGATAAGAGATAGATACTAACGCTTTATCTTTAAATACTGGAGCAACCGCGTAGCTTGAAGTGTTTGTTATAGTGACGTCTTCGACCTTACCTAAATCTACATTTTGAGATGTGTTGCCAGTGGATATATAAGAAAATGCATGCCATTCGTAGTCCATGCCTTCTGGAACATCAAGTGTTGGAAGCTCGATATAATCACTGATTTTCTCGTACATAGGAATCATCTTGCTGCCTACGTATTCTTGATAGAATGTG
>JAZUHO010000128.1:0-41916 GCA_045641745.1 Agathobacter sp. | reverse complement strand
CCTCCGAAGCCGGTGCCACATATCTATTCTTAACTTTTCTTATTGCGATATTCGCGCGGGCTCAAGCCCTGTGTCTTCTTAAATACAAAGCTGAAATAGTGGGGATCCTTATACCCCACTTCCAGCGCAATCTCGCCGGAGGATTTGTCGGTGCTTCGAAGAAGCTTCTTTGCTTTATCCATACGCTTTTCCGTAATATACTCCACAAAGGTCTTTTGCATACTTTGGCTGAACGTGGTGCTTAAATAGTTTGCACTTACGTTTACCGCTGCTGCAACACTATTTAAGGATATCGCCTCCTGGTCAAAGTTTTCATCCATATAGGCGATTGCCTTATGTAATACCCTTCCACTCAAATCGTCGCTCTTACGATCTCGTAGCTGAAGTGCTGCCTGAAGCATATCCACAAAATAGTCTCCCACCTCCTCTGGTTTTAAGTTCATGTCTGACATAGGATGCGAAAGAAGAGCAGCATGCTCCTCTACACTTGCTCCAAGTGCTTCTACATATGCCAATATGGTGAAACGAATGTTTAACACCACATAATCACGGAACATGCGCGAAGCCAGCGCCTCCTTGATTCCCATCAGATAGGACTCTACGAAATCCACCATTTCCGAATGGCTTCCCTTTGCAAGAAAGTCCTTGATTACCTCCGGATCCATCTGCGCAGAGTTCACCGTTTGCAAATTCTTCTCCTCTGGTGCGCTCAGGTGCTCTCTGAGCGTTTCTGCTGTTAAAATGTGTTGACCTGGCAGAATGAATCGATACGCATAGAAGCGATTTACAAGCTGATAGCCTCCCGGCAGCATACTCAAACGTTCCACTGGCTCACCTACCGCCAGATACCACTCTAGCTCCACCCCTGGACTCATGCAAATTTCCTTCACCTTATCCACGCATTTTTTCACCAGGGTTTCCATCTGGTTTTCATCACTTAGCAAAAGAATTCCATAACTGTTTACATTCCAGCTAAACAAAATGTACTGCGGATTTCGAAGAAAATATTGCAGTACTTCATCCTGCTTTCGCGCGAAATCATCCATCTGCTCCTCTGTCATATTGGAATGTTTCTCTTGGGAATAAAAGAATAAGAGATTATACTTGGATGCTGTTATCTCTAACGATAGTTTCGCAGCCTCGTCATATATTTCTTTCACGGAAAGCTCTCCTTCCAGCATCCTTTCGAAAAAGCGACGTCTCCCAAAATTCTCATACTCGTGAAATTCACTGTTGAACTGTGCCTGATAATCCTGCTGCTCCATGTCCTGCTCAATCTTATCCTTCAGCTCTAACAGTACATTCTTAATGTTCATTTTCGTAATTGGTTTTAGTAAATACTGATCTACTCCCAATGCAATTGCCTGACGTGCATACTCGAAGTCATCGTATCCACTGATAATAATTGTTTTCATCTTCGGAAACTCTTCCCGAACAATTTTGCATAAAGATAATCCATCCATAAATGGCATCTTAATGTCCGTAATCAATACATCCGGGCGCATCTTACGAATCACCGAGAGCGCCATCTCACCATCTGCCGCTTCTCCCACAAATTCATAACCATATTGCTCCCAGGGAACGGTATCTCTGATTCCTTCTCGAATGAAGCTCTCATCCTCAACCAAAACAACCTTTAACATACGCCTTCTTCCTTCCCTTCGCCCATTTCCGTATCAAAACATATCTCTTCTAATACATTTTTTCTTCTTGTAATTTCTGTTAGCTGCTAACGTTTCTCTTACAAGCCAAATACTGCATTTAATAGTTTCTGTCATTTAGAAACTTCTTCACATTTTCCTTGGTAAATACTTCCTCTTGAACAAAATTGTTCTTTGTCACGCGCTCTTTTCGCTCTAATGCCTCAATTACCTCCGCAATCTGTGGTCCTTGATTCGGATTGCACTCAATATCCACACTAATGATGCCTTCATCCACGAGCTTAAGTGCTGCCTTACAAGCATCAAACGATATAATAGTAATATCCCCATTCTCTCCCGGAGTCAGTCCCGCTTCACGAATTGCTTCCAGTGCACCAAAGGTCATGTCATCGTTTTGAGAAACAACAATATCAATCTTAGGATATGTCTGCAGCATCTGTCTCATAACCTCACGCCCTTTCGCAGTGGTATACTCCGCATCCTGCTGCTCCAAAATGTGCCAGTTTTCATGGTCCTTTGCCACACCCTCAAAGCCCTGCGTACGACCGATTACCGCAGTCGCCCCTTTCGTTCCTTGTAGGACAACAATGTTTTGTTCCTCATTCTCGCGCCCCTTCTCCTTGAGGTTTGCCTCGAGCCACTTTCCTGCCTCAGTTCCTTCTTTTAAGAAATTCGAACCTACCCAAGTGGTGTATAAGGATTCGTCCTCTACATTCACCTTACGATCCATAAGAATCACAGGAATATTTGCATCCTTTGCCTCCTGCAGCACCGTATCCCATCCATCCTCCGTAATAGGAGAAAAAACGATATAATCCACCTGCTGCGATATAAAGCTTCGAATCGCTTTCATTTGATTCTCCTGCTTCTGTCTGGCATTGTCAAAAATCATAAAATATCCATTTTCCTTGGTAAAGGTTTTCTGTATGGACATGGTATTTGCCGTTCTCCATACCGATTCACTTCCTATCTGTGATACCCCAATTACCACCATATCCCGATCGGTTGGTGTAAGTGAATCCTCTGTTGCAAAGGTTGCTTCTTCCACTTTCCAGCGACCGCAGCCCGTAATTCCTATTGCACCCATAAAAAGCGCCAGTACAAGCGCCCCTATACGCTTACCCTCTTTTACTTTCATTCCTTCTACCCACTCTATCCTTCTATTCCCTAGATACTTCCACACGAATTGCTGGAATCGTCACTTCTACAATCGTCCCCTTACCTTTTGTCGATTGTATCTGCATCCCATACTCATTTCCAAAATACATATGGATTCTTTCATTGACATTCGCAAGACCAAAGCCTCGCTCCGTTTCCTGGCACGGTCTCTCAATTTCTCGCCGAAGCTCTTCTAAATCTTCCGTTTCCATTCCTGCACCATTGTCTCGAACGGTCAATCGAATCAGGTTTCCTTCCTTTTCTCCATGGATGTGAATAAAGCCTTTCGCACGCTTATACTTGATTCCATGATAAAGCGCATTTTCAACCAACGGCTGAAGTGTGAGTTTTAAAATTTGATATTGGTAAAGTACTTGATCTATCTGAATATCATACTCCAGAATATCATGATAACGCATTTGCTGAATCTCCAGATAGCTTGTAATGTGCTGTTCTTCCTCTTGAATGGAGATAAACTCCTTGCCCTTACTTAGCGTAAGTCGAAAGAAATTGGAAAACGTCACAACCATATTCACCGCCTGTTCCGGTTCATTGGCCTCTATCAGCCACACAATGGTGTCCAGCGTATTATACAAGAAATGCGGGTTAATTTGTTCCTGCAAAAGGCGTAAATCTGCGCGTCGCATTTTCTGCTCATCCTCTTTGATTTCATCAATCAGGGATTGCATGTTATTCGCCATGTTATTAAATCCATCTGCAAGCACTGCAATTTCATCCGTAGAACGTACTTGCGCACGTGCGCTAAAGTCTCCCTCTGCCACTTTCACCGTCGCATCATAGAGAGAGTCAATTGGACGTAAGATATCAGACACAATAATCACTGCAACGAACACAATAAGCACCAAAAGAAGCACCATCAAAATACTACAAATCACAATAAAATCATGAATTTGCTGGTGCAACGACTGCGTTACCAGGTCCATATTACGTGTCTGGTAATAGATATAATATTGGATATCATCCTGTATCAGTTCTGTCAGGATGTAAATATTCTTGTCTAATTTTCCAATATTCTGATCATAGGTCTCACCACGCTTTAAACTGTCCCGAATATCGTCCACGCGTTTCTCCAAGGTGTCGATATTGCGAAGCAAGCTTTCTAGCCACACATTGCCCTCTGGCGTGGAAGTCACATCCAAAAGCTTGCTAAATTCATTTCGTAATTCCTCAATCAGAATATATGGATCTTTTAAGGTCTCATCTTCCTGGATATTATCAAAGGATACATACCCTACTACCAATTTATAAAGAGATTCATCCATCTCTTCTTTGAAATTCAAATTATAATTGTTTGCAACGGTCATACTGCTGACCATTCGATCATAGGTACGACTATAATTTGCCATCGAAATAAGAAGATACACAATTACTGCAAGCAATGGTATCACCATAACCGTTGCCATAAGAATTATCTTCTTTCGGATGGAAAAGCGTACTGCCTTCTTCCTTACCGCCCTTTTCATTGTAAAAACCTGTCTAGCTTATCCCCTTCTTTTTAATAACCCCTACGCTCTGGGATAATAATTAGTGCAATCAAATATCCTAATACTCCACTGCCCCCTGCCAAGCAGAATAACACCCATAATAAGCGAACAATTGTTGGATCAATTCCAAAATACTCACCAAGTCCACCGCAGACACCTGCTAAGATGCGATTTGTATTGGAACGATATAATCTTCTATCCATATATTCCTCCGTTCTCCTCATGACTTATGAGGATTGTAATCCCTTTCATTTGTAGATTATCGTACTACAAATCATTGCACAAAAAATGCTTTCTTTCAACCCTCTTTTTAAACTCCACCTGCATTCTTCCTATTTTCCTTGCATTTTCAATCTAAGCTTCCCCTTTTGCCTCTTCCTAGGATACTCTTCTAATTTCACACCTGCGATATCGTATTCCATCCTTATAAATCATGAGATACACCCCAAAGTCTACCGAATCCTGCGCGGTCAGAAACGGTTCCTCCCAAAGAACCTCTGCTTTTATTCCCTTTTTCTGATACTCCTGGCACAAGGTATTGGCCTTATCCAGGCTTTGCTTCAATTTGGCATCCTGTTCTCGTCCAAAGGAACGTGTTGGATACTCTTTTGTCGCCTCTTTAAAATCATCATACATTTGCTCAACAATTCGAATGTGTTTTCGCATCCGAAGCGAGCGGGCAATCTCACGCGCTAACCATTTCCAATTTGCATGCCTCTGATAGTATTTTATCATTCGATACATGGAATGGTCCTGCAAACGCTCGCAATATTCTAACATGCACTCCACAGCTTCCTCTGTCAATGCCCATGGCTCATCCCAATGCACCAGATACTGTTCGGAGGCATAAGGATAAAATAAATTCAAAAGTGGCGGAAATCCCATCAAACGAACCAGTCTCTCTTCCATAGGACTTAAAACTTCCTTTCCCAAATAGAAGGCCTTATCATCCAAAATCTGAATGTGATAGTTGAGTACGCGCATGTATTCGTCGCCCTTTCTCCAAAAATGACCTACTTGTCCATAATTGAAGAGATGATTTTCCAAGGTCAACGCATCAAAAAAGAGCGTACATATCGTATCCCCTTGCCAGATAATCAGCCCGTATCCCGCGTCTTCCCGCTTGATAGCAGCCGTAACTTCACCTTCATAATCTGGCAAATAGGTTCCCGTCATACGCCCATTTTCGAATCGCAGGAAGCTCTCTACAGCATCGTTCATGATGTACACGAGTCGATAGCAGTGCTCCTCTTGCTCCCACAGCAGCTCTAGCTCATTTTGCTCGATAATCTGTGCCAGCCGCAAGAACTCCCACGAATAGCTTTCATCTATTCCCTCAAGATATGCTTGATAATAGATATAATCTTCTTTTGTAAATTCCTTAAAGTTACCCATTTGTTTCTATTTTGTCCTCATTTATCTCAAATACTACGCTTATTTATCTCTATCCATTTTGTGCATCATAATTGGCTCACATTCACAGAAAGAGTAATCCCTTTGTTCCGGCATAATTGGGGTGTTATCTTTCCTTTTATAGCGCATAATGCACTCTTTTTCCATACGCGCCCACTCCATGGAAGCCTGCGCAAAATTATGAAGAACACGATCCACAATGTCTTTCTTGCACACAGCAAGTTCCACTGCAATATTATCCACAAAAACTTCTTTCTCTCTTCTAGTGAAGCTTCGGAAGCGTTCTCCGGCTTGCGTGAAATCATCTGTTTTGGTGATTGGCTGTCGCACCACCTTACCCTTTGCCATCTTGGCTGGTGGAACTGGTATGTTGGCAGGTAATGGTACATTTCCGCTCAACGTATTCGGTGAATAATTAATTGGATTTGGATTAATCCAATACTCCATATCTCCCTCTCTCTGATTGTTGTTGATTGGAGAGATGGCACGATTAACTGGCAGTTGCATAAAGTTCGGTCCAATACGATGTCTCTGGGTATCGATATAAGAAAATGCTCTGCCCTGCAGCATCTTATCGTCGGATAGCTCTACGCCTGGAACTAAATTTGCTGGGCAGAATGCGGATTGCTCTGTCTCCGCAAAGAAGCTCTTTGGATTCTCGTTCAGTGTCATGACTCCAACCGGCATCAGCGGATAGCGATCCTCTGGCCAGACCTTCGTATCATCCAGTGGATCAAATGGCAGATGGTCTGCTTCCTCCGGATCCATAAGCTGAACACAAAGCTGCCAGCTTGGATAATCCCCACGTGCAATGGACTCCTGTAAAATTCTCGTTGCAATGTTTGGATCCGCACCAGCCAGATATTCAGCCTCCTGCCTTGAAATGGTTTCTATGCCCTGCATGGATTTCCAATGATACTTAATGAAACGGCGACGCCCTTCTCTATTCACCCACACATACGTATTTACACCAAAGCCTTCTATCTTTCGGTAATCCTTTACCGTTCCCCGATCCGAATAAAGCCAGGTTACCATATGCGTAGTCTCGGGCATCAGCGATGCGAAGTCCCAGAAACGCTCCGGATCCTTTAGGTTGGAATCCGGTCTTGGTTTTAACGAATGGATCAAATCTGGGAATTTGATGGAATCTCTGATAAAGAATACCGGAATATCATTTCCCACCAAATCATAGTTGCCCTGCTCCGTATAGAACTTCACAGCAAAGCCTCTTGGATCTCTTTCGGTATCTGCCGAGCCCTTAGAACCAATTACCGTAGAAATTCTCACAAATGTCTTTGTTTTCTTCCCTGGTGACTGTAAGAAATCCGCCATCGTATATTCCGCCATACAGCGGTACGGTTGAAAAACTCCGTAAGCGCCTACCCCTTTTGCGTGAACAACACGCTCTGGTATTCTCTCTCTGTCAAAATGTCCCATTTTATCCAGAAAGTGCACATCCTCCATGAGAATTGGTCCCTCTGGCCCCACAGTAAGAGAATTCATATCATTTGGTATTGGATGCCCCATGCTATCGGTCATCCACTTGTTGCAATCTGGTTTCATAACCTTTTCCTTCCTCACACTTTTTTATCTAGTATATTGTGAGAAAGTAAAATCGTTCCCTTATTCGCTCCGCTCCTCTATATTCTCCAAGAATTCTTTCAGGATTTCCCGATAGCGTTCCGGATCCGAGCGATATGCCTCAGCATGGTCTGCCCCTGGAAAAAGGTGTAATTCCTTGTAGCCCTTATTCGCTTCATACATTCTCTCCGAATTCGCACATGGAACAAAGGTGTCTTCCTCTCCATGCATAAAGCAAACTGGAATTTGGTTATTCTTTAAGCATTTCATCGGTTGTACCTCTCCAAAGAAATAACCATAGAACAGCTTGCACATAAGGCTCGCTGGATAACAGATTGCAGGTGGAAGGTGAAACATACTTTGCACTTTATTCTGCAACACATTCGTAATATCCGCATATCCACAATCCAAAACAGCAAATTTAACCTTTGGTTGATACCGCAATGCCATGACCGTAAGTCCCGAGCCCATTGACTCCCCATGTAAGCCCAGATAGATATCGTCTCCGTACCTTTCATACGTATCCTGTATGATTGCCAGTAAATCCTTTGCTTCGCGAATTCCCATGGTACAGGTCGTATTCTTATTGAGGCCATGCGCACGATCATCATAAATAATACAGTTATATCCAAAGTCACGGAAAATGCGCAGGTACTTTACGGAACCAAGCCGATTGTACGTATACCCATGACTGATAATAACAAACTTTTTTGATTCCGCCCTTGCTGGAATGTATTGCACATGGAGTTCATACTCCTGATATCCCTTCACAATATAATCCTGCTTGGTCAATGCTCCATAATCTCCGAAGTAGCCCTTGCTTGTCTCGTTAACAATTGCATCCTCTAGGGAGACTCTCTGTGGATGAACCAGATAAGCCGCCAAGGCATAACCAATAACGAACACAAGCACGATAAAAATAAGCACAACGGTTAAAATAAGTATCCCCAAATGTTCCATCAGCTTTACCCCCTTAATCTTATTCCCAGATTAACTCCACCGGACAATGATCCGATCCCATAATATCGGTATGAATCTTTGCAGCCTTCATGCGCTCTCTTATCGTATCTGACACGAGGAAATAGTCTATACGCCACCCTGCATTCTTTGCACGCGCCTGAAAACGGTAAGACCACCAGCTGTATATCCCCTCCTGATCCGGATAGAAAAAGCGGAAGCTATCTACAAATCCACTATCCAAAAGCTCCGTCATCTTGTTTCGTTCTTCATCTGTAAATCCGGCATTCCTTCGATTGCTCTTCGGATTCTTTAAATCAATCTCCTTATGTGCCACGTTCATATCCCCGCACACAATTACGCCTTTTTTCTCAGCGAGTCCAGTCAAGTACGCACGGAACGCGTCCTCCCACTCCATTCGGTAGTCAAGTCTGGCAAGCTCATTCTGCGAATTCGGTGTATACACGGTAATCAAGTAGAAATCTTCATACTCTAAGGTAATTACACGTCCTTCCTGATCATGTTCCTCAATTCCTAAGCCATAGGTTACCGACACCGGTTCCTGTTTGGCAAAGATTGCCGTTCCCGAATATCCCTTCTTCTTTGCATAGTTCCAATACTGATGATATCCTGGAAGTTCTAATTCAATTTGACCTTCCTGAAGCTTGGTCTCCTGCAAGCAGAAGAAATCCGCATCCAATTTTTCAAAGTCCTCCATAAAATTCTTGCCCACACAGGCGCGAAGCCCATTGACATTCCAAGAAATAAATTTCATATCGTATCTCCTTACGTTTTACATAGTCCTTAGGCAAAATATGCCCCGTATTCTTCCATTCTCTGATAGAAAGCGTCAAAAAAGTTCTCGCCACTGTATTCCTTCATATAAAATACTTGAAGCATCAGCATGGTAATCTGCTTTGCAGCCGCTTCCGTGCAACTATTCTCTAAAACTTTTTCACGCACGCGTTTCGTGAACGCATGCCATGTCACAAGATATTTTTCATATTCTCGCACATTTCCACAGTCCAACCACTTATTCACCTTCATTTTGGTTTTATTCTCCGCAGGACATTCCTTTGTCAGAAGAAAATAATTCATAGTATCTCCTTCGTAATTTCGTCCTAATGGGAAAAGGCGACAAATTCCGGGACGATATGCATGTATCCTACATCTTCCCTCTTCGTTCAAAAAGCTGCAGCTAGGCACCTGCTCCATGCCTTTTTGCACCATACGAAGATTTGGAAGAATTAACCCCTCCTGCATCCCCAGCTCTACGGGCCCTCCAAACAGTTCCTCGATGGACATCCCAAGCCCTTTGCTGAGTCTATAGACATCATAGGGATCTAATAGAATCGAATTCCCCATATCCTTACAGCAGGTAGAACAGCCGGCACAATCGTGGCACCCTACCTTCACCATATCATTGGCCGAATAAAATCTGCCATCTGTGATTTTTCTGAGATTTTCATCCATTTCTTTTCTCATTGCTTTTATCTTATGAATGCGCTCTGCATTCCCACCTTTGCTTATTTTCTTAGTATTATTTTACCTTGTTTTGCAAATGTGGGCAAGTTTCGCAGTAAAATCGCCGAAAATCTCCCAAAACTCTTGAAGTTGTCGACAAATCGCGCTATATTTATATCCCAATTAGTACACAATCACATCGAACATAGATAAGGAGAATCCATTATGAGTATCATCGTATCTGGAGCCATATTTATTGATATCAAAGGCTTCCCTAATAGCAAGTACATTCCGGATGGTCGCAACGCAGGTCACATCGAATATATCCACGGCGGTGTAAGCCGTAATATTGTAGAGGATATTGCAAATCTGGAGCTTCGCCCTACTTTTCTAGGAATTGTTGACGACTCTGCTCTCGGTGAAGAGGTAGTAAAGAAACTATCCAACCATAAGGTCAACACCCAATATGTGCAAAAAATCCCTAACGGCATGGGAACCTGGCTCGCCGTATTCGACGAGCGCGGCGATTTAGCTGGTTCTATTTCACAGCGTCCAAATCTGTTGCCAATTCTCGATGTGCTTGAGGAAAAAGGCGATGAAATCTTTTCGCAGGCAGATTCCCTGGTTATCGAGATTGATATGGATAAAGAATTGGTGAAAAAGTTCATCGAGCTGGCTGAGCGCCACAATACAAAGATTTACTGTGCGGTCAGCAATATGGGAATCGCCATTGAGCGTCGCGATTTCCTTCAGAAGTTTGATTGCTTTATCTGTAATCAATTAGAGGCTGGTATGTTCTTTACCGAAGACTTCAGCGAATGTACTCCAGAAGAGCTCTCTGAGATTATTTCGAAAAAGGTAGTTAGTGCCAAGATTCCATCCATGATTGTCACTATGGGAGCACAAGGTGCTGTCTACGCAAGCATGGATGGTGAAAAGGGATGGGTTCCTGCCCAGAAAGTATCCGTACAGGATACCACTGGAGCTGGTGACGCTTTCTGCGCGGGTGTTGTAAGTGGTCTCACCTATGGCAAGTCTCTAAAAGAAGCCGTTGCCATCGGAACACGCCTCTCTGCATCCGTGATTATTTCTTCCGAGAACGTGTGTCCACGCTTCCTTCCAGAAGAGCTTGGAATCTCAGCTCCACATATTTCGTAAACTATTTCAGTAGAAAAGATAGCAGTTCCGATTTCCGTTTCCACGGATGTATGAATTAGCGATGTGCGCCGCAATGCGCACGAAAAAACCACCCCAAGTCGGCGTTGCGCCTTGCTTGCGGTGGTTTTATTTGTTACAAAATGTAAAATTTACTTGACATTTTGCCATTCATAAATTATGATAATCACGGTCAATCCCGTAAAGTTCTAAAACTAGGTGAGGGTAACCGTAACATTAAGCATTAAGCATTTATCTTTTAAAATAATTATGATATTCACAAAAATAAGGAGGTTCTTATGACCGCATATACATTAGGTGTTTATTTCGGAGTAGCCGTTGGGATTGCAATTATGCTCTTCCTCTTACTCTTCTCCCGAGCCAAACACGTCAATAACAGTCGCTTTTTCCCAAAATACGATGAACGCCAGCAGGTTGCGCGTGGGAAAGCCTTTCGCATTGGATTCTTTTCATTTATTTTACTACTGGCTATCCGTGCTGTTCTTTCCGATGCAAACGTTGCGCTTCCAATTACACCTGCCGCACTGGACATCGCGTGCATTCTCTTAGGTTGTATGTCACAAGTTATCCCTGCGATTATCATGGATGCTTACGTTGCACTAAACGAACAGTTTCATCGTGTTCTAACGCTATTTGCCATTCTCGGTGTTTCCAACCTATTGATTGGAATACGCTCCCTATATACCGGCAGTGCTTTTACAAACGGGAAATTGAATTCAAGCATTACAAATCTTTTATGTGCTATCATGTTCTTTGCTCTAATTCTCATTATGATATGTCACAAGCACGTTATTGATAAGCAACTAAACTCAGACGAGAATGAGGATGACTAATATGAAGAATTTAAAGCTTAAATCCGCGAGAGCCGCCAAGGATTTCTCGCAGCAACAGTTAGCCGAGGCCGTTGGTGTCTCACGCCAAACCATCAGTTCCATAGAGAAAGGGGATTATAATCCCACCATAAATCTTTGCATTGCAATTTGTAAAACTCTTGATAAAACATTAGATGAACTCTTTTGGGAATAAATTCGACTTCCCTTCTATTTTTGTGCGATTACAAATGCATATTGCTGTGTATCTCCAGCAAGTGGAATGCCGTCATACGGATTCTCGGCCCACTCAGCTTCCGCCACAACGTGACATTCCACCGTTTGAAATCCCACTTCCTGTAGCATCTGTACAAGCTCGTCTTGATTTAAGGCCTGTGCGATTTCTTCGCCAAATGTAATCGCCTTTGCATAGCTTCTTGATTCCTTCGCTAATAGGGTAGTTGCATAATAGAAATGGCCGCCCTGGCGCAGGATTCGATAGACCTCCTGACATGCTTTCTTTGGATTTGGCACATTACATAGTCCCGCCAAAGAACTTACATATTCTGCGCAATTGTCCTTAATAGAAAGATTACATGCGTTGGTTCCCATATAAGCAACCTTCGCATCATTGGTCTGCAGCTTCTTTCGTGTCATGGCTAAAATACGAGGGTCTATATCCGTACACAATACATCCAAAAAACTACTTCGATTCCAAGATACTATTTTGCGCAGTAATTGCCCACGTCCGGTGGCAATATCTACGCAGAGCCCACGCATCTGTGAAAAATATGGTTGCATGAATGTGTCTAGCTTCTGTTCTGCTTCTATTGTCTCCGCATTTTTGTGCGCAACATAATCTCGCTCCCACTCTTGCTCCTCTATTTTTTCTGCTTCTAGTTCTTCCTCTGTGATATTCCAAAATGAGAATGCTTCATCTATTTGGTCCTCTTCCCCGTTCAGATCATATACCATATGCTCGAATGGATATTTCTGTTTACAAACAAGACATTCTATGTCATCGGTCAATCGAATTCTGCATTTTGGGCATACCATTGTGTTTTTAAAGTCCATCCTGTTCTCCTTCATTTGCTTCCTGCATATTTACTTGTGACTGGTGAATTCCCTCTTCATAGCGAACCTTAATTACGGCCTGTGGCCAATTCAAGCTCACAATTGCTGTCTTCTCTCGCTCATCTCCCGCTTTTTTCATAAGTGCAAGTAACTGGTTAAGCACCTCTCGAGTCAGATAGCCACCTCTCCAATGAAAGGTGAATGCCCGACCTTTCTTCGCTGCTTGTAACGCACGTTTGTATACCTCCTCTTCCTTGGTAAAGGATACTTTTTTGGTTCGATAATAACTATTCTCGGCATTACTGCATTTCGGTGCCGGAGCAATCAATGGCTCATGATCGCGAAATACATTTTTGTCATCAATATTGAAATAGTCATACCGAATATCCGCGTTCTCACCCTTTTCCGATAAGGAATTATCAAAGGTAACATCAAGATGATAATATACCCCGCCAATTTTTACAATATTCCATGTATGGCGGTATTTAATGTTCTTCTCCGGGTTGTTCCCACATAAGGCAATCATGCACCAGATTCCCAAAGCATCGCAGAGTATCTTAACGGATTTTGCAATCCCCTCACATACCCCAACGCCTTGTCCAAGGGGACCTATAATCTCATGGGAATACGGTTTCTTCAATTTATCATATTTCACATTTTGGCATATGAAATCATGGATAAACAATTCCTTTTCCAGCTCCGACTTATCCTTCACCGGTCGCGTCAGCTTGTCCACCCGAGCCTGCATTGCTTTCTTATGCTCTCGAATTTTATCCTTGGTAAATAAGTATTCTGGTGTCATTACAAGATTGTTTGAGTCCTTGTAATAATGATATTGATAGCTAACTGCCCAAAATAATTCCGGATGATCCAGTCGCATCAAAAAGAATACCTCATACAATTCTTTCGTTTCTAACCATGGAACAGAAATTTCATCTGCCAGCTCCATAAATCCTTTGTACATCGCATGATACGCAGCCTGCTTCTGCTTATCCATTGTGCTATAATAATACGGTTCCATTCTGCCTTTTCCTCCGTCATCGTAAAATTCCCAACCAGTTGCTGGTATAGGCGCCAAGCATAATTGCAAGAAATACGAGATTTGCAGCTGTAAATTTAATGAAATAGCGTAGTCGAAGGCTTCTGTCTTCTTTTGCAATGTATTTAAAGGATATCAGGCTTGCCATGGATGCAATTAGTGTTCCAAGCCCTCCCAGATTGGTTCCTATCACCAACTGTGCCGTCTGGTCCGTAAATCCCGATAGTAACAACGCTGCTGGCACGTTACTCATAACTTGACTCGCGGCAATTGCTGTGTACACCTCTCGTCCATCGATTACCTGATTTAGAAAACCGTGTATCACTGGTATGTTACCCAGATTTCCAATAAAAATAAATAAGGCAACAAAGGTTCCTAGGAGGGAATAATCCACTCTTCGGAATATTTTTCGGTCTCTTATCAACAAATAAACCACCACAACCAGGAAAAGAAGTTCACAAGGAACGAGTCTTCCCACGGTTAGCAAACTGATTGCAAAGAGAACTGCATACACTCCTAGCTTTGGTGATACATTCAGTAGCCCCTCTTTCGGATGAGCAGACTGCTTTGCGTGTGCCCCTGTTTGCTCCCGTATTCCTTCTGTTCCTACGCTCTTTTCTTGGTATTTTGTAATTTCCAGTTTTTCGCAGATTACTGCGGCAACAATCCAAACCACTAATAAAGAAAGTGCCAGTAGGGAATACGGCAGCATTAGCGCCACAAATTGACGGATTCCCATTCCGCTCTGCCCATACAGGTATAAATTCTGTGGATTTCCGATTGGTGTAAGCATACTTCCCAAATTTGCGGCAATAGTCTGCATGACAACAATTCGAAGCATCCAACGTGTACGAATTGTCTCTGGAATCTGCTCCATAATAATAATCGCCAAAGGGACGAAGGTAATCAGTGCCACATCATTGGTGATAAACATGCTGCACACAAAGCATAGCATTACAAGGATGGTTGCGATTGCTCCCATACCACTTACATGACGTAATAGTCCATGCGCCATCCAGTCAAATATTCCCTGTTCCTTTAATCCTGCCACGATTGCCATCAGGCAAAACAGGATTGCAAGTGTTCTCACATCAATATATTCCACATAGGCTTTATTCGGTGGAATCCAAAGCATAGATATCACAGCTAAAATTGTTGCGATAGATAGAACCGTTTCTTTTTCAAAAAAACGTACTATACGGTTCCAAATATTCATATTCGATATAACCTCACATTCTGCAAAGAATTGTTCGTATTCTTCTCTTTTCTAGCCTTTCCCAGCCCAAGCTGGCAAGACCGTTCTTACTTTACCACATTTTTATTCGCTTCTCTACGGTAAGTTGAAAGAACCTCCAGAAGTTTATCCGGATCAATCGGCTTAGCAAGATGGTTATTCATCCCTTTTACCTTGCACTTCGCGACGTCTTCCGTGAAAGCATTCGCTGTTAATGCAATAATCGGTATGTCTCTTGCATCCGCCCGTTTCATGGTGCGAATCGCTTCTGTTGCCTCATAGCCATTCATTTTCGGCATCATGATATCCATCAAAATAGCATCATAGGTTCCCTCTATTGACGCAGAGAACCTAATTACCGCATCCATTCCATTGGTTACTGCCGTCACCCTTGCTCCAGAACCAGTTAAAAAGTGTTGGACAATTTCCAGATTCAGCTTATTATCCTCTGCCACAAGAATATGCATCCCTGAAATGTCATTGCCGCTAATCGCTTGCGTCTCTACTTCATTCGGCTCCTCCGCAAACGAAAACGGAATTTCAACAACAAATTGGGAGCCAATTCCTTTTTCGCTTTTTACCCGAATCGTTCCCTGCATAAGCTCTACCAATTCCTTAGTAATTGCCATTCCAAGTCCCGTTCCCTGGTATTCCGTTCTCGCATTATCACTTTCCTGCACGAAGGGTTCAAAAATGTGCGCAAGAAATTCCTCACTCATTCCGATTCCCGTATCGGTAACGGTAAAGCGATAGCATGCCTGATTGTCGTTTATTGGAATTTCTTCCAATTTGCAATAGACGCTTCCCTTTGTCTTATTATATTTCATCGCGTTACTTACGAGATTCTGCAAAATACGATGCGTATGCATGCTGCTGCCCAAAACATACCGATGTGCAATCTCACCAATTTCAAGCGATAACTCCACATCACATTGCGTAGCCATCTCTTCCATGGAATCCGCCATCTGTTCTAGCATTTTCGCTATATCAAATGGTTCTGGATTAATTTTCGTTCTACCACTCTCCAGCTTACTCATATCCAGCACATCATTAATTAGCGATTCCAATTGGATTCCAGCCTCGTCAATTTTATCTAGTGCATCAATGACTCGCTCTTTCTCCTCCACGGATTCCCTTGCAATACGTGCCATCCCTCGTATTCCATTCATTGGGGTTCGAATATCATGCGACATGCGGGCAAGAAACTCCGATTTGGCATAATTGGCCTTTTCCGCTTCCTCCTTGGCTCTTGCCAATTCCTCCTTATTTTTCGTAACATGCAAAAGCTGCCTTCCAAGTCCAAACATAATAATTGTGAAGGAAATAGCCATCAAAACAATAATGGCAAGTCCATACTCATGTACAAACTGACTTAAGGAATAGTTCCCATCCGAACGTGAATAATGAATCAGCGTTGCAGAAATTGTTGCCACATCTGCCTTTGCAATGGTTTTATTGATAATGCCCAATAATTCTGCATCCGTTCTCCTTGTCGCCACACAGATTGGAATTGTCTCCTGCATGCTAAATGTAGAAAGCTCCGGATATTTGTCACTATTCAGCACCTGGTCCATTCGATACGCGCTGAAAAACGTTGTAGTAGCCTCCCCTTCATTCACTGCACGAATACATTCCTCTGCAGTATCATAAAATTTACATTTGCTATTCGGATATCTCGTTTTCACATAGCCTTCCTGATAGCTTGACTGCTTCTTCATCGCAATAACATCCGTTATTTTATCATCGTAGCTTCCCTTATACACCCCTAGAATTGGCGTGTCCACGACGTAGTTTGACACAGAAAGCTCCTGCTGCTCTGCGTACCAGGCATCTCCATACACAGGAAAAATACAATCTACCTCTTCCTCCTGCAATGCCGTCATCGCATCCTTCAAATGCTCGAAAGCTCTATATTCAATCTCCAAGCTGGCATTTTTATATTGTAAACCACTCTTTTCATCAAATACCGAGGTAATTACGCCAATCGGTGAATCTGTCTTACTATCATAGTCCGAGAACGCAAGCATATTTTTTAAATATCCTATGCGGAGTTTTTTATGCTTTTGTACCCACTTCAGCTCGTTTTCATCTAATCGGTCACTCACATTTTTCGACTGGTAGTATTTTGACTGAAGCTGCTGATTATAATAGGGATTGGAAGTCAAAATTTGTTCTTGTGCCATGTCCAACTGTTTTTTTAAATCCTGACGCTCTTTATTAATGCCAAAATAGAAGTTTGACATCCCCAGCTTAACCATCGGAATAAACTCTGGATCTACACTCATGTCAATTGCAACAAGTGCATCATATTCTCCTGTCAAGAGTCCCTGTCGATTGCGGATATCACCTTCGGTAATAATCTGCTCTGCACAGATTCCATATTCCTTCGCCCACCTATCGTACATTCCAATTTGAACACTATTAACCCCCATCGCTATCTTTTTTCCATCAAGCGAATGATAGTCTCCTTGCCGGATATCCATATTGGTATCTAGTGTATAGATATAGAAGGTCTCCGTTCCCATAATTTCCTTGGAATACAAAATGTCCTTTGCTCTTTCATCGGTATAGGAAACGTCACACAATACATCAATCTCGCCCAGCTTTAGCTTTTCTAAGAGAATCGGCCATTCTCCCTCTATGTATTCATACTTCCAGCCGGTATAAGAAGCAATATTTTGCAAATAATCATAGGCATAACCACCCTTTTGCCCTTCTGGCGTTCCCCAAAAGAAATCCGCATTGGTATGAAATCCCACGCGCACTGTCTGCTGCCTCGTATGGACTTGTTTCGCATATACCCTATTACTTCCTGCTAGTAAGCACGCCACAAGTAGAAAGCAACCAAATTGTAATCGCTTTCTTAAAAAAACTCTTATCCCATATCTTTTTTCCACTTTGGTATCCCCCATATTATTCGCCTATGCATAATACCTTTTTACTATATTCTATCCTTGTAATCTGGATAATACAAGAAAAAGCGTTGCTCCGCAAACGTCACATCCTGTTTGATGTATTTGCGAAACAACGCCTTTTTTCTTATTCTCTTATTTGTAACGAATCCAAATGTCTTTTTCTACGTAATTCTTAGAATAATCCCATGTAACGTGTCATTGGACCGTCGCCATCTGGAAGCATAGTATCAAGGTAAGAAGATGGATCTCCATAGTCAGGACCCCATCCACCCTGATCATATAAATCAAAGTTACACTGGTCACCAGTTGCAGCAAGGTATCCAGCATAAGAAAGACCTTCACGAGTCACACAGTCGATAAGGTTCACCTGAATTAATCCCTGTGTAGCTTCTTCAATCGATTTTTTAACGGCATTTCCTTTGTTCTGATATAATTCACTAGCTGTGTAGGTTGGGAAGTCAACCTGAATTGGATGCTCTGCATCTACAGTTACACCCTCTTTTGCCAACTCTTCTACTGCTAATTTTAATGATGCCTGTGAAGCTTCTGCATTGAACCAACCATCAAATCCGTCTGATGATTTCTCATCTGCATCCCAAACTTTAAGCACTACACCATCTGCATCAAGCTGTGCCTGAACGATTTCTCCGTAGAAGGTTCCAGCTGCAAATTTTGTCTCTGTTCCGTTGATGTCAATTGTTACATCCTCAGAGAGTTTCACGAACTCACCTGGTGTATAGGAATTTCTAAGAGAAGTATATTTTAACTCATCTCCTACCACCTGTGCGTTCATTGCGCTTCTGTCATAAGCCTGAAGAAGACCAAGACGGAAGTTCTTATTTCTAAGAGCAGTTAAGGTACGTGTTTTTTCTTCTTCTGATTTATCAGATACACCAACATTGCTATCATTAAAGTTCTCGTATGCCTGTCGGTTTACGTTTACGAAACCACAAAGTGTTGTTCCATCGTTACGTGAAATGTATGCAAAGGTATCAAATACATTATTTCCATCTTTATAAGTATCTTTCTTTGCATTTACAAGGTTAGACTGTGATAATCCACATCCAGCAATTTCTCCTGAAATCGCATCTCTGTAAATTCTTGTAGCCTCTGATCCATCATTAAATTTCCAGTTAATCTCATGAATATTAATGTTAGAAGCATTCCAGTATGCGCTGTTTGCTTTAAACTTAATAGACTGGTCTTTGATGTAAGAAGTTACAACATATGGTCCACAGTAAGCAATGTTCTCGAAGGAAGAACCATAGGTGTAATCCGATGCAGAGTTATCATAGTCAGAACCGAATTTACCACCCTGCTGTACATAGTAGTTTCTGTTCATTGGAGCAAATAAACCATATCCAAGCATTGATGTAAAGTATGAGCATGGTTTCTCTAAGGTATAGATAACCTTATTTCCTTCTGCTTTTACACCAACCTCATCAAAGGTACACTCTCCGTATACATACTGCTGTGCATTCTTAATTACTCCGAAAAGTAAGCTCTCAAGACCTGCTTTTGCATCTAAACAATGCTGCATTCCTGCAACGAAATCATCTGCTGTAACATCTGCAATCTTACGCTCCTGTGTATCTGTCCAAGACACACCATCACGAATTGTAAAGGTATAAGTAAGCTCGTCCTCAGATACCTGTAAGTCAGTAGCAAGTGCGTACTGAAGAGCACCCTCTCCATCATACTCCATTAATCCATCGTAGGTATTAACAAGAGCACGTCCATCAACGGAATGGTTACTAGCAAGTACGTCCCATGTCTGCACATTGTCAGAGTATGGATTGTCATATACGTCCTTGAACTGATATCCTTTTCCCTCAAGATACTGTTTTGCAAATGCGCTGTAAGTCTGCTGTCCTTTTACAGACTCATCTGCTGTAATCTCTTTCCACTTATTTCTTAAAAGCTGATAATCCTCTGCTTTGATAAGTTCTGTTGTAACTAATGCATTATGGAAACGATATTCGTCTGTTCCCCATAGAGCATAATCAACTGTGTATGGTACCACACGTGAAATAGCGTATCCACCACCGTTTGAGTAAATTGGCAAAAATGATCCAGATGCTAACAATTTAGCCTCTGCTACTGCCATCAAAGCAAATCTCTCCGATACGGATGTTACATCCTCACTCTTTGCCGCCTCGTATGCATCATAGAAATCCCCAAGAATTTCATTGTACACGGCTGTGCTGTTTGTCTCAAGCCCGTCTCCAGCTGCGTTTGTGTCAGATTTCTTTCCACCACAAGCAACTAGGCTAAGTGTTGTTGCAGCAACTAACACCAAGCTTAAAAGCTTTTTCCTCTTCATCTCTAAAATCCTCCTTTGGTTTTACCTCATCAACGCTTTACCA
Organism: Agathobacter sp.; assembly: GCA_045641745.1. Taxonomy (GTDB): domain Bacteria; phylum Bacillota; class Clostridia; order Lachnospirales; family Lachnospiraceae; genus Roseburia. The sequence continues at coordinate 21,564 of JAZUHO010000128.1, read as the reverse complement.
AATTGAACCAAAAAATTCTCAACTAAAAAGAAGTACAACGGGGGCTCACCCCGTGTACTTCCTATCTTTTGTTCATTTGGGCGCCCTCATTTGCTTCGCGCCGACATTCCTATTTTACTGTCTGTGCGGAATTTGTCAAGAAGCTTTTGGTTTCTTAAAAGATACATTAGTATTTCCTATTACTGCTTGTACTTGCCCCGGCATCTGTAATAAATGCAACTATATCTGCATAAGTTCCGACATCATGCAGACACCACTTGCTCCAACAGCCTCGACTTCTTTTCTAGTTTCCCCTTCAAGATGAATTCCACCGATTGCATAAACCGGAATCGCAACTACCTCGCAAATTTCCTGAAGAAAGGTAAGTCCTCTCGGAGCCAGTCCCCTCTTGCAATCCGTGGCATAGATGTGTCCTGCTGTCACATATGCTGCACCCAGGCGCTCCGCTTCCATTGCCTCCTCTACCTTATGAATAGAAGTTCCTATCTGCCATTTTGCAAGAGGCGCATCACTTCTTTGGGACAATTCTACGAAGCTTGCATACGGCAAGTGTACTTTCTTTTGCCCCAACCTTTTTGCCACTTCCCAATACGTATGCAAAATGCACTCCACTTCGTATTTCTCGCACACGCCAAGAACCTCTTTTGCGAGAGCCTCATATTCCTCTTCGGACAAATCCTTTTCCCGAAGAATAAAGGCCTTCGGATGAAGCTTACAAATTCTCTCCACCTGCTCTAAGTACGGGCGTTTGCTCAATTTTCGGTTGGATATTGCAATCACATCGTTATACATAAATGTAATCACTCATAACCGGCTGTTGGTTATTGCGAAGCAATGCCTCATATACCTCTTTCACGGTTCTTCCATCAGAAATCTCAAACTGGTCGTCGCCTTTTTCCTCAATATCGTCTGCATGGCTTCCAATTCCCGTACTCACCCCGGCAGATATCTTTGTTGCTGCAATCGTAACAAGGCTGTCGCGCACGCGCTCGCACTCTCTCGTGCTCACCGTGATATTTGCATACGGCATGAAAAGGCGATAGGCACAAACCACCTGAAGAAGCTGTGTCTCATGCACATCCTTGGGATTGATTCGGTCATTATTGATAATCGGACGCAGTCTTGGACAGGAAAAGGCGATTTCTGCGTGTGGATACTTACGCTGTAAAAGGTAGGCATGATACCCAGTTGCAAAGGCATCTTTTCGGAAATCGTCAAGCCCTAAGAGTGCTGCAAAACCTACGCTTCGCATCCCGCCTCGAATTGCGCGCTCCTGCGCAGCTACACGGTAAGGGAATATTCGCTTATGACCTGCAAGGTGAAGCGTCTCATATTTGTCCGAATTATAGGTTTCCTGGAATACTGTGACACTATCTGCACCACATTCGTGCAGATATGCATATTCTTCCGTATTAACCGGATAGATTTCAAGGCCAATGACCTTGAAATACTTGCTGGCAATTTTGCAAGCTTCCCCAATATAGGAAATCGGTGACATACTTCTGCTTTCGCCTGTAAGAATCAATATTTCCTGCAAGCCACTTTTTGCAATCTCCTGCATCTCACGCTCAATTTGCTCATAGTTCAGCTTTGCGCGCTTGATTTTATTATGGCAGTTAAAGCCACAGTATATGCAATAATTTTCACAATAATTTGCGATATAAATCGGCGTAAACATGTACGTGCTATTTCCGAAATGCTTTCTGGTCTCTTTTCGAGCCGCCTGTGCAATTTCTTCTATTAATGGAAGTGCTGCAGGTGATAGCAATGCCTTAAAATCTTCTGGAGTTCGATACTCATGCAACAGTGCTCGCTTTACATCCGCTTCCGTATACCGTTCATAGTCATACGCATGCATCTCACAAATCACCTGATCCATCAATTCGGAGCCAATGTCCTCCATCTCTGGCAAATACTTCATATGATCAATTCGGTTTTTCTTCTGGTCCTCTAATATTTCTTCACTTAAAATACTTTCATTTACAAATTCCTGCTTCATATTGTCCCCCTAGTCATGTAAGAATCCAGTAAGTGGAGAAGAGGCACTTGCGCCTTTTTCCATTACCTGACCCATTCCAGAAAGATATGCACTTCTTCCTGCCTCAATTGCCTTCTTAAATGCTTCTGCCATAGCAGCAACATCACCAGCGGTTGCAATCGCTGTATTTGCCATAACTGCTGCTGCTCCCATCTCCATTGCCTCACAAGCCTGCGATGGTCTTCCAATTCCGGCATCAACAATAACTGGAAGATCAATTTCATCAATGATAATCTTTATGAATTCTTTGGTCTGAATTCCACGGTTTGAGCCAATTGGTGCTCCAAGTGGCATGATGCAGGCTGCTCCGGCATCTCTAAGACTTCTTGCCACATTCAAATCCGGATACATGTATGGCATTACCACAAATCCTTCTTTTGCTAGTATTTCTGTTGCTTTTATCGTTTCATAATTATCTGGAAGTAAGTACTTCGAATCGTGAACCACTTCCACTTTCACGAAATCCCCACACCCAAGCTCTCTGGAAAGACGGGCAATTCTCACTGCTTCCTCTGCAGTTCTGGCTCCCGATGTATTTGGAAGAAGCGTTACATTCTTTGGAATATAGTCAAGAATATTGGCAACGCCACCTTCGTTTGCTCTGCGAAGTGCCAGCGTAATAATCTCCGCCTCCGCCTTTTCTACACAGGCCTTCACCAAATCTAATGAAAATTTTCCTGAACCTAATATAAATCTCGATGTAAATTCATGTCCCCCCAGCATCCATGTGTCTTTTCTTGTTTCCATCTCTCTTACCTCTTTCTACTATAATTTTGTGTCCACATACCTAATGTCAAAAAACTGTGTACCTTTAGCCCTGTATCAGTATTTCCGCAATGGCATTCGCCTCGTGCGCTGCACAGATAGCTACTCTTGGTGCCATTAGCCCAAATCCAGGCGCCACTTCGCTCTCCAAATCTCCACACAGATAAAAATTCTCTTTTATCTGTCGCGTTCTTATCTCGTTACTCTTTCCGTATCCAGCCATTCCGGAAGCGGAAATCACTTTCTTTTCTGGCATATGAGACAGCACATAATTTACAAGCATCGCCTTATTCTCTGGCACATCAAAGGCTTCACAAATAATATCTTCCTCCGCAAAAAGCGTTGCAATATTCTCCTCTGTAACCTTTACACAGCTTGTTTTAAGTTCAATATAGGGATTGATTCTCTTCAGATTCTCACAAAGTGCATCGGTTTTGTACTGTCCCACCTGTTCTATGTTGTATTGTTGTCTATTTAAATTCGTCACATCTACTACGTCAAAATCTACAAGGTGCAGATATCCCACGCCGATTCTTGCCAGAGAAATCGCCACATTTGACCCAAGTCCGCCGAGACCTGCGATAGCTACGCGTCCCGCATCCAGCTTCTTCTGAACCTCCTTAGAATGTCGATTCTCAAGAGCTTCCCACATTTGTTCTTTTGTAAGCATCGCCTTCGCTCCCATATCAGCCTCCTCCTACAAAGCTAAGTACTTCTATACTGTCGTTTTCTTCTAGCTTCGTAGTCTCATATTCACTCTTTGGAACAATAACAAGATTGCGTTCCACTACAACGCGCTCTCGCTTGTATCCCTTTTGTTCCACCAGTTCTGCTACGGTCATCCCTTCACGGAATTCCATATCCTGTCCATTTACTTTCATCCTATTTCCTTTCTGGAGGCATATTGCTGTACTATCTTTGTAAAGAATTCATTCCTAATATGTTAAAAAAGAGTTCACAAAGTAATACACCCGCGGTGGTGTACCCCTTCATGAACTCTCATTCACTCTACGTCAGAGCCTAATTTTTTACCAAACCAATTGGCACTTTTATTTCCAAGGAAGTTTCTTTCCAATAAGTAAAAAGCGGGAGATGCCATACTGGTATCTCCCGCAATACAATCATTTACGTTCTTCCTACGTTGGCATTATCCAAATCAGGTCTCTGGGTCGAAGTCTACTGGACTTCCTCTCAGCCTAGCACATAAGCTCCCCTATTTATTTGTCGAACTGATTATATCCAACTTATTTTTGATTGTCAACCCTTATGCATTTTTCCAATTCATATGTGTTTTCCTAATGCATGGATTAAGTTTTTGCAATGGATAAAGATTCTAATAAATTCCAAATGCTTTTGTTAAGTATCCATCTCCATCTGGAAGCATGGTATCAAGATATGAGCTTGGATCTTTATAGTCTGCTGCCCATCCAGATCCATCACAGAAATCATAGTTACAATCTTTTCCAGCCTCACAGTTAAACATGGTATTACTCATTCCTTCTGAACTTACTGCGTCAACCACGTTGACCTTAATCAGTCCATCTGTTGTCTTTTCAACCGACTGCTTGATTGAATTAGCTTTATTAAGCTGAGACTCATTTGCACCAAACACTGGGAAGTCCATCTCGATTGGATGCTCCTTGTCTACGGTTACACCCTCTTTTTTGAGTTCCTCAATCGCTTTCTCTAGGTTCTTCTTTGAGGCCTCTGGATTGTACCAGCCATCAAAGCCATCGGATGTTTTCTTATCGTTATCCCACACCTTAATATCATATCCATCTGCATCAAGCTGAGCCTGAACGATTTCACCAAAGAATGTATCTCTTTTGAAGGTTGTATCCTTGTCGTTAACCTTTACTGTTACATCCTCGTCTAGCTTTACAAAGGTTCCAATGGTAAATGAGTTTCGAAGACTGATTGGTGCTAAATCCTTACCAACCACCTGCTCATTCAATGCTAATTTATCAATAGACTGTACCAAGCCCATTCTAAAGTTTTTATTCAATAATGCGACACGAGTTCTCTCTTTTTCCTCGTCGCTTTTTGGTGATGCAGCTGTTCTTCCATCATTAAAGTTTGCATATCCTCGACGGTTCAGGTTAACAGCTCCATAATAGATAAATCCATCATTGCTTACATCATAGGCATATTTTTCAAACATGCTCTTTCCATCTGCTTCAATTTCTTTCTGTGCATTTATTACATTGGAATGAGTTAAACCAGTACCTGAAATTGCATTTGCTTTTACATCCGTAAATGCTTTCACAGGATCCGTACCGTCGTCATACACCCATTTAATGGTGTGCACATTGATATAGTCCTTGTTCCAGTAATTCTCTGCTGCTTTAAATACAGCTGACTGATCCTTAACATACGAAGTACATACATATGGACCACAGTATGCGATATTCTCAAAGCTTGATCCATATTTATAGTTCGAATCTGACGAATCAAACTCTGCTCCTAGCTTTCCTCCCTGCGATTCAAAGTACTCTTTGTTTAATGGTGCAAAGCATCCGTAGCTTGCCATGGAAGTGAAATATGGGCACTTCTTCTCAAGAGTATATGTTAACTTATTTCCTTCTGCCTTAATTCCTACTTCATCAAATGTGCAGGAACCTTCGCAATACTCTCTTGCGTTCTTAATTACTCCATTTACAAGATCCTGAAGTCCAGCTTGTGCATCTAGCACATGCTGTAAACCAGTTACAAAATCCTGTGCCGTAAGATCTGCAATTTTACGCTCCTGACAATCCGTCCAAATAACACCATCTCGAATCGTAAATGTAACTTCTAAACCATCTGCTGATACCTCAGGTTCCGCAATAGCAAGTGCTGGCTGTAATACACCTTCCTCATCGTACTCAAGAAGGGATTCTAATCCATTCACGAGAGCTCTCGCATTATTGTTCTTTGTTGTTGCACACATATCCCAATTATCAACGTTTGAAGCCACTCTGAATCTAAGCTCATCGGTAAATTGATACCCTTTACCAGATAAGTACTCTTTCGCATATGCCATATATGCATGCTTTCCTGCTTTTTCTGAATCTGTCGAAATCTCTGTCCACTTGTCTCTTAAGTGATTATAATCCTCTGTTGTCAAAAAGCGATCGCAAATAAGCTGCTGATGGAATCTGTTCACATCAAATCCCCATAAGCAATAATCCTGTGTATGAGGTGCAACTCTACTGATTGCATAATTTCCTCCACCTGCGTAAATTGGTAGCAAGGCTCCAGTCTCAAGAAGCTTTGCCTCAGCAATTGCCATCTTTGCATATCTTTCCGAAGTTGATTCTACAGAATCATCCTTTGCTGCATCATAAGCATCCGAAAACTCTCCAAAGACTTGCTCATAAACTTCTGCATCTGTCAGCTCTTTATTTGCTGATTCTGTAGTGCTTGATTTTGTACTACAAGCACACAAGCTAAGACCTGTCACAAATGCAAGAGCTAAGCTTAAAACCTTTTTTCTCTTCATTTTTCAAAATTTCCTCCTAAAACTTGTCTAAACCTCCTCGCTCAAAATCCTCATAAAAAGCGAATGAAGTCAACTGCATTATAACTTAATTACCTCCTATGTAAATATATTATCCCTTTAATTAAGAAATTCTTAAAAAAGAGGTCAATGCTCAAAAGCATTGAAGTCTCCGTAAGCTTTCCATTATTCATTTTCTTTCGATTATTTCATCCAATTCCGTATCGGATTCACCAATCTAGCCTGTTCCATAATGTCTCCTTTGTTACCGTCTAGGTACACGATGAGCTTCGCTATTTCCTCCTCGGAAAATCCTTCATTTTTCTCCAGCTTTGTATCTGGAATTGTAAACTCTGCCATATCTCTTTCCCTAGAGAATGCTACCCGAACAAATCTTTTATCTTCCTGATTAATGATTCCCGATATAATCATACTAATTTCTGCCATATGACGCTCCTTGTCATCCCACAAAGTGAAACCTCTATTGTTAGTTTTTGTTTGCTTTTGTTAGTTTTTTCTCTTTTGCTTGCTATTGTTTGCACCCATTTTCATATACATCCTATGTATCGGCATAATTCTCTTTCAATATAACCCCCGTCCCTTTTCGGTCTGTCTCTTTTCGGTCTGTCTCCTTTTGTTATTTTGCATCGGTTATACATTTTGAACATAAACGATGGATTCTTTTTGTAGTCCTTTTTCCGATTTGCGCCTTTAATTTTTATCTTTTTTCTGTTACAATAGTACCAGAGCTTTTCCTCTTTATGGAGAAATAAACAGCTGGGGGTAACTATGGAAGTAAAAATGTGTCGATTGTGTGGTCATATGTTTAAGGATTTTGGACAATCCGATTATTGCGCTGATTGCGCGCCTAAGGTAGAGGCCGCCATCCAGAATATTCATGTGTTTTGGTTGGATCATCCGGATGCTTCTGCAGAAGACTGTGCAGCTCACGTAGATATTCCTCTTAAACAGGTAAAAGAATGGATTCGGGAGCAGAGAATTATTGCTCCATCCGAGAAAGCTAGTCAGATTTTCTGCAAGGTTTGTCAGGCACCCATCCAAAGTGGGCATCTTTGCACTAAGTGCAAATTGGCGTTCAAAGCCTAGTTGACCACTTACTTAGATTTCATAAAATTTTTATTGTTTCGTGAAGTTTATGGAACGATGCGCAAGGAAAACGCACCAACATAAAAACCTCGTATCTGCGGTTGCTATCTGTAAGCATCTGCAAATACGAGGTTTTATTTCTGTTTTATTTGCTTTTTCTTTTATAACATATGGGCTCTAAGCTCGTCTCCGCTCATTGGGCTTAAATATGCTGGTGCAATATCAAATACGGTCTTGCAGCCTTTCTGTCCTTCTTTGTAGAGACGATGTGCAGCTCTTGCATAGGCAATCAGTACGCTGGAAGTAAACTCTGGGTTAGAATCCAATTTCAAGCTATATTCAATCACGTGCTGATTCTCTTTCTCCCAACCAGTACATCCAGTACGAATTACGAATCCGCCATGAGGAATACCACTGTGATTCTTCATAAGCTCCTCTTCGCTGATGAAATGTACCGTTGTATCATAATCTGCAAAGTAGTTTGGCATGGTCTTAATTTCTTCTTCCACCTTAGCAGCATCTGCACCTTCTTCAAGAACCACGAAACACTCTCTTACATGTTTCTGTCTTGTGGTAAGCTCTGGATTGCTTCCAGAACGAACGGCTTCCAATGCACTCTCTACTGGAATGGTATACTGTTTTGCATTCTTAACACCTTCAATACGGCGAATTGCGTCGGAATGTCCCTGAGAAACACCCTTACCCCAGAATGTGTAATCGTTTCCCTCTGGAAGGATTGCGTTCGCATATAAACGGTTTAGCGAGAACATTCCTGGATCCCAGCCAACAGAAATCAGTCCGATATGTCCAGTCTCTTTTGCAGCTGCATCCACATTTGCAAAATGCTCTGGAATGCGCGCATGAGTATCAAAGCTGTCAATTACATTAAACATTTTTACATATTCAGGCGTCTGCACTGGAAGATCGGTTGCACTGCCACCGCAGATAATCATCACATCAATTTTATCTTTCCAGTCTGCTACATCCTTGACATTTGCAACCGTTGCTGTCTCTGTCAAAATAGAAACACTCTGTGGATCTCTTCTTGTAAACACCGCAACAAGCTCCATATCCGCATTCTGTCGAACAGCGCACTCCACGCCACGGCCAAGGTTTCCATAACCAATAATACCAATTCTTGTACTCATGACTCTTCTCTCCTTCGTTACATCAATCTATTTGCTGTGCTAATTATAGCATTGAATCTACTTGTGTCTATACTAAGTTCGGAATAATGAAAAAATTTTTCACACCTCTTGATGTATTGTATCCCTTCGGAACAGCTTACGTATCGCTAGCTATCTAGTTTAATTCCTTTGCAAGCGCATAAATCTTTTCTAGGATTTCTTTCGTCGTTCCCATTTCTTCCGCTGTTTCTTCTGCCGTATGCATTCCCTCTGCTGAAGCAGCTGCAACCTCTTGACTCGTTGCAGAAAGCTGTGAAATATCGGTAATAATGGCAGCTGTACTATCTACAATGCCACCAACCAACGACTCGCATTTTGAAATATTCATGCTCAAATTAATTACATCCGTATTAATAATCGCAAATTTCTCTTCTGTTTCCTGAATTAAATCATTCTGCAATTCTACTGCTTCCACCGAGTTGACAATGCTCTCGTTTGCCTTCGCAGTCTCCGCATTTAACTCTGCAATCAAATTGGTAATGCTGTTAGAAGCAGTCTTCGTCTGTTCCGACAGCTGTCTAATTTCATCTGCAACAACAGAGAATCCTCTTCCTGCCTCTCCTGCTCTTGCCGCCTCAATACTTGCATTTAAAGCAAGCAAATTTGTCTGATTTGAAATGTTTAATATGTCACCCACAAATTCCTGTACGGCTTCTACTTTCTTGGTAAGCGTCTGAATGGCTTCAACGGTAATGTTGCTTGCCTCGCCTACCTGTTTTGCTTGGCTTCTAAGGTTCTCTACAACCTCAGCCCCATCGGTTACCACATTGGTCGTCTTGGTAGATACCTCAATCATTTCTTTCATCTCAGCAGCAACCACGTCCGTGTCTTCCTGAATTCTAGAGCACATATCCGCCTGTCTCTGAATTGCTTCCGCAGTCTGTTCTGTACTCTCTGAAATATTTGCCATCGTGAAGTTATTGGAATCCACGCTATGGCGAAGGCTCTCCAAATTCTTCATTGCATTGTCAAAATACTCATTCAAATTCTCAGCCACGTTTGTCATCTTGCGATGATTCTCTTCTGTCTCACTTACCTTCTCCTGAATTTCGTCCATGTTTTCCTCGGTAAATCGAACCAAAAGGCGAATGACACCAATTGACATAATTGCAGAAAGAATGATGATAAACATCGCCATAGCCTTCTCACTCATGCTCTCGTTTGGACAAAGTAAAAACATATGCACCAAATTCACAAGAATTGTCACTGCATTCATTGCAAAAACGACTCTTGCATTCATAAATGCCATCAAACAAATCATGATTGGGAACGAAAAGGCGTATACGCTTATGGTATTTCCCAATAACACATAGATGGCATAGAAAACTACTGAGGCATAGCAAATCATCTTTGCGCCTGTTTTTGTTCCTTTAAATGCAAAATGTCCTGTTAAGGCAACTGCTGTAGTTATCAAAGTAACTGCCAGCTGTGCACCTCCTCGCATAATATCTCCAGTCACCATAATATTCACGCCGCTTAAGATTAAGGCATACAACACTACGAATGCCATCGCGATAATTACTACCCTACTAATCGCTCTGTATTGTTTACTACTCATTTTTTCTTTTCTCCCTTTTTATCCTTTGCATAACATGCCTTTATATTATAAACTGCGAATTTACAACTTTCCATCAACACAATGTCCTATTTTTCCCTTATTCTTCCCGTAGTTATGCATGCTTTCCCTTCCTAGCACACGGCGGAGTACGTGCTGCATTTCTCTTACTATTTATGAATTTCCATCCAAAAACAACTACGCGATGCCCTTCTGTCACTCGGACAAGAAGTCACATCGCGTAGTCGTCACTTTTCCATTCTCTTTTTCCTATTTCATCCTCAATTACGAGCATTCCTCTAATAGCTTTACATCGTTTTTAATTGCATCATACTCGAACTGAATCAATTCAAGTTGAATTGCTATGTTTGGGTCTCCCTCCCACATAACATACTGCTTCATCTCCCCGCAATAATCTGCAAGTCTTGCGTAACCCATCTCCATGGACGCCCCATATAAACCAGTAATATATGTCTGCGCATCCTCCATGCGATGTTCCATCATGCTTCTGCGAAAAAGCGCCAAGGTGGTATCCTTCAAAAACATTTTATTAAAGCGTACCATCTGCTTGTTCGAGAAATCATGAATGCGATACATTCCTGAGTTACCGTGTTCCTGATAAAAATCCCCTATTGTCATATTCTCTTTCTCCTTTTATCTGCTGCATCGTTACTCAGTTACTTATCCCTAATCTAGTACTAGATTACCACATCTAGTTCCAAAGTTCTATCGGCATATTAGCACAATATCTAGTGCTTTTTTTGTAAAAAACTACAACAAAGGCCTACATCTTGCCTATTTTTCGCTTTTCACACATTTCTTCCCCGCGCCCCCTGCACAAGATATAGTAACAAGAATTACAACCGCTCACCCTGTGAGGGCTTGTAAGGTTGTATTTCCTATCCCTTCGATACCACTGGGGGCTTACTTCTCAGGAACACTTGATTTCATGTTTCCAAGCATTCGGTCTTCGCTCAAAAAGCATTGACAGTTCGCCAACGTTTGGACATGCGCTGCGTGCTGTGCGCCAAGCGTTGGACGTAAAGTGTTCCGTCCAACATTGGTGCACAGTACACAACACAGGTCCAAAGCGGTGGCGGACAGCCAATTTGAGCGAATCCTTTCATGCGGAAACATGTAAATCCGTGTTATTCGAAGTAAGCCCCCAGTGGTATCGAAGGGATGAAAACATAGAAAAAAACAGCCCTCACAGGATGAGTGGCTGTAATTCTTGTAACGTAATTTTCAAAAAGGGGGCGCAGGTCGGATTTATTTTCGCCCCGTGAGATAATAGACGGCAAGCTGTGTACGATGCGACAAATTTTCCTTGTCGAGAATTGCACTGATATAGTTTTTGACGGTTCCCTCACTGATAAAGAGCTTGCCTGCAATCTCCTTATTGGAGAGTCCTTCTGCAACCGCTTCTACAATCTCCAGCTCGCGCGCCGTATACTGTGAGCTGTCAAAATTGTCGTTAGGACGTATTCCAATGTCTACAAATTTTTCGTATACCTGCTCGTCTATGATATTGACGCCATGGTAGATGGAAAGAATCATCTGCTTCAATTGCTCCGGCGTATGATTCTTAATCAAGTATCCCTTTGCGCCACTTTTGATTGCCTTCTGGACCAAATCATAGTCATCAAAGGTAGTAAGAATCAACACCTTTCCCAGCGCTTCTTTTACAAATACTTCTGTGGCTTCTATCCCATCCATCACCGGCATTTGAATGTCCATAACTGCAATGTCACAGGTGGTGGTACGTGCCAGTTCCACCGCCTGCTGTCCGTTTTCTGCTGTACCTATAACTTCAAACTGTTCGTCCAGCTCCAGGATTACCTTCATTCCCTCTCGCACAAACGCACTGTCATCCACTACCATAACCTTTATCTTTTCCATGCTTTCCCCTTTCAAGGCTTCCTTCAAAGCTTCTTTCGAAGCCTTTCTTTTGAAACCTTTCTTTTTACACTGCTTTTTCTAACCTGTTTCACGCGGTTACATTCTTTAAAGCTATCTTCTATTTCCTTATGCGATATCGTATTGCTTACCTGTTATAACGGCAGAATCATATTGATGGCAAAACCAAGCTCGGATTCAATCCCAATAAAGCCCTTCACTGCACGTACCCTGTTTTTCATTCCGGTTAGTCCCATGCCATCTTCCACATTTGCGGCGCCTTTTCCATCATCTCGAATGGTACAGCGCACGACCTCATTCATTGCAATGATATCAATATAAATATTGTGGCAATTTGCGTATTTCAACGCATTTGTTACTGCTTCATAGGTGTTATCCAAAATTATTTCCCATAGTTTCTCAGGTATGGTTCCCTCGCGGTCCTCAATCGTCAAATGTGTGGCAATATGATAATTGGATTCACATTCCTCACAAAGTGATTGGAGTGCCAACAATGCCATTCTTTTTTTATCAGGGCGCTCTTGGCGTAGGATGGCGCGTATTTCATCCATTGATCCCCGCAATTGCTCGATTACAATCTTTAGAATCCGCTCACATTCCTCTGGTTTCTTCTGCACAAGAAGTTTTGCCGCCTCCAGCTGATAGATAGAGCCATTGATACTATGTCCCAGCTTATCGTGCAGTGCCTGCGAGATGCGGTTGCGATCCTCTAGCATTTGATTCTCGAATTTCAAATGGAAACGTTTCATTTCCCGTTGGTGATTTTCATTTTGTCGCTCTATATCTGTTTTCAGTTCCATCTGCGTCTCTTCTTCCAATCCAATTGCAGAGCGATACTGTTCGATAATGGTTTTCTCCTGCATATATAGGAGAACAATTCCACTAATGCCTAAAATTCCAACTATCAACTCCTGCTTCAACGCCACATAAGGAATCAGAACCACAAATCCCACAAAATATGTCCAGGGCGGCAATTGATAGGTCGCACACGTATCCTCTAGAAATAGCAGGCCAAACAAAAGTGCCGTAACGGGAAAGAGGAATACCCCCACGCCAAGGAGTATCCCTTCTAGCACCACCGCAACCTTCTTCACTTTTTGTGTCATTATGAGTTCGATGCTTATGGATACGACGAGAAAAAGCGCCATATACAATCCATGCCACGCCTTTGCCATCATCGTATCTTGCCCACTCGCAATCTGATATCCTAAAAAGGTCACTAATCCAACCAATTTCCACATGACGAAATAATGATTTCGAGTCGTTTCCTTCATTTTCTTCTCCACCTATTTTTTGTGGGTAAATCGTAAACCAAGTACCCCTATTAATAATATCACAATCACATAGGTAATCGTTACAACAAAAATAAGTGGATATCCCTGTGCATTGCCATTCATAAAAAGCGAAGCTGCCTTTACCCCCCATCGCTGTGGCATTAATGTTGCGATTCTCTTATAGGATTCTGCCGCATCCGTAATATCAAAGTATAAGCCTCCTAATAAAGCACTTAACATCCACACCGAAAAGCTTGCCAGACAAGCACTTAGCGTATTTCCGCAAAAGATGCCAACTCCTACACTGAGCGAATTAAATATCAGCGCCATCCCAAACAGAATCAGGGCAAACTGTCCAAGAGAAAGTCCTACCTCCTGCTTTACGAGAAGTTCATAAGAAATCGTTGCCACGAGGGTTTCTATCAAAGCTGTTACAATAACCACCATGAATTTTGCAAGGATGTAGCTATACTCATTGGCCTTTGACAATAATACCCTTGTATAAACCAAATTCTCTCGCTCAAATAGAATGGTTCCAAGAATAAGAATCCCTGAGAACACAAATGCTGCAGTATAAACTGCTAATGCATTTCCAAAAATACTTGTTTTCTCAGCATCCACATCCATTTCGAGCAACGAAACATCCTTGGTAGCTTCCAACTGTTCCAGCTCGACTTTCTTGCTCCAGTCATCCTTGGTGAGCTCACCTGACGAATCGATTTGTTTCGCCTTTTCTTTGCTAATGCATTCCATCAACCTGGTATCTAACGCCTTTTCAAATATCTCATAGCGTGCATCTTCCCCTGCCTGGAATAGGACAATGCTGTCAGTCACTTCTCCCTGCTCTATCTCTTTGTCAAAGTTTGGCTTAACCCAAACGATGGCATCGACCTTGTCATGCATCGCCGTGTATTTTGCCGAATCCATGATTTCTTCTTCCTTGTAGGATGCACTTTTCACCTCAAAGAATTGAAAAAGCGAATTACTTCCCAACGTCTCTAATAGCTCCTGGAAATTGGTGCTATCCGTACTATTGTATACCTTTACCTGAAATTTCTGTGCGTCTTCTAAGTAGGCCATCTGCGTATTCAGATGATTGAGAACGGTAATACTGCCTTCCTCCTCCTTACTTGCACTCATGTTAGAAATATTTAAAAGCAAGGTAGCTGCCAGCGGAAGCAGGATTGCGAAAAAAAGAAAAAATTTATTTCGAAGAAGAATTTTTACCGTCATCTTCGTCATCTCTTGTATCTGTCCAAACATTATTCTACCTCCATTCTTCGCTTCATCAAAAAGCTTCCCAAACCGCTAAATACTACAAAAATAATCCCCATAGAAAGAATAGCTCCTGTTGCGTAATCACTCGATCCCATGGTAGAGAATTCAACCACTGAGCGATTTACATAGTACATAGGAGATAGCTCTTTGAGCCAGTCTGGAGTTGCAGAAAACATATAAGTTTCAAAGCTTCCTCCCACAAATCCAAGTACCCAGACCACGCCAAACAAAGCAATTACCGATACCGCCAGGTTGCGGAAGGCGTACAAGCAGGCAATTCCTAGCGCACTCGTTCCCAGGATTGTTATCATTAGAATCCCGATTGCGCCCCATAAGTTGTTCCATTCTATGCCAAAAATGAGCTGTGCGCCAAGCAAACCAATTGCTGTATTTATGGCAGTGAAGATAACACCCGGAATAAATTTGGATAGAAACAGGGTGTATGAGCTTACCGGCGAAGTAATAAATCTCTGCGAGATTCGATTGCTGCGCTCGCTTTGTACAACGGCAGTCAAAAAAAGCATTCCCATCCAGATGAAGTAAATCACCTCTATGATTCCATAATAATTTCCTGCACTTGGCACCTTCACACTTGGGAGTTTCTCCTTGTGAAGGTTTACCACACTCGCTTTTTCTTCCAGGTTCTGCGCTGCCGCCACCTGTTCAAAAACGGCCTTTCGGTACGCGTTGCCATATTCCGCGTAAAATTCGTCCAAAATGCATCGTGTAATTGCTGCAGAAATGCTCTCCTCTTTCAACGAATACACCGCAATCCAATCACTCTCTTCCACGACAAAAGCGCTGATTTCTTCATTTTGAACCATCTGATTGCCCACTTCTCTCTCATAGCTTGTCAAAGAAAGCTTTTGCTCGGCAAACTGTTCTTTATGGTTCTTTATGAAATCATCCAAAAGACTTCCCTCTTGGGTCTGATATCCAATTTCCATTTTTTCATATTCATAATCTTTTTGAAGAAGCCCATCGAAAGCATTGGAAAGAGCGAGCATTACAATAATAGGTGCTATAACCGCTAACGCTATAATTGCTTTGTTTCTCACCATGAGCTTCATGTTGTTCTTTATCATAATCCAAAGCATTTTACTGTTCCCCTTCCACGTAATCTCTGAGCTTTTTCCCGGTCAAAGAAAGAAAGACCTCTTCTAATGTAATCTCTTTCTCGCCATCCTTCTTCACCATATTTTTCAACTCTTCCTTCGTTCCACAAGCAATAATTTTTCCATTATCCATGATAGCGATTCTAGTGCAAAGCGCTTCCACCTCTTCCATATAGTGACTGGTGTAAATCACGGTAGTTCCCTGCTGATTTGCATAGCGAATACGCTCCATAATGAAATTACGGGATTGTGGATCAATTCCAACCGTTGGCTCATCAAAAATAAGTAACTCTGGTTTGTGTCCCAAGGCACATGCAATGTTTAATCTGCGCTTCATGCCCCCGGAGAAGTTCTTCGCATAGACGTTCCGTTTCTCCTTAAGCTCTACAAATTCCAACGCGCTTTCCACAGCTTCCTTACGTTCTTGCCCGCGAATATTATAAAGAGAAGTGAACAGCTCCACATTCTCCCATGCTTTCAAATTTCCGTGAATCGCAAGCTCCTGTGGAATATATCCAATCTTTTCCTTTACCTGTTTACTTTTCTTCGCAATGTCCATTCCAAATAACTCGATTGCGCCACTGGTCGGTTTCAACAGCGAACATATCATGTTCATGGTTGTAGATTTACCTGCCCCATTTGGACCTAACAATCCAAAGACTTCGCCTTTTCTAATTTCCAGTGATACATGGTCTACCACTGCCTTGTTATCAAACTTCTTTGTTAATCCTTCTGTTTTTAATACAATTTCTTGATTCTGATTCATCTATCATTTCCTCACTTTAAACTTCTTTCCTGTTTCCATGCTTATCATAGCAAACCAGAAAAGGCGATGTTAGTGCCAAAAGAAACAAAAACGACATGACTTTCGTCATGTCGCCCTATGTTATGATTCCAATGCCCACAAAATGGCTGGCTCAATATATTCGTTCCAGAATTTCCAGTCGTGAATGCCTTCGCTTTCTTTATATGTAACCGCAACACCTTCCTTCACAAGGAAATCACGGAAGCTACGATTGTTTTCTATTAAAAAATCCTCCGTACCACAAGCCATATAGATTGGTTGCAAGGTTTCGCCCGTTGCAAGGCGTCTCTTCACAATATGCTCTGGATCCTTGTCTGTTTCCTTGATATGATCCATATCACCAAATACAAATCGATAGTAATCAAAGTCGCAAAGAAGCGCCTCTGCCTTCTCTCTTGTCAAATGATCGATATCATTGATAATGAGTGCAGAAGATAACCCAAACATCTTTCCGTACAATTCTGGGTGTGCCAAGCCTGAATGAAGTGCGCCAAAGCCTCCCATAGAAAGACCACCAATAAACGTATCCTCTGGTTTCATTGCTAATCCAAAGGTTTTGCGAATATATTGTACCAATTCCGTAGTAATATAATCTTCATACTGATAGCCAGAGCCTGCGGTATTTAAATAAAAGCTATTGTCCCCGGATGGCATTATCACTGCAAGATTATATTTCCCTGCAAGCTCTGTAATAATGCTGTTCGTCATCCAGTCGTTACAATGTCCAGAGTATCCATGTAAAAGGAACAACGTCTTCATCGGTCGTTCAAAATATGGATTTCCCTCTCTCATAAATTCCGGTACATCATTTGGAAGTACCATCTGAAATGTTGTTGGTCTTGCAATTGCAAGCGAATACCAAGTCATCTGTAATGTTGCCATATGCCTCTCCCTTTTGTCCTTAATTTTCCCTTATAATATGTATCACTACTCCACCTTCCTGTGGTGTAATGCTCCCTTTTAAATTTGCTTCTTCTAAGAATTGCAATTCCTTGCTGTCTGTGTAGATGCACGGAACTGTGGTCCACTCGCCCTCTTCTTTTAACGTGCCATTATTTTCGACAAAAATGTGGCAAGCGTTCCCTTTACAATCTATCCCTTCTAAAATGTAGCGTGCGGATAGACTTCTGGCCTCTCCATAGACCTGCTTCTGCGTATCAATTCCACCTGGCAATACCGTTCCTGTAAAATAAGGTCCCTCTGCCTCGCCGTCAAAGAATAAAAGCATCGCTTCGCCTTTTGTCCCTTTCACTTCTCGCATTCCTGTAATATGAACGGAGATGGTAAGTACTTCTTCCTTTTCCATCCTTCTTTCTCCTTCATTTCTTTCCCTAGTATCCTTTATTTTACCACTTTATTTCCGCCTTTTTCCCATTGTAACCCACTTTCGTTCTCTGTATGCACACTTTTTTGCCCTTGTTTCTATCATTTTTTGCACTTTTATTCATAAAATCTTAAGTATTATATGGTTAAAGATAATTGTTTTTCCATACAATATTTGATAGCTTTTATATGTACACATTTAATTGAAAAATAGGAGATTATGTATGTTAGAAATTAAGGGATTAACAAAGGTCTATCGACCAAAACGTGGTGTTCCGGTTGTCGCCGTCGATCACCTCAATTTGAAATTTCCAGATAAGGGCATGGTATTTCTTTTAGGAAAAAGCGGAAGTGGTAAATCGACCCTTCTCAATCTTCTCGGTGGTCTCGACCAGTCCGACGAAGGAGAGATTATTATCAAAGGCGTATCCTCTTCCAGCTTCAAGCAGAGCCATTTTGACTCTTACCGTAACACCTACCTAGGTTTCATTTTCCAGGAATATAACGTTCTGGAAGAATTTAATGTAGGTGCAAACATTGCTCTCGCCCTAGAGCTACAAAGTCAGAAAGCCACTAACGAAGCAATTAACCGCATTTTGGAGCAGGTGGATCTCGCCGGTTTTGGAAATCGTAAGCCAAACGAATTATCCGGCGGTCAAAAGCAACGTGTCGCAATTGCTCGTGCACTGGTTAAAAATCCCGAAATTATTATGGCAGACGAGCCAACAGGTGCTTTGGATTCAGTAACCGGACGTCAGGTGCTCGATACCTTAAAAAAATTATCGAAGGAAAAATTAGTAATTGTCGTAAGTCATGATCGAGAGTTCGCAGAAAACTATGCGGACCGCATTATCGAGCTTGCGGATGGACATATCATCAGTGATATGGAATACTTCGATTCTGCATCCGACAATTCCGCAGCAGCTCCAAGCGAACCTCTTGTATTTGGCACAGATAGCATCACCATTGCACCTGCCTATCAGCTTACAGAGGAAGATCGCGTTGCCATCAATCGTTGGCTTGACACGCGGGAAGGTGCCAAATTAACCACTCCTTCCGCAGATGCCCAAAGCAGTGCTTCTTCCCTCTGCCAAAGAGAATGTAAGCCAACCGATGAGAGTCGTATTGTCTCTGTTGCCACAGATGCGTTCCGCCTCATTAAGTCCAACCTGCCAATGCGCAACGCCTTTAAAATCGGCGCCAATAGTCTAGGGCACAAGAAGTTTCGTCTTGTTATCACGGTTCTGCTGTCCTGCATATCCTTCGGACTTTTTGGCTTATCCGACACCTTCGGTTGTTACAACCATACCGTTACCTGTGCCAAATCCATTCAGGATAGCAACGTTACGTATGCATCCTTTATCAAAATGGTGCGCCACACCGAAGATGACTACACGTATTGGGATTCCTCCTACGGATTATCCCAAAAGGATCTTGCGTCTATTCAGGCGGATACTAATATTGAAGTAACTGGCGTATTTCGCCCAAGAAGCTGGGAAGAGTCTTTTGATACTCAATACGATACTACCGCTAAATTTACAGAAACGGATTATCATATTTACGCTTCCTATTTGAGCGGATATGTGTTCATAAATGAGGAAAGTTTAAAAGCACTCCACGCCGATCTTATTGCAGGAGAACTCCCAGATGGTTCCAAGGATGAGATGGCAATCACCACGTATCTTGCACAAACTTTTATGATTGGCGGATACCGTGAGCCAAATTCCACGGGTGCTTTCACACCAATTGCAAAGCCTGAAGATTTGGTAGGGAAAGTAATCTCCTACGGAAACCGTGATATGAAGGTTACTGGAATTGTAGATACTCATTTTGATTTGGATCGTTATATCCCACTTACCAAGGAGTCTTTGGATGACACCAATGCAGATAGATTTGTTTCTTACGCACTCCTTTCCGAGCTCAACTACGCGCGCCAATACAGCATTCTTAATATGGCGCTTGTAGGGGAAGGATACGTGGAACGTTTGCAGGAAACCTGTGGAAAATTCTATCCTCTCAACGCGGGAGATTTGGTATTTGAATTCTCACCTGACAATTATTTCGGCTTAAATGGAATTGGATGCTTAAGCACCAACGCCACGAAGGTGCAGTGGCTCGGCGAAGAGAAAGAATCACTTGCACCGGATGAAGTGATTCTTTCGGAAAGCCTATTAGAAAGCCTTTATGAAGATGCTTCCCTCTACTCTAGCAATCACACAATTGATTTGATTAATTTACGCGAAGCTGCCGAAGCACACGGTTTGATTCACGGCCAATACCATTCTTATGAAGCAGCTTCCTTTAATCCGAAGGATTACAACTTTAAGCTAGTTGGTATCCTTCCTAAAACTGATAATTGCGAGGATTGTGCCATCGTGAGCGATGAACTTTTTGCCTTACTATGCAAAGACAGCGAGCTCCTTAAGGATTCCATCTACAACATGGCCATCGGAGCAATGCCTAGCAATTTCCAGGACCTCAAATCCCTTGTGGCCTATTCCTTCCGCGAGGATAGCGATATGCGCTATGAGCTTGCAAACTCTGTTACCTTCGAGTTAAATGCGCTCAATGAAGTATTCCATACATTAAGCACCATCTTCTTCTGGATTGGCTTTGGTTTTGCGGTATTCTCAAGTATTATGCTCGCAAACTTTATCGCTTCCAGCATTAACTACAAGAAGCAGGAGATTGGTATTCTTCGTGCCATTGGAGCACGTGGAAGTGATGTATTCCGCATTTTCTTCTCCGAGAGCTTTATCATCGCGATGATTAACTTTATCCTATCGGCTGTTGGAACTGGAATTGCAACCTTCATCATCAACGGATTGTTCCGTTCGCGCGTGGGAATTCTTGTCACCATCCTTCACTTTGGAGCACGACAGGTTCTTCTCCTTTTCGCAATCAGTGTTGGGGTTGCCGCTCTCTCGAGCTTCTTCCCTGTATGGCGTATTGCCCGCAAGCATCCTATCGATGCAATCCGCAACCGCTAAATCAAAAACTAGGTGGACATCACGTCTGTGGTGCCCACCTTTTTTCATATATCTCCGAAATCCGCTTGCATCCATTAGGGGAAAAGTTTCCGGACGCTGCATTTCAAGTTGCAACGTAGGTAGAGGGATGACCTATAGTTCTTGACCGTTCGCCAAAATCTGGACTTGCTCGCGGCACTGTTCGCCAAAATTGTTGGACGTAAAGCGTGCTGTGTCAGCGCTTTACAGATGCTCGAATAAAATGCAAGGCGGCGAAGAACTTGTTTGAGCACGATTCGGTATCTTTTGCCGGCAGGCATGAGACGAATCGTGCAAGTTTTCGAAGCCGCCTTATATAGGCATTCTGAGAGCATCTGTTTAGCGCTGCTAAGCTAAGCGTCCCGTCCAACTTTGGCGGACAGTGCCGCGAGCAAGTCCAGAGGTTGGCGGACGGTCAATAGGTCATCCCTCTACCTACTGCAACTTGTAAATTCGCTTTAGGAAAACTTTTCCCCTAATGGATGCAAGTGGATTTCCCCGCAAAAAATAAGGTGGGCACCACAGACGTGATGTCCACCTAGTTTTTTTCTTCTAGAGGAGTGCGGTGCAGATGAATTCTGCGAGAAATACGACTCCACAACAGGTAATTGCCACTACGAAAAGGTTTGCCCCGATCCAGGCGGCAAGGATGCCGACGAGAAGTGCCAGGATTCCAGAGATTGGATGCTCGGTTGCTTCTACGATTGCTGGAAA
>JAZUHO010000127.1:0-13783 GCA_045641745.1 Agathobacter sp. | reverse complement strand
GTAATAATCTTTGACATAATATTCTGCAACGTCTCAATGAACTGATTGATACCTTCTGAAGACTGTGCAATCTCATCATTTCCTTTTACTACGATACGTTTGGTAAGGTCACCCTGTCCAGCATTAATCTCGGAAATGATTGCTTCTAACTCACGTACCTGCTGACGAAGTGGCTTAATGAACTGTTTGATTACGATAAGTGTTGTGATGACTACCATAGCAATCATAACAATAATAGAAATATTCGTAGTCATCTGACAATTTGCATAAATTGCTGCTTGTTCCGATTTCTGTTTTTCAATCTGCTCATCGTTTGTTGCAATCAACTCTGAAATACTTGTTCCAATACTATCTGACCACTCAGTAAATGTTGCATTCGCAACTACAAATGCCTTCTCCTTATCCTGCTGCGCCAAACCGATTAACTGCATCGTAGTCTTCTCTGCATCTGTGATTAGAAGCATTGTATCATCAATCTTCTTCATTTCTTCAGGAGTAAAGCAATCCTCGTTTTTGCGAAGTGTTTCTACATGTTGCTCTACCTTATCTTTGTAGGAATATAATTTATCCTTTGTGCTCTGCAACAGTTCCATATTGGTTGGATCTGATAGTGCAGCCAATGTTAACTTCTGTGTCTCTGCAAATTTTACATTAATCTCATCCAAAGCAATGATATTATCAATGCCCTTTTCTGAGATTTCATTGCTGGCCGCCTGCATTTTTGCCATACCGGATAAGCTGACAAATAATGAGACAATCGCAACAAGTCCCAGCGCAATAACTGGAATCATAAGTTTAAAAATTACCGAACTTTTTTTGTTGTTATTATTCATTTAAGTGCCTCCATTTACATACTGTCATGCTATATTTGTTTTATATAGTCCTATCGTACCATTTTTTCTGCAAAATGTCTATAATTTTTTCCATCTGTCGTCTTGTTTTTCTATCTTTAGTCCTATTCTCATTGCCGAATACGAAAGCAATGCGCATACGAAAAAAAGAGAGCCTATGTAAGCCAAAGCCTCTGCAAAAAAAGAGAACCCCTGCCACGCAGGATGCTCTCTTTTTCTCACTACAGATTCTCAAGTTCTTCCAACCAAATGCGCCCACAGGCATCACTTGGCATTCGTAAATCTCCTCTTGGCGATACCGCAACGGAACCAACCTTTGGTCCATCTGGTAAACAAGAGCGTTTAAACTGCTGCATAAAAAATCTTCTATAAAATACTTTCATCCATTTCAAAATGAAATCATCCCAATATACGTCTGCGAACGCAACCTTCGCCAAGCGATATATCTTCGCTGGAGTAAATCCAAAACGCAACACGTAATACAAAAAGAAATCATGTAGCTCATATGGGCCTACAATATCTTCAGTTTTCTGTGATATTTCGCCATTTTCTGGTGGAAGAAGCTCCGGTGATACCGGCGTATCCAAGACATCTAATAGTATTGCTGAAAGCTTCTCATCCTCACAGGTATCCGCATAGTAGCGCACCAAATGGCGCACCAAAGTCTTTGGAACCGATGCGTTGACACCATACATGGACATATGATCTCCATTGTAGGTTGCCCATCCAAGCGCAAGCTCTGACATATCGCCAGTTCCAATTACCATACCGCCCTTCTTATTCGCAATATCCATAAGAATCTGTGTACGCTCACGCGCCTGTCCATTCTCATAGGTCACATCATGAATCGATGGATCGTGGGAAATATCTCTAAAATGAATGTTTACCGCTTCCTTAATGTCTACTTCTATAAATTCACAGCCCAGACAACGAATGAGATTCACCGCATTGTCGTAGGTTCTATCCGTCGTACCGAATCCTGGCATCGTGACCGCACTAATATTTGCGTGATCCATTCCCAACAAATCGAAGGCACGCACCGTTACTAACAAGGCCAGTGTAGAATCCAATCCACCTGAGATTCCCACCGTTGCATTCTTGCAATGTGTATGCTCCAGACGTTTCTTTAGTCCCATTGCCTGAATATGTAGAATTTCCTCGCAACGCTTCGCTCTTTCTGCCTTATTACTTGGGACAAAAGGCGCCGGATCCACATAACGGGTTAAGCTGACATCCTCTGTTGCATCATTCAAATGGAAAGGAATTATGCTGTGCGTATCCTCCACCTCAAAGGTGCTCATACGACGACGCTCTGCTTCCAATCGTTCCACATCAAGCTCGGTGTAAATCGTCTCGTTGGCAAAGCGCTTGCTCTCTGCCAAGACATGCCCATTCTCTGCAATCAAATTGTGGGCACTGTATACTACATCCTGCGTCGATTCTCCGTCTCCCGCAGAAACATAGATATAACCACAAAGCAAACGCGCCGACTGGCCAGCCACCAATTCTCTGCGATAACTGTCCTTTCCGGTAACCTCGTCCGATGCCGAAAGGTTCACAATAATATTCGCTCCCGCCAAAGCGTGTCGAATGCTCGGTGGTGCTGGCGTCCATAAGTCCTCGCACAATTCCACACCAATTTTAATCTTCGCATATTCCTCGCATGCAAAAATCAAATCGCATCCCATTGGCACCTTCTGACCAAGAAGCGTAATTTCTGCCCAAACCTCGCGCCCTGTTGTGAAATGGCGTTGCTCATAGAATTCATTGTAGTTTGGTAAATATGTTTTCGGTACTACCCCAAGGATAGTCCCTCTTGTAAAGGCTACTGCAACATTGTATAGCTTTCCACTCCATTCCAGTGGCATACCCACAAAGAACAGAGCATCCAGGCGTTTCGATGCTTCTACCAGTTGTGCCAATCCGTCCTTCGCTCCCTGCAAAAGCTTCTCCTGCCAAAACAAATCCCCACAAGTATAACCTGTAATACAAAGCTCTGGGAAAACCACAATTCGAGCACCTTGGTCCACGGTCTCCCTCATTAGCTTTGCTATTTGCTCACAATTTTCCTTTGTATCCGCAACCTGAATCTTAGGCGTAGCGGCTGCCACCTTTACAAATCCCTGTCTCACTATTTTCGAATCTCCTTTAACTCATCAATGCTGAATTTATATGCGGTATTACAGAACTGACATTTAATCTCGATTTCTTCACCATCGTTGATAATACTATCTAAATCCTTCTTGCTGATTGTAGATAATGCACGTGAAACACGCTCTTTCGAACAATCACACTGGAATCTGGTATCCATCTTGTCCGTAATCTCAAGCCCAAAATCTCCAAGAATTTCCTCTAAAATTCCCTCTGGAGTAAGACCTCTGTCTAACATCTGTGTGACAGAATCAATTTTCGCAATCTTGGCTTCCAATTTCTCGATAATCTCATCGCTTGTGAATGGCATTAGCTGAATAATAAATCCACCCGCCTGCTTTACTGTGTTATCTTTATCCATCAAAACACCAAGGCCTACTGCAGATGGAATCTGTTCTGAGGTCGCAAAATAATAGGTTAAATCTTCTGCAATCTCACCGGTCTGTAACTGGCACTGTCCCACATATGGCTCTTTTAATCCCATATCCTTGATAACTGAAAGTACACCAAGGTCCAATGCGCCGCCAACATTCAAATGTCCCTGTGCATTTGGTGGAAGATCTACCACTGGATTCACTGCAAAGCCTTTCACATTTCCCTTAGCATCTGCAGTAACGGTAAGTCCCTTTGCTGGTCCACTACACTGAATTTGAAGAGTAAGGAGATCCTTCTCCCCCTTCATCATGCTTCCCATCATGGCTCCACCTGCAAGCATTCTTCCAAGTGCAGCTGTCATAATTGGGGAAGTATTGTGATGCTCTCTTGCACTCTCCACCATCTCCTTTGCCGAAACCGCAAAGGCACGAATGCTGGCATCTGCAGCAGTTGCACGTACAATATAATCTGACATATCGATTCTCCTTTAACTATCTAACACATCCTATTCATAGGATACATAATTTTCTAATTTTTACTTATTACTTCCCAGCTTTTCTGGCAATCACAGTAATGCGCTCTGCATTCGGAGTCACCTCCTGATCCGTATACGCATCATTCGCAGCGAGGAGCGTAAAGCCCGCTTTTTCTAAAAGCTGTCGTATGGTAGAAAGGGAGTATTCCTTTTGATAGTGCACTTCCTCAAAACGCTCATATCGTCCGTCCTCTGCCTTGCAGAAAAGAGTCAGGTCAAACTCGTTGATTCCCGTCTCTGGATCAAACGTATTCTCCCAAATAAAGCTACTCTCTTCCCGGTTCTCCGCAAACGTATTGTCCGCAAGAAGCGTGCGGTATTTGTACTCCGGATTGAAATCAAATAAAAAGATTCCATCCTCCTCTAAACTATCATACACACACTGAAAGGTCTGTAACAAGTCCGCTTCCTCTACTATATAATTGATGCTATCGCAAGCACTATAGATTGCGCGCGCTGGCTCAAATAACTCCAATTCTCGCATATCCTGCAATAAATAGAATACCGATGGGCTCCAATTCTCCCATTCCTCATCCGAGAAATCATCCATATCCTCAGAAAGATATTCCTGCTCCCTGGCAATCTCCAGCATGTCCATAGAAAGGTCTACCCCGATCATCTGATAGCCTTCTTTTGCGAGCATTCTGGCCATCTTACCAGTCCCACAGCCCAAGTCTACCACCATGCCATCTTCGATGCCGAAAGAGCGTAGCTTATCTACGATATAATTGCTCCATTCTTCATAGGGAACATTGTCCATGAACAGGTCATATACCTGCGCAAATGTCGTATATGCTTCCACTTCATTTCCTCGTTTTCTCATCTATATTTTCTCTTGCTTTCGCCAGTCGAAATCCATGACTGTATTGCATCTTACGTCTGATATACTATCAACTTTTTCCATGAAAAGCAAGGTTGATTATTCTTCCACAAATCTGTATACTCCTTGTAGGAGGAATCTTATGCTAGAGAACTACGAACACTATATATCAAAGAATATTCGAGCTTTCTTCAAAAGAAAGCTTTTTACACCAATTATATATATCATTCTGATGGCAATTGTATGGTTTGTTTTTCCACTGAGTGAGCTGCTTCATCCCCACGCACTATCGGAGGATTTGACGCTGGCTAAGACGGTAGAAAACGACAGTCCCTATGTAAAGGCTACGCTTTCCGATTTAACCTTCTCGGGCTATACCTGCAAACGTTATGGGAAAACAATCGGTTACTACTATTACAGCTATGTTGGAGAAGAATTGTGCATTACGCTTTTATCTCCATCCATTTGCGAACAAGGTGTTCCTCACATCGAGGCTCTCACCTTTTCCGCTAAGATAACAGCAGCCGATAAATCCTACACCACTTTACTCGGAAACATTGCCAAAAGCATGAATTGGACGGACGAAGGAATCAGTGGCCAGCTTCCAAAATACTATTTGAATGAGCCAGCCTTTCACAAGGGCTTTGTGTTATTCTTCTTTCTTTATTTTGGAACCATTGCCTACTCAGCAATTTCGCTAATACGTTACCTTTTAATTATGCATTTTCCGTATTTGGCACCTTGCTGTCAGAACCTGCTGGTCTATGGAAATCCAAAACATATCTTGGAGCAGGCCGAGGATGAGCTCGCCACCCTTCCACAGCTTGCCACAGAGGATATGTTTATTACCGAACATTACTTTATTGTAACCTCACCATCCGGTAACGCCTTGGTTCCAATTAAAGAGATTTTGTGGATTTACAAGCATTCCACACTGCATAAGATACTGTGGTATCACTTCAGTATCTCATATACCCTTCATATCAGCGCCAATAAGCACTTATACATCAAGTGCCCAAAGAATATGAAGTCGGATATCGATGGAATTATGGATTACCTCGCAGAAGCAAACCACAACATTCTTGTGGGCTTCAGTGAAGAGAATCGACTGAAAATAGATGCGGTACAAGGCAAGCCGCTTCATATCGAAAAGCTATATGCGCTGCTTCGTAAGCGGATATAATTTGTGCGAAAGAAAACGCTCCCTAGTGATTGTTCTAACACTATGGAGCGTTTATTTGTGAAAAAAAGGCGTTGTTGCGTAAATGTAAAGTGCCAATTGATTACATGCAACTGCGGAAAATGCTAATTTATTTGTATCAGGTTATTAAAATAAAAAGGGCAAAAGAAAAGGGGGAACCGGAATGGCATTTTCAGAAAATTTGATAAAATATCGAAAACTGAAAGCATATACGCAAGATGATATCGCAGAATTAACAGGCGTATCTAGGCAATCCGTTAGTAAATGGGAAAATGGGGAGTCAATGCCTGACATGAATAAAATCATTAAGATAGCGGAAAGTCTTGATGTTAGTTTAGATGTTTTATTTGATCGAGATAATGTGGTAAAAACAGAAATGGCAATAGATGATATTCAGATTTCTGCATTCGCCTTTTCCCCTATAACAGAAGGAAAAAGCGGAATGAAGATAGAATTTGTTTCTTCCAAATACAATGATACATACGTATGAATATACTATTTTCGCAAACGCAGATGATTCTTATTATGACAGAAAAGGAAGTATAAATTTTGAAAACAGCGTATGCAGAAGTTCCTTAAATACCGTATCCGGAGTTCTGTATAATATTGTTTTACAAATTTCCAATGGAGATGAGGTTCGGTATATTACTTTGGCTGAAAAAGTTTGGGGTGATGGAAGTGGCCAGAATATTCCAACAGGAAATTAGAGTGATAATACACTTGCAAGCAATCAATTGCAACCACAATAGAGAAATTATTCGCACAATATATGTACTTTTTATGCATGATAAATTTGTACATATATCATATATATTTAAAGACACTGAAAGGAAAGAGATATTATGAAAAACTATTGTTTATTTTTTAACTCGTCACTTTATTAACTGGCGGCACTTCAAATATGCAGGTTTCAACGAGCACTAGTTCAGAAGTTGACGTAGAAGCAATTGAAACTTTAAAAGAAAACTATAATATCGATTATGTTACATATAATTTACTCGTGAATGAAACCAAAGTTGAAAATTCTGATTTGGAATTAATTATTCAGGTGCTTAATCAAATAAAACAGCAAGAAAAAATTAACGTGTCACTGGAAGATAGAGTAGACGGTGGACAATCGATAAACGTATATCTTAAAGATGGTTCGATAGAAACCTATGTTTTTACAGGGAAATATTTTGCTTGTAATGGTACCTTTTATAAATATTCAGATGAATTGATGGAGACATTTTTATCGTGGTTATCGGAACAGAGAAAATAGGCTGCTTACCTGTGTTCTAGTCTGAAAAAATCAGCTCTCGAATGAGCCAGAAGGAGATATAAAAAAATAATATAGTAAAATTTACAGTCATGATTTACCTTGTATTCTTTGCGCTTTTTATCTGTACCGGTATGGTCAATACTTTTGTTACTAAGAATCCAATTGTAATGCAAATCATGACAACTATTTATGCCACGAATTGATTGGATGTTCTATACGCAGGTGATTTGTTAAAATTCTTTGTGCCAATGTCCGTATTATATGTAATAGTGGCAGTTGTATTATCTATGTGCCCCTTTATATGATAACTTCTATACTCAAGTTCTGGACTTATAGTGCTGTGTTGATATAATTTGCAATCAGTGACATAGCTTCCTGCATATAACCCTTAGAGATTTTTATTCCTTGGAATGACATATCTTATATATTTCGTAATTCATCCCATAATATCAAACCACAAATTGACCTTTTCCTACATTTTAACTGTTTATAGGTTTCTTTTGATATAATCTCTAAACCATTCGATAATTGATACTCCTTCTGTTTCTCGAAGAATTTCTTCAACACGCGCAATATCTTCAGGTAACATAATTGGAATATCAAGCTTTGCATGCAATTCCCCACATACATAGTTCTCTAGAATCCCTGGCGTTGCTTTATATTTCTTGCAATATTTCTTATACCAAGCATTATAAATCCCTTTCTGATATGTCCCGACATTAACACCTCTTAAAATAAGTGGAAGCATATTCTCATCATTTTCATTTAAATTCTCATTACTTATCATCATTTTCATCTGTTTTTCTCCCATATGAAACGCTTTAGAGGACGAAATAAAATTTCTTCTTTTATTTATTGCATTTTCACCACATTATTTCTCATCATCCTTTTTGCCTTGAACATAAAATCTTATGTACATTGCTTGTGCTACTACTCTAAGTGTTTGCACTTTCTTTTCTGTAGCAGCAATCTCATCCTAGATACTAATTGGGGAAGATAATATTCTTTCACCTACTATTTTATTCCAAGTTTTCTCAACATCTCGTTTCTCTCAACTATTTCTGTGAGAGACTTCCTATTACATCCTTCTACATTTACTCCATATATTGACGCTTCACTTTCTAGTTGACTTTCATCATCACCGCTAGATTCGTCTAATTGAATATTCGTTTGCGGAAATGCATAAAATTCCCGCAAATTCTCCAAACATATGGCACATAGAGCACCCTTAATCCCCATCTTTTTCGCATAACAGCACCCACCATCTACATTGATTGCATTATGTCTGTACACTATCAGTCCCGGTCTATCATCCTTTGAATTAGCACAATAGTCTAAATCAACTGTTGGAGTATGACCATGCACAATTATTTCCTCATTAACATAATTCCCAGTATAATGTCTCCTATAAAGGTTGGTACTCATTCGAAGCTTAATATTTCGTTCGGTGAAATCATGCCAACCATGACAAATTCGATAGGTCTGTTTCACTTTATTAACACTCACGATTTCCACAGAAAGGTTATACGGCATCGCCTTTTCTACAATATCCATGAATGATGCTATTTCTTTATCATTTCCATGAAAGTGATTCAGAAATACATCTCCTAAATCATATTTTGTCTCCGGTGCCATCTCCACTGGATAGTACCCAAACTCAAGGAATGGTAGTAATTCATATTTGTACCACTCCAAAGCATCTTGCTCGTGATTTCCGCGAACTGATCTGAATTTGCCGTCTATGGTAATATTCTTTACTACCCAATCCATAATCTGTGGTGTTTTAGGTCCACGATCTATAAAATCACCTACAAATATGTATTTTGCATCGTCATCCTGATTTTCTATTATTGATATCAATTTCATCAGCTCATCGTAGCAACCATGAACATCTCCTATTACATAGTACATATTATTGCTCCTTCCTACAATCTCAACCCATAAATCGTTGATTTATAAGACTTATCTTTCAATATTTACCTCTAACTATAGCCTATTTCTGCAAGTATTCCACATAGAATATTTTCACCAATTCCTGATATCGCAAGTATACTCTTTTTCATTCATAGCAATGTTCCTCGTCCTTTATCTATTTCCAAACCGATTTGATATAATCAACAATGCGGCGCAAAATACTCTTCTTCGTAGTTGCTTCCAAAGTCTGTTGCTCAGTAAGAATTTTTGCTTCCTCCTGTGCTTTCTTATATTTCTCCCCCTCTAAATGCTTCTCCCACGTATAATTAAATATATAATATAACATTTGGTTAACGTTTTTAGATTTAAATCGTTGGTTATGAAATCCGTCTGTGATATATCTTTCGGTATCACTTGTCTTCACATAATTGTTATGCCATAAAGTCACTTTATCCTCAAAGAAATGTATCTCCCAGTTGTCTTCAATCCCCGATATTTCAAGGCAATTAGGATTTGAAGCATAAAACTTGCATCCCTCTTGTATCATTCGTTCAACCAAACTTAGTGATACATTGTTCTTCATGAAAATGTGATTACAGATTGGGATTTGCTTCGCATGCGGACTACATCCCTTTCTAATGATATTGGTTCTTCTACATTTAGGGCACCAGATTCCTCCCTCTGGGAATTCTGCACTTGCCCTAAAGTCTTCATCTGAGATATTGGCTATTTCTTTACAGAGCTTATCATGGATAAGTCCACCAGAAGCCGCATACACATATGTAATATTAGGGTTGTCCATAGCACTCTGCCTGGCAGCTCTAAAAGCCAAGTTCTCCTGGGACGAACTATCAGCTTTATACTGGATATAACCTTTACTATTAACAAAGACTTCTCTCTTCCCTTTATGATAATAGCTTAAATCCAATATATCCTCTGGCCTAGTAATATTTCTTGCCGCGCAGACATCAGGATGATTATTCATGCCTATAATAATGCTTCTTCTAAGATATTTCCAAAAAAGATTAATATCCTTTTCTTTAATATAAACCTTTTCTGTGGAAGTGTCATACAGCGCATTTACTACCACAATCATTCCAGCCGCATTTTTATTAATTGTAATGAGCCCTACCTTTATCACATTCTGTGTTATTTTTGAATACTGTGGTATTGTGGATTTATCATTTTTATAAACGATTAATTTATAGTCAATCAGTTCTTCTCCCCAAGCATAATCTTCTATACTTTGGTACTTATATTTCACATCTTCGAAAAGCTGGCTATACAAATCCATTTCACTAATATCACTCATACTCATGCCCTCTCTATAATTCGGAAAAATCAGCGTCTGACCTTTTCTTTCTGGCTTTTTTGTTCTAGGTCTTGCACACTTCCCATTATATTCATTTCCAGTCCTATTTATAGGACAGTGCTCTCAAAACCTTCAAAAAACCTCCATTTTCCCAGAAAAACAGGCGCCAAAAAGGCGAAGCATAAGCTCCGCCTAATTAATCTGTCTATACCTATTGAATATTCACAAATAAATTTTCATAGCTATAACCTTGCATATTCTATTACTAATTTCCATTTTGTTGCCATTGCCCAAGGCCTTAAAACTGCGTCTCTAGTTGTCGCTATCTTTATATTTATCCCATTTTCCACCATATATACAATTTTCAACATAAGCCATCATTCGATTATGAAAAAATGCATAGATGGTTACACCGATAAATCCACCCACAACTCCAATTAAATAAATAGGCAAATTGTATTTTGCCAGTGCGAGAGCAAATAGCATCCATACAATATAAGCAAATACTATAGCCATAGCATGTTCTTTTAACCACTTTTTCTTAAAAAACTCCTGCTTATCCTTTATGCTAAATGCACTTGCCTTTAATGTTTCTTTAATGTTTGTTTCTGCCATCTCTTTGTATTCCTCCGTGGATAATTTTTTACCACTCAGAAGTTCATTAATGGACATCCCATACATATTGCTCAGTTCTTCTAACATCTCAACAGGTGGCATATAATTGCCTGTCTCCCAACGGGAAATCGTCTTGTTAGTTACTCCTAGCTTTTCTCCGAGCTCAGCCTGCGTCAAATTATGTTCCTTTCGAAGCTCCGCAAGAAAGCTTCCCATTTTTACCATATCCATTAAACCGCCTCCGTTTTTTGTGATGGCTATAATCTACATCGAAAGCAGCAAAATGTCTTTACCATAAACAGCGAATTCCTATAAATCCTATAAAATCAAGCATTCTCAGTTTATGTCCAATATCATTAGACATTCGCTTTTTCTCATATTAAATTAACACCAGATAAATCGTTGCTACCGAAATAATCAACTGAATAATCACGAAACGAAATACCACCTGTGCGTTGGACCATTCTAACTTCTTTCTTGCATGATCATGCAATGGCGTTGTGGTGTTCTTTAAGATATGAATCTTAAGGTAACGAAGTAGTGACAACTTCACAAGTCCAATTCCACCATCCACAATAAGAGTGGCTGCCACCAGCAAATACATAAATGGGCTACCGCTCTTAAGAATTGCGATTGCGATGAAGATTCCCATTGCACGAGAGCCTGCATCTCCCATCAACAATTTGCTTGGAGTTGCGTTGTACCATAAATATCCAAGTAAGCAGACTGCGAATAATAGAATGGTGTAATTAAAGGAATCCGCAACTCCCAGAATCTGATCCAAGGTAAAAACCGTCATTATTGTTACAATGGTAAGGGATCCAGATAATCCATCTACTCCATCTGAGCAGTTTGTTACGTTGATGGATGCCCATACAAGGATGACGGTAAGAATTCCAAACACGATTGGTGGAAGTGTAATGCTTCCTCCGAAAATGGCGAAGTTGACATCAGAACCATTGTAGCTGATATATACGAGCGCCGTCACAATTGCCACTGCAAAATCAAGAATTCCTTTTACAAATCCGCCCCATGGCTTCTCTGCTGCATCGTCAAAGAATCCTGTTAACATTTCCACAACGATAAGAATCAAGTATAACCCGATTTCTACGTTCATCTGCGCAAATAGTAAGGTTGCAATTACAAAGGCAAAAATAAAGATAATTCCCGCACCTCTTGGTTTTCCCTGTGACAGCTTCCCTTCTACCGCATATGCTCTTCCCAAGTCTCTTGGTAAGTATTTATTTAACTTTGCAATTGCAAGACAAGTTGCTGCAAATGCAAATAGCACTCCAAAGAATGCAACTATTGGAAGTCCTTCTGGACAAAGAATGTTTATCATATGTTCCCTCCTCAAGGAAAATTTCAAATTTCACAACTACTTCATTATATTCTCCTATGCTATAATTGTAAAGAAAGTAAAAAAGCGAACTTTTCTGAATATTATGCTTGCATTTTGTTCAATATATGGTATTATGTACTTAACGCTTTAAAGCGTTAAAGTGATAGGAGGATATGGTAATGGCTCAAAAAGGCGATTTAATGACTGCTCGTGCTGATATTCGAGTAGTGGATGCAACTCTAAGAGATGGTGGTCTTGTTAACAATTTTGGTTTTAGTGATGATTTCGTAAATGCACTTTATCGCACCAATGTGAAAGCTGGTGTGGACTATATGGAATTTGGTTATAAGGCTTCCAAAGAGCTTTTTGATCCAACCAAATTCGGCAAATGGAAATTCTGTAATGAAGAAGACATTCGCGCAATCGTAGGCGATAACAATTCGGATATGAAGATTGCGGTTATGGCTGATGTCGGAAGATGCGACTATAAGCATGACATTGTTGACAAAAAGGATAGTGTCATTGATTTGGTTCGTGTTGCTACCTATGTACATCAGATGCCTGCTGCTATCGAAATGGTTGAAGATGCGAAGGCTAAGGGTTATGAGGTTACTTGTAACATTATGGCCATTAGCAATGCCAAAGAAGCTGACATTGATCAGGCACTTGAAATGGTCGGACAAAGTAGTGCAGATGGTATCTACATTGTAGATAGCTATGGCTCTCTTTATCCTGAGCAGATTCGTTCCATCTCAGATAAATATATGGAAGTTGCAGAAAAATATAACAAATACATTGGAATGCATGCACATAACAATCAGCAGCTTGCATTTGCTAACACCATCGAGGCTACTGCTCGCGGCGTCAGCTACTTAGATGCAACCATGATGTCCATGGGACGCGGCGCTGGAAACTGTGCAATGGAGCTTCTGATTAGTTTCCTTAAGAATCCAAAATACAATGTATTCCCAATTTTGAAGTTCTTAGAGGAACATATGGTTCCTATGAAAGAATCTGGCGTAACCTGGGGATATGATATTCCTTATCTTCTTACCGGAAGATTGAATCAGCATCCATCTTCTGCCATCGATTACACCAAAGAGAATCGAACGGATTATGCAGAGTTCTATGCAGATTTATTAGATAAATAATTCCCTTGAAATAGGAATACAAACCATAACTTAAAAGAACCAGCGCAAGAAACACACTCTGTGTATCTGCGTTGGTTCTTTTTTACCCTATATCCTTAAAAATATACTATAGAATTACATATATTTTTTTACTATTGTAAGCTCACCTTTCGTGATTCTTAGACTAAGTTTGCTTTCGTAATTCTTATTATAAGTTTTCTTTCGTGATGCTTATTCTAAGCTCACTTTCATAATTCTTATTATAAGTTTTTCTTT
>JAZUHO010000126.1:0-7492 GCA_045641745.1 Agathobacter sp. | reverse complement strand
CAAATGCCCTTGCATTATCCTTAGAGACTGCAGATGGCAAGCTTACTCCAGTAGATATCGCAACCGTGAAAAATATGTAATAATTCGAAAAGGCGTGGTTTTCTAACCTAGCTGTAGAACATAGACAAAGTATTTATACAGAAGAGAATGCATAATGAGTACTATTTATGCATTCTCTTCTTTTTGGTTGCAAGGATGGTTAGTTAAAATTCATGGAATGGGACCATTTGTTACCATTTGACAGCTTATTTTGTGGTCCGTCTTAGTTGCACCCTACGATTTTAGACCATTTAAACAAAAAAGTTGACAAGCCTTTTCTTCTTACATAGAGGTTACTTAACAATCCGCGTGATATACTTGATTTGACGGATATGACGGAAAAGAAGATAATAGGAGTAAAAGGCGAGAAAGAAATTAAAAAGAAATGAAATTAGAAAATGAAATTAGAAATGAAAATAAGAAAATAAAAATGAGAAAAAGAAATGAGAAAAAGAAATAAGAAAAATAAAAATGCAAAGAAAACGGGAAAGGACAGAAGCGGATGGCTGTGAAGAAAGAGGAAGAAAGAAGCCCGCTGTATGAAGAAATTGGATTTGAGGATAGCTTAGAACCAGAATATGGAGAAAAGGCGGTGCGGATTGGGGATGAAGTGTATTCCAGCGAGAAGGAGAAAAATCTTGCAAACGCAAATGCCAAGAAGGCAATGGAAGGACTGCTTCCAGTACTAGTAGCATCGTTTCTTGTTGGAGTGGCGTTTGCCTATTTCACAGAAATGTTAGGGACTGCTGTGGTAGTTGGGGCAGTGGCATTCAATTTCATACTGGGAACGATGCAATACTGGGGCGATTATAATACCAAGAAAAAGTGCCTGTTATTGCATTCGGAAGTGGTTTCCAAAGTAAAGCATGATGGATGGCAGGAACTGACCATAGAATTCATCTATAACGGACAATATCATCAATGTAAGTTGATGGATGATGAGGGGATTCGTGTGGGAAGTAAACCCAATATTTATTACAATCCAAAGACAGATCGCATTACGCTAGAGCGTTCCGTGAAGAGCAAAAGTGGAAAAACACTGTACTATATCGGTGGAGTGATGGCACTTCTTACCATACCCTTGTATTTCCTTGAGAAATATATGGGGTAGTAGAGGAAATAAAAAAGAGCTAGGCTCTGAGAATAAGTATCTACACGCATGTATTGGCAAGTAGATAGGTATTCAAGGAGTTTAGCTCTTAGCATATATAATGGAAAAATGGTCAGGAAAGAATTAGAAAAGCTTCTTTTTCTTTGTTGGCTTTTTCTTTGGTGAAACAGTTTCTTCGGGAGCATTATCCAAAAGGCTTCCGCCCAAGTTGGTTGCGGTTGATACGGTTTCTGTCTCTACTAAATCATTGAGATCCTTTGGGAGTTCAACCGGAGCTGAGGCTGCTGACGTAGAGGTGCTTGAAGGCGTAGTAGGAGAAGTAACTGCACTACGTTGCGCCTCTTTCTGCTGATTACTTTTAAATTTATTGACAGTTCCTTTCATACGATCATCACCAGCAAACATTTTTACAGCAGAGTCATCAATGTGGATTCGATTGTCCATCGTTTTCATAATATCTACAATCTGCATATGACGATAGATATTATCATTGCTCAAATCATACAGCTGATTGTTACTAATACATAAGACAAGAGGGCGCATGAAGTTGCCTGGATTCTCAACAAGAACAATTCCTTTTGTATGATTGGAAAGATCCACACTTGCCCCGACAGGAACGATGTGAATACAATCGGCTAAGGCGTTGATTACACTTAGACTGTATAAATCTGGATTGTCGAGTAGGGCATGCATCGCCATAATTTCAGAGAGAGGCGCCTGATGTACATTCATGGCCGTCATTTGATCGTATGCATCTGCAACCGTAAGGATATCTGCCATAAGCGTAACGCGTTCATTGGAAGTATTCATTGGTTTACTTGTACTATGACGGAAAATGAAATATTCTGTGAGCATCATAGAGCGTGCTGGAAAATCATCACGCTGGAAATTAATCTTCAAGTCTGAAAAGCCATGCTCGAGATTCATTTGTATCATATCCTTATCCTCTTGAGAGAGCGCATTTCCTTTCTCAAGAATAGATTTTGAAACGTACAAATATCCAATATCATATAGCAAGGCAGCTGCAACAACAGAAAGCTGCTCTTCTTTTGTTAATTTCATAGCATTTGAAATCATAGCAGCAAGTATACTGGTATTGATGGAATGCTTGTATATGAAATCATCAGCACTTCTAAGACTTTGCGCAAACTGAATTTTGTGATCCAATTGCCCGTAGCGAGAAATAATGTCACTTACAAGATTAAGAAAAATTGATGGCTTTTTGCCTTTGCGAAGCATATCGATACATTCGCGCAATTGAAACATATAGATTGTTTGATACTGCTCAAATTCAATATCCTCCTCAGTAAGAGGTGGAAGTGGTTCCGCTGGCTCTAAAATATATAAGCCAATCAGTCCAAAGTTCGTAACATTATTGATTACGTAGTCTGTTAACTTGACATCGCGATCATAAAGTAAGACACCATTTTTATTATAGATACGCTTGGCTAGACGCATTCCTGGTTTTAAATCATCAGCATGCACAAACTTCATAATTTTATCCCCGCATTTTCACAAAAATTTACTAAAATATGTATTTATAGTACCATATAAAAAAAGGAAAAACAATCTGCTATAAAAGGAAAAAATATGTATAAAGCGAAAAATATGTAATAAATAAAAAAGTTGAAAAATATAAGGCATTTCCTAGTATCAGTGGAAAAAAAACAAGTTATATTATAGAATGGAAAGGAAAAACAAAATCTTGGGGGGACAGGAAGGGACTTTATGATTCAGAAAAGAAAGAAATGGTGGAAACGTGGCATCGCTTTTGGACTTATGGTATGCCTCGCCTTTTCCACTTTTTTATACAAAGAGCAGATACAGACGAATGCGACCTCACTTTCTGAGTTGAAGAAAAAGCAGCAGGAAGCCTTGCAGCAGCAGAAAAAGCTTGAGGGGGAAAAGCAACAGCTACAAGAAGCCTTAGGAGACATGAATTCTAACATGTATAAGGTGTCGAATGAGCTGAATCTGGTAAATGATCAGATTGCGGAGAAGGAAACGGAGCTTGCGATTGCATTGGAAGAACTGAAAGCTGCGGAGGAGAAGGCAGAAAAACAGTACGCAGATATGAAAAGTCGAATCCAGTATATGTACGAGAATCAGTCAGCAAAGTCCGTGCTATCCGAATTGCTAGAATCCGGAAGCATTGCGAAGCTTATAAATCGCATGGAGTATGTGACGGAGCTCAGCAATTATGACAGAAGAATGCTGACGGATTACCAGACAACCATTACGCAGATTGCACAGACCAAGAGCGATATTGAGAGTGAAAAGGCGGTGCTGGAGCAAGCAAAGACAACCTTGGCAGCAAAACAGGCGGAGTTGACCCAATTGATTAAGGACAAGCAGACCGAGGTAAGCGTGGCAAGTAATGATTTAAGCCAAAAGCAGGAAGAAAACGCGCAGTTGGAACAAAAAATAAAGCAAATGGAAGAGTATGAGCGTAAGCTTGAGGAACAAAAGGCGCGTGAGGATGCAAAGCGAAAAGAGGAATTGCAAAAGCAGCAGGCGACGATTGACCGGAACAAGGTGGTCGAGGCGGAAGGCGAGGAAATGTATCTCTTTGCAAATATTATTTATTGTGAAGCTGGTGGAGAGCCTTATGAGGGCCAGATAGCAGTGGCTAGTGTAATCTTAAATCGTGTGAGAAGTAGCTCTTTCCCAAATACAATTACGGAAGTGGTATATCAGAAGGGACAGTTTTCACCGGTGGCCAGTGGAAGATTAGCACTTGCAATGGAGAATAATAAGGCAACACAGAGCTGTTATAATGCAGCAAAGGCTGCGTTAGCCGGACAGAATCCAATCGGAGATTGCCTGTATTTCCGAATGAATAATAATTTAATTGATGGAACTGTGATTGGAAATCATGTGTTCTACTAGGAAAAATAAAATGGAATAGAAAAATAGAATAGAAATAAAAATCAGAGCGATACAATGTTGCTCTGATTTTTTTGTTGCATAGCCAACTAAAATAGCCAAATTAAGGATTTGAAATTTCACATTACGAACCGAAACTCCTTCCATGAAACAATAAACTCCTTCTATGAAACAAAAAATTTCTTCTATGAAACAAAAAACTTTGCGAGGGAGTGACGGATGCGCAACGATATATTGCAAAATTCGCTTTTGCCCTGGAAGAAAAAAGTGACAGATAAAACAATAGAGAGAAACTAAAAGAATGAAAAAAGTGTTTGAGAATGTGAATTTTTAGACAATAATTGAGGTGGTACTTAAGTAACAAAACGAGAGAGAATAGACAAAATGAATTTTTTCATTCCTTGAATACAGAAAATGAAGTTGTTAATATTGCACAAAAAAGGCTTGGAAAGTGAGGGAATTATTGCACTTGAGCTGATAAAAAATTAACAAAGAATGCCCTAAAATTGGAAAACTGGTATGTCCAGAAAAAGCCACAAGCATAAATTTTTTCGAAAGAAATGCTAAAATTCGTTGATTTTACGTTCCAAGTGTGGTACTATAGCCTTGTTAAAAAATTAACAGCATTTTTTAACAAAGTATAACATTATGAAGGAGAATACAAGATGGCAAAGAGAGTTGTTTTAGCAGGTGCTTGCCGTACCGCAATCGGCAAGATGGGTGGAGCATTAAGCAATACTCCAGCAGCAGATTTAGGAGCAATCGTAATTAAAGAAGCATTAAACAGAGCTGGTGTAAAACCAGAGATGGTTGATGAAGTAAAAATGGGTTGTGTAATTCAGGCAGCTCAGGGACAGAACGTTGCACGTCAGGCTTCAATCAAAGCAGGTCTTCCAATCGAAGTACCAGCAATTACTATTAACGTAGTTTGTGGTTCAGGTCTTAAATGTGTAAACGATGCAGCTACAATGATTATGGCTGGAGAGGCTGATATTGTTGTTGCAGGTGGTATGGAAAATATGTCAATGGCTCCATATGCTATGACAAAAGCTCGTTTTGGATATCGTATGAACAATGCTACAATCATTGACTGTATGGTAAACGATGCATTAACAGATGCATTCAATCATTACCACATGATGATTACAGCAGAGAACGTATGTGATAAATATGGAATTACAAGAGAAGAATTAGATGAGTTCTCAGCAAACAGCCAGCAGAAATGTGAAGCAGCTATGGCAGCTGGTAAATTCAATGATGAGATCGTTCCTGTACCAGTTAAGGTTAAGAAAGAAATCGTCGACTTCGTTACAGACGAAGGACCACGTGCTGGAACTACAGCAGAGTCTCTTGCTAAATTAAAATGCTGCTCTGGCAAAGAGGGCGGACTTGTTACAGCTGGTAACGCATCAGGAATCAATGATGGTGCAGCAGCAGTTGTTGTTATGAGTGAAGAGAAAGCAAAAGAGCTTGGTGTTACACCAATGGCTACATGGGTAGCTGGAGCTCTTGGCGGAGTAGAACCAGAAATCATGGGAGTTGGACCAGTTGCATCTACAAGAAAAGTATTAGCTAAGACAGGTCTTTCTATTGATGATATCGACTTAATCGAAGCAAACGAGGCATT
The DNA here is from genome assembly GCA_045641745.1 of Agathobacter sp. GTDB lineage: Bacteria > Bacillota > Clostridia > Lachnospirales > Lachnospiraceae > Roseburia. The sequence continues at coordinate 1,829 of JAZUHO010000126.1, read as the reverse complement.
TGCAGCACAGTCTATCGCTGTTGCAAGAGACCTTAACTTTGATATGAACAAGGTTAACGTAAATGGTGGCGCAATTGCACTTGGACATCCTGTAGGAGCATCTGGATGCCGTATCCTTGTAACTTTATTACATGAGATGCAGAGAAGCGATGCTAAGAGAGGTCTTGCTACATTGTGTATCGGTGGCGGAATGGGCTGCTCAACAATCGTTGAAAGATAATACATATTGTTTATTATAGGGGATGGGAGTCCATCCCCTTATCAGAGTTAATCGTATATTAACAAAATACATCATTTAATTTTAGGAGGAACTAGAATGAAGGTTGGAGTTATTGGTGCAGGAACCATGGGACAGGGAATTGCAAAAGCTTTTGCTCAGGTAGAAGGCTATGAAGTAGCACTCTGTGATATCAAACAGGAGTGGGCTGACGGCGGAAAAGACAAGATTGCAAAAGGATATGCAAGACTTGTTGAGAAAGGAAAAATGACACAGGAAGCTGTTGATGGAATCCTTTCAAAAATTACTGCTGGATTAAAAGAAGATTTATGCAAAGACTGCGATTTAATCGTAGAGGCTGCATTTGAAAATATGGAAGTTAAGAAGACAACATTTGCAGAGCTTGATAAGATTGCAAAACCAGAGTGTATCTTTGCTTCTAATACATCTTCTCTTTCTATTACAGAAATCGGAAATGGACTTACTCGTCCAATGGTGGGAATGCACTTCTTCAATCCTGCTGATCGTATGAAATTGATCGAGGTTATTGCTGGAGTTAACACACCAGTTGAAACTGTAGATGCAATCAAGAAAATCTCAGAAGAAATCGGCAAAACACCAGTACAGGTTAACGAGGCTGCTGGATTCGTTGTAAACCGTATCTTAATTCCAATGATTAATGAAGCTGCTTTCATCAAGATGGAAGGTGTTTCAGACATCGCTGGTATCGATGCTGCTATGAAACTTGGTGCAAATCATCCAATGGGACCATTAGAGTTAGGTGACTTCATCGGTTTAGATATCTGCCTTGCTATTATGGATGTTCTTTACAAAGAGACTGGAGACAGCAAATATCGTGCATGTCCATTAATCCGTAAGATGGTACGTGGTGGAAACTTAGGTGCTAAGAGTGGAAAAGGATTCTACGTATACAACGCAGATCGTACAAAAACACCTGTAGACGCTCAGTAGAAATAATATGGCTTGCTAAGCTTTGCGAGGCAAGCCTTTGCGTGAAATAAAAATAATAAAAAATAAGGAGAAATAAATCATGGATTTCACTTTAGACAAGAAACATGAGATGGCTCGTGGACTTTTTAGAGAGTTCGCTGAGACAGAAGTAAAACCTCTTGCTCAGGAAACTGATGAGACAGAACAGTTCCCAGCAGAGACAGTTAAAAAGATGGCAAAATATGGATTCATGGGAATCCCAGTTCCAAAGGAGTACGGCGGACAGGGATGTGATCCACTCACATATGTTATGTGTGTAGAGGAGTTATCAAAAGTTTGTGCAACAACAGGTGTTGTAGTTTCTGCACATACTTCTTTATGTATTGATCCAATTTTAACTTATGGAACAGAAGAGCAGAAACAGAAATACGTTTCAAAACTTGCTACTGGCGAGTACCTTGGAGCTTTTGCTTTAACAGAGCCAGGTGCAGGAACAGACGCACAGGGAGCACAGACAAAAGCTGTATTAGATGGTGATGAGTGGGTTCTTAATGGATCAAAATGTTTCATCACAAATGGTAAAGTTGCTGATGTTTATATTGTAATTGCAATTACAAGCGTAACAGAAGACAAACGTGGAAGAAAGAAAAAGAACTTCTCT